>JBDRIN010000061.1:0-2025 GCA_043815805.1 archaeon | reverse complement strand
ATCAACATCCAAAGTCTTTGAGCCAGAGCGAAGCCTGCCAAGAAACAAAGGATTACTGGGCCTAATTATGAACCTTAAGTCATCTGCAGTAACCTCCCTAACAGACGAGAAAAAAGTTGGCATGGTCTTGGAGATAGCAACAGAAGAATCCCTTAAAGTTACAAGATTCTTAAGCATTGCAAGATTGTAGTTTCTTGTCTTTGAGTCAATAAAATCCAGCGGGAGGCCTTCCTCCAATGCATGTCCAGCGACAAGCTCGCGCATTCCTTGAGGAATCTGGGAGCCATAGGCAAGGTCATAGACCTGGAGAAGAACCTTTCCACTTGCTGTGTCTGCAATCAAAAGCTCTCCAAGTTCAAATGAGGCATCTGACTTCTCCCTCACAAGAATCTTGCCGAACTCTCCAGAGACGACTATGCCTTTTGTCATGCAGTGAAAAAAATAGTTGAGGATATATAAATTATTGTCTTACTCGAAAGGCATGGGATTGTCAGTGCCTGATTTCTTTAGTGACTCCACAGTCTTCTTGAAAGCATCAACCTGCTTTTCAGTCAGGTTTCCGAACTTGAGATAGTTGATCTTTATCGACCGCAAGAAAAGATTTCTCCTGTAGAACTCCTCAGGAATGTCAAAAAGCTCTGCCATCTTTTTATCTTTTATTTCTCCAGCAAGCTCTGACTTCTGGCAGTCATAGCAGAGCGCAAACCTTGTGCCTCGAGTGACTTCGACGTGATTCTTCTTGCATCGGATGCAACGCTGCTTGTAGGTGATCATAAAATCCTGAAAATAATTGGGTTATTTAAGGGTTGTTGTGCTGGTCAATGGATTTTGGGTGGTAGGACTTGCACTATTTGATTTATTGCATAAACCGGTAGACATAGGTACTCGATGTGGCAAATATTATAAACTGCCTAGCCTGACGTTGCTGGAATGCCAATAGAAGTCGAAATTCGTAGCCTAATAACCAAAGAGAAATATGTCAAGCTGAAGAAGTTCTTAGACAAAAATGCAAAACTGACAGCAAAGGACCATCAGGAGACGATGTACTTCAAAGCAAGGCATGACCTGCGCATACAGAAGAACAATACCTGCTCAAAGATATGGATGAAGAAAGGGAAAATACACGACGAGCAGAGGGAGGAGACAGAGATACGGTTTGAGAGGGATGACTTTGAAAAAATCCTGCAGATGTTACTGGATTTGGGATTTGAGATAGGCGTGAAATGGATAAGGGAAAGGCTCACATACTTCTGGGAAGGGATAGATGTCATGCTTGATGATACAAAAGGCTATGGACAAATTATCGAGCTTGAGAAGAAAGCAACAGAGGGTGACAAGGATGCAGTCTTAGATCTACTTAAATCAAAGCTGGAGGAGTTAGGGATAGAACAGACACCAAGAGACGAGTTCGACAGGAAGCTCTCAGAATACAGGAAGAACTGGAAAAAGTTTATTGGCAGGGAATAGTCTACCCTTTACTTTCAAGATTCTATTTGAAAATGGCAAGATTCGTGGGAAGATTTTGGAGAATAAATTAGTAAACACAATCTTTCTCCAAAGAACCATGCCAACAAAAAAAATTGCTGAAAATAGACATAGGAAGGTGCATAGGATGCTCTCACTGTGTCATGGCCTGCCACCCAGGGACGCTTAAGATAGTGAACAAGGTCTCGACAATTGTCGCACCCGAGACATGCGACAGCGAGGGAAGATGCATAGCAGCATGCCCGCAAAAGGCTATACCTTGACTGGAACCAAAAGAATTCTAAAAAAAGAAAAAAAAGGTTCTATCGTCCACGGGCCATCTTGGCCATGGAGATGTCGCCTTGCTTGTCCACGAAGTACAGATAGCCGTCTTCTTTTTTCACGCTTACTTTTGCAACTTTCTCTGTCTTCTTTTTCATGCCCTTCCTCTTTCCGCCTCTTGCCATAAGGGCACGAGAAATATCTCCGCTCTTATCCACGAAGTATAGCCATCCTTTTTGCTTCTTAACGCCAACTTTGGCGACTTTCTTTGCCATTATT
>JBDRIN010000060.1:0-5884 GCA_043815805.1 archaeon | reverse complement strand
CTTCAAGTGCTTCCTGAAAGGCAAATGGAACGCTAAGACTATGGTAGTCATGCCGTCATTTAACCTTGTGAATGAGGGGACAGATATACTTCAAGAGAACCTTCTAAGTCCGTTTCTCACAGACATAACAGACTTTAAAGTGATAGTGGCTGGTGACAAACTCTACGAGTTTGGTAGTGTAAAGAACATTTTGAAAAGAACTACTTCTTGACGAAGATATAATCGTCTGAGGATCTTTTTGAAGGTAGCACTTCTGGCTCTTGCATTAATCTCTGAAATTGCATGTACATGTCTTCAAATCTCTCTTCTGGTTCGATGTTCATGCTCTCCAGTATTCCACGACGAGAATACTCCCAAAATTCATATTCATCAGGTCTTAGTATTCTCAACTCTTCTCCACTTTCTGCGGGTGTAAACAAATCAGTCAAGTCTCTGGAAACTTCTGCTCTGAAATGTCCTTTCTCATGATCCCTTTCCGCAAGGTCGATTGTACCCCACAAGGTATATTTGTCGGGTTCGTTGTGCATTTCGCTGGCGTTGCCATGATAATTGTTAGATATAATGTAAGCTCCACTTGTTATATGTCTGGCTGCCCACTCAGTCGAAATTGAAGGATTTAGAAGTATAAGTAAGTCATGTTCTTCCTCAGGAATATACTCTCTGATGTCCATCCTGAACGCTTTTAAACCAGCCCTTCTGAGCACGTCCACACATCCTTCGTTACCGTCTTCTATGTCTACATAAGTTACATTATCAAAGACTTTTGATGGGCTTGCATCAAAACCACCTGATGGGTGAAGAACAGATTGAGAATTTGTAACACCATCTCTGAAAGCCCTATATGTTGCTATTCGGTCTTTAGGATAGTTTGGTTCTGTTTGAGGTTCCGGAGCTGTGGCCTTGAAGTTTCTAAGTGCTTCTCCAAGGTCTACAGATTCCTCTGGGTTTGTGTCGTCCATACAGATCTAATAGGTCAACCTATTTATAAATGTTTCGGTTTTGTTGTCCCTAAGAAGTAGTTATTTTTTCTTCAACTTCTCTTTCTTTGCCTTATCGCTGATTATTGCAGAATTACCACTCGGATCCTCGATTGTCAGTTTCAACTTTTCCTGGCCCCACATGACTCTTGTCAATTTCTTAACCATGTTCTTGGCTTTTTTCCGGTCTTCCTTGTCTTCAGCCTCATCACGCAAGTGCTCAACTTGCTTTTTGAAGCGATTAAGAAGGCCTTCTACATTAGTTATATAGCCATTGGAAGCTTCGCCTGGCTCCACACTGCCCAGTTGTCCATATTTGATGGTGGCTGTAGACGATTTGACTATGCGAATCTTCATGTCATCCTCACAATCTATCTCAAGGACAAACTTGCTGGGCTCTTTCTGCTCGTTTGATTCAATATCTGCCTTGTAATACCCGCAAGTAGAGCAATCCATAGAGAAAAGATGCACTAAGCCGAAGAAAGGGACTTCCATCTCAGATTCCCTTAGAGTAAGGGTCTTTTTATGGCAGAAAGCACAGGTCTCCCCTGTTATTTCAGCTGGTTGCTGTATCTCTGTTTCCTCTTTCTTCTTCACCATAATCCTATCCTGAGGAATCTTTTTTAAATAGTTTCTGGTAATCAAGATTCTATTTTAGAAACAGGATATTTGAAGATATAAAAATTTAAAAACAGATCAGAAGGTTATTACTCATCAACTGACTTGGCAGGCCCGCCCCGATAGATCTGGGCAAAGCTTGGAGCCACAACGATATAATCGTCGCCAAAGCCGGCAATGTCTCCTTCTATGGCGTCGCAGGTCTTCTTCAGCTTGTTGATGGCTCTCTTCAACTCAACCAAGTCCTTATCTTTAAGAGGTCTGATGTTGATCAACGCGATGGTATAACCCTCCCTAAGACTATCCAGGATGGGCTTGATATCTGAGAAGTCTTCCATCACAAAAGGCCTGACTATGATCTTGGATGAGGATTCTGAGTCTCCATTAGTGTTCAGTTCGACGTACTCGTCCTCTGCTTCGATGCCTTCATCTTCATCATAAGAAGTTTTCTTGAAGCGTTTGATTGAAAACAATTTTTTCATGGGAAATCCCTCCATTTATATCATAAGTAATTATCTCTCCTAATCACTAATCATACCTCTATATAAATCTTTTGTTTTTTATTCCTTTTCAAGAGTGAGGATTAAGATGGGTCTATGCAAAGATTTAAAAACTTCAAGTGCCAGGGATATACTAAGGAAATGGAAGAGGTCAATAGACATAAGCTAGGAATACTTTATGCTGTAATAATATTCATCATGCTATTTATCCTTGTCCTCAATACGCCTGCTACTGTTCTGCCAAAGGAGCCGAATTTCCATACACAGCTAACAGGGATGGTCATAGGCTCTGACCAGACTTTCGTCCTGTCTTCTAATGATAAAAGCGATCCTCTGAGCTTGAGCTCTCTGAGGCTTTCAGGAGAGATATACGGCTCGGGGGATGTCAATGTCCGGCTTAGGGCAGAAGCTCCTGGTTGGCAAAGAGAGTACCTTGTCTTTTCCAATAGGAAGATGGTCCTGAAGAATACAGAAGGATTGGCAGGTATCACAGCTTTTGTGGTAAACGAACCTGGGCCGGAGATACAGATCGACGTCATAAGCCCTCCTACAGGAGTCACCAGAAGCGGAGAGGTTCCTGTAAAGGTCTATTACCGGACCCTTGTGGGCAACATAAATAGGATAGAACTGTACATAGGCAACGGTGTCTACGAGCCTGCTTTCCCTGAGAACAGCGAGGGCTATGCCATATTCAACGTAAAATCATCCAAATATCTGAACGGCGAATATAATCTTTACGCCAAAATATACGTAGAGACAATAGAGCAGCAGCTAGGTGGCTATCCTTTCCCGACAATAACCATAAAAAAGAGCAATATCAAGACCATAATATTCGATAATGAGGGAGTTGAGGAGAAACCTGAAGACGATGACAGCGACGATGGAACAGGGATAGTGGCTTTAGGAGATGGAAAGCCAGGACCTGATGTCCCTGGAACAAACCAGACTAATGGGACAGAGACCCCTCCTTTAGTCGGCGATGAGAATACTTCCTCTGGAACCACAGAAGGTGGAGACCCTAGTGATGTTATCCTTGTCGTTCCGATAGTGCGGGAGTTATTAGTGAACCCAATCCTGAACGGCCAGCCAGCAGAGATTGAAGAGGTCGATGGACTGAAGCTGGTCGGCATGAGCATCTCAGATCTTCCTTTTGACCCTATAGGAGATTCAGGAGAGACTTTTGAAAACGAATGCCTAGAGACATGTCTTTTAGAGAAATCTCCTTCTAACGAGACTAACTACACATTAAGCATCAACATCACCAATGGCACCTATCTCAAGCTTGGAAACATCATATATCTAGAATACAAGAAAACAGGTTTGCCTTTCTTGACTTAATTCTGGAAGACAAATGCGGCAGCGCCGATTACGCCTGCAGAATCGCCGAGTTTGTTCTTGACAATCTTGACATATCTCTGCAATGAAGGATTAGTATACTTCTTTGCTGCTTTATTCACTTCTTTATAGAAAGGGATATTGCTGACACCACCGCCAAGGACTATGAGTTCTGGGTTCAAGGTGTTGATTAAGTTTCCGATGCCTCTCCCTAGATAATCATAAGTCTCTTCCATGACCTTTTTTGCCTTTCTTTCTTTTGACTTGAAGACTTCGCCTGGCGAATGGAAGTCGGACTTTCCACCGGCTTTTTTATACCTCTTCACAATGTTTGGACCAGAACACCAGGATTCAAAGTCTCCTTTTAAGGTGCTGTAATGCGGTCCGTTTGGATCTAATATTTGGTAGCCAATCTCTCCAGCAGCGCCTATTGATCCTCGATAGATTTTACCATCCAGAATCAATCCGCTCCCGATTCCAGTCCCTATTATCATACCTATCATGTTCTTTGTGCCTTTGCCGGCGCCGAATTTGTGCTCTGCAAGCGCAAAGCAATTGGCATCGTTCTCGATGAAGACTTTGGTTCTGAGGCTCTTTTCAAGAACCTTTTTTATTCTTTGATTATCCAATCCAGGTACATTATTGGCACAGGCTAGTTTACCATTTGGAAGAATAAAACCAGGAATACCGATTCCCACACCCTTTATAGGTCTCTCTTTCAGGTGCTTGACGACGTTCATTATATTTCCGACGATGACTTTCAAAGGCTTATGTGCCTGGGTAGAAGTTCGGTATCTATTAAGGACCCGTCCTTTCTCGTCCATAAGAATGCCTTCAATCTTGGTTCCGCCAAGGTCTATGCCGATTGCGTACTTCATATATATGGCCCCAGTTTCTCTTTTAGGTCTTCTATTATCTTGACTGGCGTCGGATCTGTCTTGTATTTGAAAGCCAGATAGACTGATGTTAAGTCTCCAATCTGGATGGCTGAGAACATCTTGGTCAAGAAATAGTTGCCTTTTATGTTAATTTCTGTGATAGGCACCCCTTTTTTCTGTATGAGTTCTTTAGTTACCCTGATGCGTTTCTGCATCCTCCTGAGATCGTCGTCTATAGTGAGAATTATCAGGTGGAAGTCTCCTTTCAGATTGTTGTAGCCGTTTATCTCGTTATGGTTAAGCTCTGAGAACTTGTTGGAGAAGGCCATGATCTTTGCATTCTCGTTGAATCCGGTCTTCCAGCGATATGCAATAGGATAGAATCTTTCTGAGGAATAAATGAGAGGTATCTTATCGACGAGCTTTCCTGCCAGCTTCTCTGCTAATCCTTTGATATCTTGCTTATGTAGGCTTTCGATGAGGTTCTTGACCTCTTTTTCTTTGGGGGGTATCAAGCCATTGTTTTCGAGTATCCGTATCAAGGGAAAGAATTGGTAGATAACAGCTGCTCTTGGCTGTAGACCTGATGGGACCTTTATCAAAGGTGTCCTGTGGGTCTCAGCCAGCTTTTCAAGCCTAGCTCCACTGCATATACAGACTGTTTTGCAGCCTCTTCTCATTGCTTCTTTGAACATGCTCAAGGTCTCTTCTGTGTTGCCGCTATAAGAGATACAAAAGACAAGAGTGTTCTTGTCGATGTAGTTCGGCAAAGAGTAATCCCTGAAAGTCTCTATGGGAATATTTGAGTCATGCAGATATATCCTCAAGAGGTCTCCTGGAATGCAGGATCCGCCCATGCCGCAGATAATGATGCGGTTGAAAGTCCCTTCGATCTTGATGTCTTTCCCTAGATCATAACCAGCTTTTATCTGTAAAGGAATCTCTAAGATGGTCTTTTCCATATGGCCCGAATCCAGAGGGTTCTCCTCTTCAGATTCTGGTTTTTCAAATTCTACTTTTTCTATGTTGTTTTCAATATCTTCCTCGCCCATGTAAAATCAACAAACGAGCATCTTTAAATAGTTTATTATTTTCCAGGCAATATGAAAAAAGTATGGTTCAAAACTTACGGATGTACATTGAATCAGTCAGACACAGAAGCCATGAAAGGTCTATTGGAGAAAGCTGGATTTCGCGCCGCAGCAAGCTGCGCTGAAGCAGATATTATAATATTCAACACCTGCACTGTCAAGGATCCTACCGAGAAAAAGTTCCTCTATGAGTTATCAAAGACCAAAAAACCAATAGTAATAGCAGGCTGCATCCCTCAGGCTGAAGTGGATGGGGGTGCTGTTTCTGAACGCTTTAAAGGATATTCTATTGTTGGAGTGCGCCAGATAGATAAAATCGTAGAATTGGTTCAGGAAACCCTGAAAGGCAGGGTTATACACTTGCTCGATATGAAAAAGAATGAAAGATTGAATCTGCCGAAGATTAGAAGGAATAACCTTATTGAGATAATCCCTATCTGCAACGGCTGCCTTGGTGAATGCACTTATTGCAAGACAAGATTTGC
>JBDRIN010000059.1:0-2992 GCA_043815805.1 archaeon | reverse complement strand
GCTTTGGACGGCTGTGAATTCGTGCAAGGAGACAGGATGTGGTTCTGCTCTGCAAGGGAAGGATATACAGGAGTGAACTTCTTCATAGCACAGAGGATAAACAATGAATGGAAGAACCCTGTTTATGCAGGAGACAAATTGATGAAAGAATATCAGATGGGAGAGATGCATATTACAGCAGACGGCAAAGAATTATATTATCATTCAGGAAGAGAAGGCACAAAAGGGCAGTTTGACATCTGGGTGAGCAAGAGGACAGATACTGGCTGGGGAGAGCCAGAAAATGTAGAAAAAGTGAACACACCAGAGAACGAAGGATGGCCTTTCATAACGCAGGACGGCAAAGAACTTTGGTTTACAAGATTCTACAAAGGAAGTCCTGCTATTTTCAGGACAAGAAGGACAGGAGAGAAATGGGGAGAGCCTGAACTAATAGTCTCTCAGTTTGCAGGAGAAGCAAGCCTGGATGCAGCGGGCAACCTTTATTTTACGCATCATTATTACAAAGACGGCGTGATGCTAGAAGCAGACATCTACGTTGCCTATAAGAAATAGTAGTAGAAAGTTTTATAAATAAATAATGATTTGCTGATTCTATAAATTTGGGGGGTGAAACTAATGGCAAGTCTGGTATTAGATAAAATGTCTGCTTTGATAACTGCAGCCTTTGGTCTAGTGGCAGCTTTGGCATGGAACGACGCAATAAAAGCATTGTTCGTAGGTCCATGCGGAACAGAAGGCGCTGGTGCATTGTGCGCCTTATCAGACGGCGGTCCATGGGTCTATGCGATTTTAGTGACCATACTGGCTGTGTTTGCAACCATTTGGATTGCAAAAGCAGCTGCAAAAGCAAAATAAATTTTTTATTTGATTTTTCAAAATGGCAGAAGTGAAAGTTCTTGTAAAAGGGTATGTTGCAGACGAAGAAGGCGGGCATTCCTGTTCGACTATTTCTCTAGTCAGAAATGAAGATATAGTTATGGTTGTGGACCCTGGCACTGTTGCAGACCAGAAGATAATCGTTGATGCCCTGAAGAAAGAAGGCCTCAGCATTGACGAAGTCAATGTTGTGTGCATAACCCATTCTCATATGGACCATTATAGGAACATAGGCATGTTTCCAAACGCCAAAGCCCTTGATCATCTAGGCTGGTGGATAAAAGACGTGTGGAAAGAAAGAAAAGACAAAATCTCAGATGACATAGAAATCATAAGGACTCCAGGCCATGGAAGCGACAGCATCACGTTGCTGGTGAAGACAGACAAGGGCAAAGTAGCAATATGCGGCGACGTGTTCTGGAAAAAAGATTTTCCCAAGACGCCGGAAGATGATCCTTATGCTGATGACAGAGAGACATTGAAAGAGAGCAGAAAAAAACTTCTAGAGATAGCAGATTATATCGTCCCGGGGCATGCAGGGATGTTCAAGAATGAGAGATGATGAAATCTGAAAGCAATTCAAGACCTTTCTCAAATGCTCCTGCTTCAGTGAAATGATGACCAACACCTTTAAGTATCTCTAGTTTACAGTTCTTGATTAATTTGGCTGCTTTCTTCACCTGTTCTACTGGCGAAGACTCGTCTTTTTCACCGTGGACTAAAATAGTCGGAACTCCGATCTCTTTGCAGGCTTCAAAGCCGTCATATTTTACAACGTCTTCTACCATTGTGTAATTAAGCCTTTCCATCCTACCATCAAACCCACGTTTCAAGACAAAACCTTTTTCTTTCCAGTCTTCAAGATATTCCTTAGTCTTTTTCTTCAATAATTTGCTGTGATAATCTATGGAAGAGCACCTGATGGCCAAAACATAGAGCTCTTCTATCCTTGTGGCTGCGATGATCGCCGCAGTCCCTCCCATGCTGGAGCCGAAGATGCCGAACTCGGAGTAACCCTTTATCTTCAAGAACAAGACTGCCTGTAAGATATCATCAACAAGTTCTGTCATCGTGATTTCTTCAAACTTTCCTTCACTCTTGCCCTGTCCGAAGAAATCAAAGCGAAACGTCGCAATATTGTTCTTGTTCAAGGCCTCTTCCATCTTGACATAGATAGGACGGTCTTTATTGGAAGCAAGACCATGGCAGATAAGAACAATTTTTTCTTTATCCTCCGTAGGATTAGATAAAATTCCAACTAACTTGTCTCCTTTGCTGTTGTGAAAAGTGATTTTCTTTTGCATTTTCAGTGATACGTCGGTTGATATCCTTTCCTAGCCCGATAAGTGGGAATTATTATGTGGAAAGGAAGGGTGGCAATATGCCTTGCTGAGACAACATTACCTTCTCGCATTGCCGCTTGAAATTCATCAGCAGCTTCTGCTATGTCCAAAATATTCTCATCGCTGATTTCGTGGCCTTGCAATCTCTCTATGCCTTCGATTAACTCAACCAACTTATCATCCGCATCTGGCCTGTCTGCACAGAAAGCTTCTAAAAAAGGCTCGTAAGTTACTGATTGTTCATCCATAATAGCAAGAATGCTTTTCAAGTATAAATATCTTTCCTCATTCGAGGACTACCGCTAACTTTAAATACTATGACTAATTTTATCCAATCATGGAAGGTGAGATGTTTGAGATACGATGGCACGGCCGAGGAGGCCAGGGTGCCAAGACTGCTTCTGAGCTCTTAGCCAAGGCAGCTATAGAGAGAGGCAAATACATACAGAGTCTGCCGGAGTTCGGTGCAGAAAGGCAGGGAGCGCCTGTACAGGCCTTCACCAGGATAAGCAATAAGCCAATTCTTTTACATACAGCTATCACAAAGCCAGACATGGTTATAGTAGTTGATGAAACATTATTGAAAAGCATTCCAGTAACAGACGGCCTGAAAGAAAAAGACATCTTATTGGTCAACACAAGCAGCAAAGCCAAAGACATCAAGAAGATCATAGACTTCAAAGGTCACATATTCACAGTGGACGCGACCCAGATAGCCATTGACGAAATAGGAAAACCAATCCCTAACGCAGCCATGCTGGGAGCTGTCA
>JBDRIN010000058.1:0-6408 GCA_043815805.1 archaeon | reverse complement strand
TTGATTCTCGATAGATGCTGCGACTTGCAACAATTTCTCTTTTGAGCCAGAGTTCAATGAGATAAGGTCTGTGACAGAAGGCGTGCCTTTGGTTATGGTTCCTGTCTTGTCGAATATGATATATTTTAATTTATGAGCAGTCTCCAGAGCATCGCCTCCTTTGATCAGGATGCCTTGTTTAGCTCCTTTTCCTGTACCGACCATTATGGCAGTTGGTGTCGCCAAACCAAGAGCACATGGGCAAGCGATGACTAAGACAGCTACAGATGCTATCAAGGCAAAAGAAACTTCTCTAGAAAACCCAAAGTGCCAAGTCAAGAAAGTGATGATGGCAATCCCTATGACAACCGGGACAAAATATGAAGAGACAACATCTGCGAACCTCTGGATAGGAGCTTTTTTGCTCTGGGCATCCTCTATCAGCTTTATTATCTGTGAAAGAGTCGTGTCAGCACCGATCTTCTCTGCTTTGAACCTGAAGCTTCCGTATTTGTTTATGGTTGCTCCGACTACTTTGTCTCCTTTCTTTTTTTCAACAGGGATGCTTTCTCCTGTTATCATGCTCTCATCAACAGCAGAGTTTCCTTGTATTATGACCCCGTCTACAGGAATCCTTTCACCTGGTTTTACGAGGATGACATCTCCTACTTGGAGATCATCAACATTTATCTTGACTTCTTTTCCGTTCTTGATTATGATTGCGGTCTTAGGGGATAATCTCATCAGTTTTCTTATGGCTTCAGAGGTCTTTCCTTTTGCGATTGCCTCTAATAATTTTCCCAGGACCACTAGCGTTATCAACACAGCAGAGGCTTCAAAATACTGGCCTGTTCCAGGAGCGAACAACACAGCATAGACACTATAGAAATATGCAGCGCTTGTTCCAAGAGCGATTAACGTATCCATATTGGCGCTCTTGTTCTTCAAAGCAGCCCACATGCCCTTATAGAACTGTGCTCCAACATAGAATTGCACAGGAGTCGCCAGAATCCATAGGATGTAAACCTCATATGGAATCATTATATCCATCCACATGAAGACCATTCCGATTATGAAAGCAGGAACAGCAAAGACAATGCTGAAATAGAACAATCTCTTCAATTTTTTGATCTCATCTTTTCGCTTCTTGGTCTCTGTGTCAAGATCTGTCTTTTCTTGGGCCAAGGATGCTTTGTAACCGCTTTTATCGATCACAGCTATAATGTCTGCTTCTTTCAGCTTAGAATCATCATAACTGACAGTGGCTTTCTCAGTAGTCAAGTTGACTACTGCATTTAGAACTCCTTCTGTCTTGTTCAGCCGTCTCTCTACTAAAGTCACACAGCTCTGGCAATGCATGCCCCCTATCGAAATGTCTATCTTTTTCATGTTATTTTTTCTGTATCTGTTTAATTAGCCACATTATCAGCAATATCAAGGCGACAATAATCAACACTGCAAATATCCAACCGAAAATTCCCATTCCAATTCCACCATAACCATGCATCCAGTCCATCATCTCATGGTGTGTAAAGTTATCTTCTCCTACGTGGGCAGTTACAAGTTTTGCTAAACCCAAAAAAATTGGTAATATCAAACTAAGTTTTTTCATGTCGATACCTGTATGTCCTGTGTGTCTAATATGTTGATTCTTTCATATTTTTTCCTGCACATCTTAGAGCAAAATTCTCTGCTTTTGTCTTCTAAAGGCATTCCGCACAATTTACATCCTGTTCCAGCTTTAGAGTAAACTTGCTCATGGCATAAAGGGCATTTTAGTTCTTTTTTCATCTTCAACCTCCACAGCCGCATCCACCGCCTGTTGCAGCTCCGCATGTCGGGCTTCCGCAGCTTCCGCCGCAGCTCCCTCTGACTGGTTCTGGAAGTGTCTCCAGTTCTTTCTGGATCTCTTCTTGATCAGTAAGATCAATATCTTCTTTGACAATGAAAGTTCCTGGGATCATACCCATCCAACAACTCCAGGATATCACTCCCTCCTGATCTGGCGTGAACTCGATGACTTGTTCTCCAGGCACTATGTCGAATGCCAGGCCAAACTTTGGAACGTTTATGGCGTTGTTGCAGCCATTGATCTCTTTTCCGTTGATAACCCATTTCACAGGAACATCTTTTTTCAACACGAACTTGTCTGGCTCCCATCCATATCTATTTACTTCCATCTCTATGACCTGGTATCCGTCCTCCAGCTTTATTGCGTTTCCTGTTATGCTATCTTCGCTTGCTGAAACAGAGGCCATCAAGGAATTGGTGTCCCAGCCTGTACCTGTCAAGGCCAGGCCACGATTGATCATTATCAGGCCAAGAATGATGACAATGGCTCCCGAAGCCTTCAGTATCCTTTGGGTGGCTTTACTCGAGATGAAGCTCGCGAAGAATCCGAATCCTATCATCACAGGCAACGTACCCAGGGCGAATATGAACAAGAGCTTGGCTCCTTCAAGGACGCTTCCTGTCCCAGCAGCCAGTATATATATTGCCTGCAAAGGGCCGCATGCGATCATCAATCCATTTAGTAAACCGATTATCAAAGGGCTGTTGTGCTTCTTGGTCTCTTTGCCAACAAACTTGCTTATGAACTTTGGAGTCCTTAACCGGACCTTTCTCAACCAAGGGAAGATATTGAACATGTTAAGGCCGAAAACCACTAAGAAAAGGCCAGCAAGTATGCCTGCAGCGCCTCTTATTAGTGGGGTGAATATAATTATTGATCCTAATAGGCCAAACGCTGCTCCAATTACAGTGTAAGAGATTATCTTTCCCACACCATACTTAACATGAGACTTATAGGGTTTTCTTCCTGCTTGGGCATCTTTGGCAGTGTAGCTGACCACAAAGCCGCCGCACATGGCTATGCAGTGGAATCCTGTCAAAAGCCCGACCACAAACAAGAGGCCATAGCTCATGTTCTGGCTTATCCGGGGGAGGGATATGCCTTCTACCATTGTGAAGATGAAGTATCCTGCAACCAAGGCTCCGATCAATCCGAATATGATTCCTAGTGCCTTAAGATTGATTCTTGGACGCCCAGGAGCATTCCCGTTTACCTCGAATAAAGATGCATCATAACCTTTATCTTTGATGGCCTTGAATATTTTTTTAATGCTTGTCTTGTCAGGGTCAAAGGTCACTTCGCCGGTCTCGGTAGTATAATCAACCTCTACATGAGAGACTCCTTCAACTTTTTCTACTGTTTTTGATATTATTTTTTCGCAGCTGCCGCAAATCATCCCTTTAGCTCTGAATTTCTTTGTTGTTTCTGCCATCTTTATTCAACCTCATAACCTTCTAGGTCTATTTTTGATTTTATCATCCCAATATCTACTTTAGAATCATCATAATTCACTTCAACAATTCCTGTCCTATGATTTACATTGATCTTTTGTATCCCTGCGAGTTCTTCTACTGTATCTTTTACCAGCATCTCGCAAGCACTGCAGTGCATTCCTCTGGTTTGTATTATAGCATTTGTCATTTTGTTTCATGCCTCCGTTTTAAAATGAGGGGGGTGCTGGAAAAGCATCTCCAGCACCGGGGTGTTATAGAGAGAGTATAGACGTACAGGGATATATACTTTAGCGCTGAAACCGAGTAGGCCCTAAGGGCTGAAACCCCAGAATTACTGTTTATAACCGTTTATATCGTGATTTTGAGGTGTTTTGAGAAAAACATATAAAGAATCTGTCTCCTTTAATGAGTATGACAGTAAAAATAGACTATGATAAATGCTGCTGGAAAGACGGCAAGTGTACGAGCAAAGAATCAGACTGTGGATGCGGCGGTGATTGCAGCGATTCCTGCGGAGGGTGTATAGATGCCTGCGCAACAGGAGCCATCACGCGAGATTTAATAGTGAAGATAGATGAATCAAAATGCAATGACTGCGGTGCTTGTATAGAAGCATGCGCTCATAAGGCACTTTCTTTGGATTAAATCATTCACTTTGTAAGCACTAGAAGTATTGCCACATTTTCCTCTGCTTTGAGCGAGTGCGGTGCGTTCTTGGGCATGAAGATGAATATGCCTGGCTTCATCTCGATCTTTTTGTCGAAGAGAGTGAAGGTCCCTTTGCCCTGGAGGACATATACGACTCCGTCTTTTGTAGAAGTATGCTCATCTATGTATGTGTCTGCTGCAAGGCACATCAATGTGGTGTCTGAGTTCTCTGTCTTTGAGATGACTTTGCTGAATATGCCTTCTTTCGGGAATTGTATCAATTCGTTCAGGTCTTTTGAAAATCCTTTTTCTTTCATTTTATATTTTTATCTTAAGAAACACCTGCTTTGTCTTCCCTTTGACTTTCCTTGCCACTAGACCTTTCTTCTCCAAGCCGTCGAGAACAATGCTCAACTTGGATTTGTGTAGGTCTGTCCTTAATCTTAGAGTCTGCTGAGTTATGCCGTCCTGTTCCTTCACAGCTTTGATCACTTTTTGCTCTTCATTGCTTAGGCCTTTGAGCAAGATATCAAACTTCTCTCCCTCTACCTGGATGTGTTTCTGGTTCTTCAACGTCGAGACTATCTCTTTTTGGGATTTGTCAAAGAATATTAGGTATATTCCCAAGGCTGCCATTGCAGAAACCAAGATTATGCCTAGGTATGTCTGCCAGGGAGTCTGTGTTTCCATCGGGCAGACACCTCCAACTTCCATCTCAGAACATGTACAGCCTGCCTCTGCGTGCTCATTCAGTTCACTGTTGAAGGCAAATATCAAGAAACCTATGATTACGCAGATAACTATCAATATTGACCCTAAAATCTTGTTGTCCATTTTATTTCTTGTATTTTTTCAATATCTCCATGGCCTTCTTCCCGTCGACCTTGCCTTGATACTTGGCCATAATCATCCCCATCAATGCACCTACGCTTGCGTTGGGGTTTTTAAGTATTATGGATTTTATGTCCTCTTCTAAGTCTGTAGAGGAAGCTACTTCATATTTTTTTATCTCAAGCTTTTTTCCGCTTGCAATGTCAACTATCAAGGATAAGACTGCACTCTTAGGTATTGATTCTTTGTTAAGAGCATCAAATATTTGTTCTAAATGGCTACCAGTGACCCTAGCGGGGTCTGTTCCTTGATAATTCCTCTCAAGTTCTTTCTCGTATGATACAAGTGTCTCTGCTATGAAAGCTGCTTTGACATTCTTGAACTTCTTGTGCAGTTCATTGAACAGCTCCATCTTGCCTTCTCTTACTAACTTGTCTGCGAGATCTTTTCCAAGGCCTTTAGCAGTCAATTCCTCGCTTTTCTCCTCAAGAAGCTTGGGAATCTTGATGTTTTTGATGTCTGGCACTATGGTATCGATGTCTGTCTCTGGATACATCCTGTCTGCGCCAGGCATCGGCCTTAGATAGGTTGTTGAGAAGTCTGGCTCTGCTTTCCTCACAGAAGCTTCGACTCTTTTCTTTGCCTTGATAAGATTGATCTGCCGTTCCACTTCTTTCTCTATGACTTTAGGAATGCTCTTGTAGTCCTGGAAGCCCTTGACTTCTGTCCTTGCACCTCCTTTTACAGAAAGGTTGACATCCTGCCTTATGGAGCCTATGCCTCGCTTGCATGCACCAGTGCTTCTTAATATCATGCCGATCTTGGCAGAAACTTCTTTTGCTTCTTCTGGAGTTGCCATATCCGGTTCTGTGGCTATTTCTATGAGGGGAATACCTAATCTTGATAGATTATAGACGTCGTAATCTTTTTTCCTTTCGATGACTTGGCATGCTTCTTCTTCCAGGCATACGCTAGGAACTCGTATCTTTTTATCGCCTAGCATGAGATAGCCATCTCTGCCTACAAGCGCTGTCCTTTGGAATCCTGAAGTGTTGCTTCCGTCGACGACAGTCTTTCGCATGACTTGTATCTCATCGACTATCTTGCAGTTCAGCATCATGGAGACTTGCAAGCAGGTCTTCAAAGCATCCTTGTTTATTGGATGTGGAGGCTCAGAATCAGTCTCAACAAGGCAAGTCGTATCTTCGTAACCTTGATAGATGAAATATTTGTCTTTTTTCTGCTCGTGAAGGGCTGCCTGGTCCACTTCTCCTGTCTCGCCGGCACTTGCCCTGAGCTTTCTTGTGATGGTGAAGTCGGGCTTGTCCTTTCGGATGACTGTGGGGCAAGCACAAAACAACTTATGCCCGTCTAGCTGGCTGTGGATTTCCACGCCAGATTTGAATCCTAGCTTGTTATAATCTAGATGTCCCATGATATTTCCCCAACTTAAAACAATTCAGGAAAAAACTGCTCTTCTGTCCTGTCAGATATCTCTCCTCGCAAGTCTTTAGATATCAACTCTTTGACTTTTTCTTTTGGATAATTAGCTAACAACCATGAAAGCTTGACCAGGGCTGTCTCTCCTAGCATGTCCTGCCCGGGAATTACGCCTAATGCCTGCAGGTCTCTGCCTTTGGAATA
>JBDRIN010000057.1:0-3171 GCA_043815805.1 archaeon | reverse complement strand
TGTCCTGTCGAGAAGATAGTGAAGCAAGGCTGTGGATCTGCTTTGCTCTTGGAGCCAGAGAAAGTGAGGGAAATAATTGAGAAGATAACTAAGAGCGTTAAGCTACCAGTGACAGCCAAGATCCGCAGCGGAATCCGCGGCAAGGCTGCGGCTGTGAAGATCGCAAAGATATGTGAGGCTGCCGGGGCAAGCGCTGTCTGCGTCCATGGAAGGACAAGAGAGCAAGCTTATGCTGGGAAAGCAGACTGGAAAGTCATAAAGCAAGTCAAGGAAGCGGTTTCTATTCCTGTGATGGGCAACGGAGACATCACTTGCCCAGAGGATGCCAAGGCAATGCTTGAACAGACCGGCTGCGACTATGTCATGATAGGCCGGGCTGCAAGAGGAAACCCGTTCATCTTCAAGCAGATCAATGATTTCTTGGAGAAAGGGAAGTATGAAGAGATTGATGTGAAGGAGAAGTTGAAATTATTCTTAGAATATGCAAAATTGGCGGATGCACACGGGCTGTCGTTTGTGGATATCAAGACGCAGGCGCCTTATTTCACGAAAGGAGTTGAAGGAGGGGCGAAGTTGAGGGAGAGAATATCTTCTTCTAAGACTTTAAGCGAACTAAAAACATTAATTAGATGATTTGTTAAGGTTGAAACGTTCTTAGAAATTCTCGGTCATTACTTTGGATGATCTCTTCTTGGTTATATAGCCAGTTGAGGAAGAATTCTCGATCATCGTCGTTTTCAAATAACATAGGAATCCCATAGCCAGTTACCATGCCTGTGCCCTGCTCTATTAAACCAATATTTTCAAAATATCCCCCTACGCCAATGCTGTATATACTAACCTGACCATTAAAATCAGTTAGAGTGCCTTCCTTGATGTCATCATAAAAATATCCATTCAGATAACCCCAAGCATGTCCTAATTCATGCATTATGACGTGCTGAGTATATACCCCAAATCGTTGATTTCCAGTAGGGTGTTTGACATAAATCTCGTTTTCTCCGCTAAATGTTTTCCATATCAAGTTAGGTTCATCCTTTCTAATCCTAAGTCTAGGTCTGAATTCTCCACCACCTTCCCTTCTAAAAGAATTAGTCTTAACAAACCTTGAAGAGGGATTTTCACTCTCAAGATCATGATAGTAATACAAGTAAGTTTCACCTTCTTCCATAAGGTTAATATTAACGATTTCAGGATCTTCAATGACCTCCATGATTTTTGAATACGTCAGAGGATAGTCTCCGCCATAATCCTCTATGCCGTTTATGAAGTATCTTCCATCCTCCTGAGTTAAGTGGAGGTAGCCCTTTCCGACAAGTAAATCAAACAGTCCAAGTATTTCGTTTCTTTGGTTTTCCGGAACTGCTATCCTTGTTCCACTAGGGTCAACATACTTTAAAGGATTGTTATTCGCGTATCCATACCAGTTCTTTCCGTCTGCTATCGGATCTTTCTGTGTGAATCTTCCTGTGTCTGTGTCATAATACCTCGCGCCGTAATAAGCTAAGTTACCCTCGCTTTCTTTTCCAGTGAAGCCGAAACGTTCGCTGCTTGCTCCTAAGAGCTGTCCGTAAGGTAGGTGTGTGTTGGCTTCGATTAGGTTGCCTGATGTGTCTGTTGTTCTGCGTGTGCTTCCTAATACATCCTGGTGGTAATACTGGAGTCCATCTTCATCATACTTGGCTTCGAGGTTGGCGCCGTAGATGTAATGCTCATGAGAAGTGGCCTTTTCCAACGGTTCATTTGCAGCGCTAGGCGCTGTGATAGGGTTCTTGGCTTCACCAGTAAGATTGCAGGAACTAACAAGAAACAACACTATAAGAATCAATGCTGAAATAACCCATGTTTTTGTCTTCATTTTAAAGCCATTCTATTCCAATGATCTTTCCATCATTCCTTCATATACTCCCCATGCGCCTTCTACATCGCTTGATCTTATCATCTGTTCAATCTTATCCATGGCGTTTGTGTCTGCACTCCTTGCTGCTTCTAGATAATCCTGTCCGGTATAGGAAAAGAATTCTGTTGGTGTTTCTCCATCAAAGTCTGAGCCAGCAAAAGCAAGTTTCAGGAGGAGTGTTGTAAATGGATCATTGCCCATCGCTACATGTCCATTATCTCGATAATTATTGTGATAAACAAGATTCCAAAATGCAGTATCTAAAGTATTCCTTTCTTCTTTTGACAGGACTTCGTGATATTGATAATGGAGTCTTTCGTGAAAAAGAACAGTATTATCTGTATCCTCTCTGTAAAAGATTCTTCCTCCAGCTAGGAGTTCATCTAGGATATAGCTTGGATAATCCTTATCCATTCCGTTCAATAAAACTACTAGCGAGACTACACCCCCAATATCTTCTCTTACATCATTGATTTCTTCTTGAGTGTATCCTCTTATTATATCTTGAGGCATATAGACTCCCAAAGTCTGTTTTCCATCAGCAGTAGGTATCATAGCATCAAAGATTACGCGAGGTACTAAGTGCTCATTCTCATTTAAACCAGATTCATCTATGGGGTTGTTTGGTCTAAAGAACATCATTCTCAGAATCAGTGGAGGTTCTGATGCAAGGCCGGTTGAATCTACATTTTTTAGAGGATTATTTGCTGCATAAATGTACCAGTTCTTTCCGTTTGATATGGGGTCTTTTTGTGTGAATCTTCCTGTATTACTATCATAATACCTGGCTCCGTAATAAACAAGGTCTCCGTCTGATTCTTTGCCTGTGAATGCGAATCTTTCACTGCTTGTTCCAAGACTCTGGCCGTAGGGCAAGTGGGTGTTCTCTTCGACTTTGTTGCCTGATGCATCTGTGACTGCGCGTGTGCTGCCTAGATAATCTTGGTGAACGTATTGAAGTTCGCCTTCGGAATATTTTGCTTCCAAGTCAACGCCGTAGACATAGTGCTCTTCTACACCGCTTTGCGGTGCGGTAACAACGCGCCCCGCTTCTCCAGTCAAATCACAACCGCCAACTAAGAACAAGATAGCCAGAATTATTACTACTGTTATCGTCGCGCCGTTCTTCATCATTGTCTGTGCCGCATATGTTCCCCGGACAAAACATTAAGTAAATACCAATCTAATATGTCCGGCATAGTATTCAGTCTCATCTCTATGGTTGTCGGATCATTTGGCGTGTTGCCCCAGAGTATCCAAGGCGCTACGTC
>JBDRIN010000056.1:0-2730 GCA_043815805.1 archaeon | reverse complement strand
GACTACGGCGTTGTTCACAACAAGTCCATAACAGTTCCTGACGGGAGCCATACATATTATATACGATGCAGTGATGGCAGTGGCAATGAGATGAACGAATCAGCAATTATTTCTTTTGCTGTTGATTCTATGCCCCCAACGATAACAGAATCGTTCATCTCACCCTCTGGAATTGTAGAGCAGGACTACGCTTATATGACAGTAAAGACTAATGAAGACTCTACTTGCCGGTTTGATGATGAAGATGATGACTACAATGACTTGAGCCGTGTTTTCTCACAGACAGGACAGACAGAGCATGTCCATATGCTAGAAGACCTTGGCTCTGGAGACCACACTTACTATGTGCGGTGCAAAGACGAATTTGATAATGAGATGCAGGCTTCAGAGATCCTGGAGTTTGAGGTCAACAGGCCGCCGACAGCATCTGTATCTATCGAGGGAGGATTCAGCATAAAAGTCGGCACTCATAAAGTCACGTTGCAGACTTCAGAGCAGCTTATATCGACCCCTCTCTTGCAGTACCAATACCAGGGACAAGGCGGCAAGATATCTATCTCATTGACAGGCAGTGGAAGCCACTGGATAGGCTACATCGTCGTCCCTTCGAGCACAACTGACAAGATCGGAACATTCTACTTTGAAGGCAAAGATCTCGAAGGCGTTGAAGGCACAGATATCACTTCCGGTAAGATATTCATAGTGGACACCACAAAACCTCCTAAGCCGACGAGCATAAAGGCCGAGCTGGATGAAGACGAGATCAAAGTGGAATGGCATTATGATGGAGAAGATATCGAGTATTTCAATGTCTACAGGTCAACCAATGAAGGGGTTGATTACGTAGACCTTTACGAAGAGGATGAAGATAACGAATACTTCAAGGACGATGACATAATCGAAGGGAAGACATATTACTATCGTGTTACTGCTGTTGACAAAGCAGGCAATGAAGGCCTTCTCAGCGATGAGGTCTTTGTTCAATACAAGACAGAGCAAGGAGAAGAGGATGAAGAAGGAACCTTATTGTCCCGTACCTTGGAGCGTGAGCTCAACAAGACCATAATTGAGGTGGAGAAAGACATACTGGATGTCGATTGGGCCATCTCTAACCTTGAGAAGATGACTGATCAGGAAAAGGTGAAGTTTATCAACAAGCTGGAACTGGTGAGCAAAGCCAGGGATGCAAAAGAAGATCTGGAAGCTGCCTTAGCTGAGTTGGAGAGCTGGAAATATGAAGAACTGGACAAGACAGAGTTTAACAAGAAGAAAGACAGCATGAAGTTGGATATCGCGCGATACAAGACAAATGTCGCGATTGGTATAGATATACACAACAGGGTGGAGTATGACCAGCATTATGATGAGACAACCCTCTTGAGTGTCTTGAACAACCTTGTGAAGAATTCTGGTCTGACTGATAGCCAGAAGATGAGCTTTGAAAAAGAATCTAAACAGCTCCAGGACAAGGTGATAATAAAAGGGTCTATAATTTCTGGTGAGGTCTTCTATATGAACCGTGAGAACGGTGAAGAGATGACCCTGTTCGAGAAAAAAGTAATTGCAGAGGAGTCTCTGGATAATGTGCTTATTGTTGAGTATGTTCCCAAGCAGGTAGAGGAGGATGCTTCAAATATAAACTTTGGCACAACACCCGAGGTGGTGAAGAAGGATCCTATCGTGAAGTGGAGCTTTGTGAGCGTTTCTAGTGAGGAAATATATTATTTTATTGATGGCATTGTTGATCTAAACATCGGACAGACGACATTTACATTTGTCTTTCCTCAGGTTCCCCGGGGAGAAGCATCTGGTGCTGTTGATGGGGGAGATGACGGAGGGGACAGCATCACAGGCCATTCTGTTGAAGACGTGGGAAGCCCAGAATTCAACCTAAACAAGTTCTTGATAGGCATGGGTGTGGTGGTAATCGTCGGGCTTTTGGTCTATTATTTCTTCTTCATGAAGATAGAGGAAGACTATGAGGACATGGCAGTCAAGAGCAAAGCCAGCAGAAGGAGGAACAGCAATTGGGCATATTCTCTTGTCACCACGATGGGTGATTGGTTCAAGCCAAATCCTAAGATAATCCCCATGCCAGAGAAGCTGAAGTCTGCTGTCAAGGAGAACAAAGCAGAAGCCAAAGGTCCTGATAATCCAGTCCCAGTCGTAGGCGACGAGGACAAGCATTATTTCCATCATCATCTTGACAAAGCCAATTTCATAGCCGACAGCACGGATTTTGATGATGCCTTTGTCATGTATAATCGGCTCTTGGGCGGTCTGAAAGAGACCAACTTGCCTCCTGAAGAGAGAATTCTTATAGAGAAAGGGACTAATAAGCTCTACTCTAAGTTGGTGCTCCTCTCTAAGGTCAGAGAGGGTCATAGGTGCATAGACAAGAATGATGTCATCAGCTTGAATCATGTCATGGAGCAGATAAAACCTCTGTTGGAGCTGGTCGGCGAGGATAACTTTGAGACCAAGCTGGTCAAGCACGGCGTTGATTCTTTTAAATATTTCCAGGATGTCTCGAAAGGAATGGATTTTTTTGGTTAAGCATAAAAAAATCGAAATATTTATATACTAGTATATATATTGTTATACTAAATCCTATACTGATATCCAATAAAATGCCCTAGTTGAGCAAATTAGACCAAAAACCACAGAGGAAGGAAACAATATGGATTATAAGAACCATTTTATGCTTGTAATGTTAGTACTAGTTCTAAT
>JBDRIN010000055.1:0-11391 GCA_043815805.1 archaeon | reverse complement strand
CCGAACTTGCCTGAACTGATGCTTGTGTCAACTGCTTCCTTTATCAGTTCACCATCAACATACAATCTTAGTGTGTTTCCGCTCAACTCAAAGCGCACATCATACCAGACTCCTTGTTCAACAGCTACAGATCCTTTGTTGTAGGTGAAGTCCATGTATTGGTGGACGCCGTTGACATGCTTCTCCATTATGAATGCATTATTTCGTTCATTGATTCCTGCTTTGTAGAATGTGCCTGAATCCTTGTATCTTGCAACAAGAGTTGTTGCTCTTGTGTCGCCGGAATCATAATAATTCTCTGGCATTATCTTCATCTTGGCAGTCACAGCGTAATCGTCTGTGCCGGGATACATGTTGACGTACATCATGTTGTGTCCGCCTTCTCCCAGGTAGCCAAGGTCCAGCTCATTACCAATCACGTCAGCGTCTGTACCGCTTGACTCAACCCAGGTTGACTTCATGTCTCCTGTGAAATAATCTTTGAAGATCACGTCTCCGCTTGAAGCTTCGTCAACATTCACTGTTTCGTATCTCACATTGTTATTTTCATTGCTCTCTTCGACATTGTTGAAGATATCTGCCCAGGCCATCATGGTGTGTGAGCCGTGTGTGAACTTGTAAGGACCAAAGGTCTTGCTCATGCTTTTGCCAGGCCCAAGGGTATAACCGCTTGTGGTCTTGGCTGAGGTTGCTCCTGCAGCATCAGCGCTGGTGACTTGTTCTGCACCGTAGAACTCATACAATCCGACCCAGAAATTAGATGCTGTTGCATCTCCTTGATTCTTGACCTTCACAGTCACATAGACATACTCATTTTCATTAGGATTTGGAGGGCTGAATGAGATGTCTTCGACTTTCAGGTCAGCCAGATCTTCTTCCTCTTCTTCAATGTCAAGATGCTGTGCTAAGGTAGATAGATCAATAGGAGTTATCTCTCCGTCATTGTCAAAGTCGCACCTATCATTATATATATGATCTTGCATGAACTCTCCGCAGAAATACCAGTCATCCTCATCCATGTCACCATCTTGGTTTGTGTCGTATTGATCATAAGTAGGTTCTGGTTCATCTTCTTCTGGCTCTTCTGGTTCCTCAGGCTCTTCTCCATCATAATATAAGGAGAACGTTGCCTGGTCATTTTCAGAACCATCTTCATTATGGTGGCTTATCAAAGTTATGATTACGCCGTTGACTGTTGTAGCTTGGCCTAGATCAATGACTTTTGCATAATCATCCACATGGAAGATTGCGGAACTTGTTCCTGATCGCTCATACAAGACGGTCTTGCCTTCAAATTCAACGCTTTCCCCTGCGTCTAATGTGAATATATTTTCATCGTCTGTGCTTAGGATGGCGGTGACAGCATCATTTTCATAGCCATCTTCGTTGAATAACTCAACTATAGTTATAGTTATTCCATTGAGAGTTTGAGTGTCTCCCTCTGAGATGACCATTGAGGCTCCGCTTACCTCGAATATTGCGGTGGTTTGACCGCATGCCACGAAAGTGACCATCCTATCGTCAAATTCAACGCTCTTTCCTGCGTTGAAGAATATCTCTTGTGATTCAGCGAATGCCAAAGGCACTACGCTCAATATCATCAAACTCAAAACAAAAATGCTCATTAGTTTTTTCCACATGTTTATCGCCTCGAATAGTTTTTTATTTTATCTTGAACTAACATAAAGACCAATAAGCATGTCCTTTATATAAAAGCTGGGCGGTCCATAGCGGACCAAAGAAGGACCATCATCCTTATTTTAGAAAAAGAAGGCTAAAATGACCTTATTTTCACTCTTTCTCCAAGAACCAGGCTGTTAAGGAGATTTTCTTGGCTTTTCCGACTTTTTTCAGTTCTATGATGTTCTTGGACTGCAGATTTTCGAAGATTCTCACTATGGACGTCTTAGGGATGCCAGTATTATGCACTATGCGATTCTGCAGTACAGGATCAGGATCCCTTTTGTCGAGGAGGAACTTGACGATATCCCTTTCACGAGCATTCAAGGTCTTGAGTATGTCGAGGGAGCGCTTTGGTATTTCGGGTTTAACCTCCTCTTCAGCGCTTGCGCTGCTTGCTACGACTTTATCCTCTCCTTTTTCTTCAACAACAGGTTTGCTGGATCTCTTGCGAAGAACAAACACAGCGACGAGAATAGCGACTACCACGACGATGATCACCAACCACACTATCCAGCTCATCAAGAAGATGCCAGTCACCTCAGAACTCAAGACCAGGTCAACAGTGGTTATCTCACCTTGCTGGACATCTATGCTCTCAGAACCAACAAGGCCATTATGGGTAGCTTTCACCATACACCTGCCGACAGGGAGATAATTGCTCGAGAAACTTCCATACTCATCTGTGCTCTGCTGAGAAAGGTCGCCGTAAGACTTGCTGCACTCAAAATCCAGGGTTGCGCCGCTGACTAAAGTGCCGCGCTTAGAGGAGACAGTACCCAGGACAGAGCCGATAGGTAAAGAATCAAGAGTCACATTGATGCCTCCGTCGACATAGAAAGATTCCTTGGAATAATAATCATAGCCGTTAGTATCCAACTTGTCTATCTTCAATATTATGAAGTATTCGCCGGGTTCAAGGCTTAGTTCAAGATAGCCTTCTTCGCCCACGTATTGCAGGCTGGAGCCCTTCTCTTGGCCAGAGATTATCTCATAATTGACATGGACATTGTACAATTGCTCTCCAGTGTTGGCAACTTTCATCCCGATGAAGACATTGCCCGGCTGACCTATGTTGCTCTTAGAGGCTGCCTCAGCTCCGGGGATGGCCGGAGGTATGACTCCAGTAAGCATGATGCCGCCAGCTGTGTCAAAAGACTCAGCGAGAGCACTCTCGTTCTCAGCAGACACAAAGCCAACTAATAATGCTAAGATTACCAGAAAAACAAGCACCCTTTTTCCCATACTATAACATATTGCCAATTCTATTTAAATATTGTGGAAACTTGCAAATCAAAAAACTTATATACACTCATGGTTTCCTCTCATCATGCCAGAAATCGAAGAATATATCTATGAACTGAAGATTCCTAAGGAAAGAGTCGCTGTACTCATAGGAGTGAAAGGTAAGGTCAAGAAGCAGCTCGAAGAATATGGCAAATGCCGAATAGAAATTGATTCTAAAGAAGGTGACGTTAAGCTCTTTGGCAAAGACAGCGTCAAGCTGTACATGATGAAGGACCTTGTCAAGGCCATAGGCCGAGGTTTCAACCCGGAGATAGCCCAGCTTTTGCTCAAGCAAGACTATTGCCTTGAAATAGTATCTTTACAGGATTATTCTGGCAGCAAAGACGCCATGCTAAGACTGAAAGGCCGAGTCATCGGAGCCAAAGGCAAGTCTAGAACCATAATCGAGAAGCTCACAGAGACCTTCATCTCTGTCTACGGCAAGACCATATCCATAATAGGCACAACAGAAACAGTCTCCATAGCGAAAAAAGCCATCGAGACCCTATTAGAGGGCGGACAGCACTCCCAGGTCTTCAGGAGCCTGGAAAAAGCACGCCATGAGCTCAAGAAGAGAGAACTCGCAGGCATGTAGTTTTCCGTTAATTCTTCAGAAAAGTTTATTAATAAGCGCTTTCTTTGAAGCTTCATGAGTGAAAAAAGCACATCATTAGGCGATTTTGAAAAGAAAGAAGAGAAACATCCAGAAACGACTCCTGAGGAGCAGGAGAAAGCTGCCAAGAAGGAGCCTATAGCCATTGAACTCGCCAAAAAACAGCGGGAGATAGGGGTTGCAGAGTTCTTTGCCAGGAACAGGCATCTTCTAGGCTTTGACAACCCAAGAAAAGCCCTTCTCACGACCATAAAAGAAGCAGTAGACAACGCATTAGATGCCTGCGAAGAGGCAAGGATACTTCCAGAGATCACCATAGAGACCATAGACATGAACAATGACCGCTTCAGAATCACGATAGAAGACAACGGTCCGGGTATTGTAAAGAAACAGATTCCAAAAATATTCGCAAAGCTCCTATACGGTTCTAAGTTTCACTCTCTAAAGCAGAGCAGAGGACAGCAGGGCATCGGAATAAGCGCAAGCGTAATGTACGCCCAACTCACAACAGGCAGGAGCACCAAGATAATCTCAAAGATAGGCCCTAACCAGCCAGCACATTACTACGAACTCCAGCTTGACACACAGAAGAACGCTCCCAAAATTGTGAAAGAAGAAGAGAGAGAATGGAGCAAAGACCATGGCACCAAGATAGAGCTTGACATAGAAGGCTCATACCAAAAAGGAAGCCAGAGCGTGGACGAATACCTAAAAGAGACAGCCATTTCAAATCCTCATGCAACTATCATCTACGTCAATCCCAAAGCAGAGCAATTCATATTCCCAAGGGCAACAGACAAGCTACCAAAGGAGTCCAAGGAGATCAAGCCCCATCCGTATGGAATCGAGCTAGGCGTCATGATGAAGATGCTCCAATGGACAGAGTGCAGGACCCTCCAGAAATTCCTGACATCAGAATTTTCAAGAGTAGGCAGCGGGACAGCCAAGTCCATATGCGAGAATGCCGCTTTACTTCCCAATACAAAGCCTAAGACCATGAGCAGGGAGCAGGGCGAAGCTCTTATGAAAGGCATAAAGGAAACTAAGATTATAGCTCCACCAACAGATTGCCTGAGCCCGATAGGCGCAGACCAATTGGAGAAAGGCCTGAAGAAAGAGGTGAACGCAGAGTTCTATACCTCGGTCACAAGACCGCCAGCAGTCTACCGAGGAAATCCATTCCAGATCGAAGTCGGGATCGCCTATGGTGGTAACCAGCCAGGAGACAAATCCATAAGATTGCTTAGATTTGCCAATCGTGTTCCGCTTATCTTTCAACAGAGCGCATGCGGCATGACCAAAGCCACCATCCAGACAGCATGGAGAAGCTACGGCATGAATCAGAGCCGAGGAGCCCTGCCGGCTGGGCCAATGACCCTTGTCATCCACATGGCGAGCGTATGGGTGCCTTTCACATCAGAATCAAAAGAAGCAGTTGCACATTATCCAGAGATCATGAAAGAGATACGGCTTGCTCTGCAAGAAGCAGGAAGGAAACTATCAGGTTATGTCTCGAAGAAAAAGAGAGTCAAGGATGAGCTCAAGAAGAGAAGCTTCATTGAAAAATACATACCTCATGTGGCAGAAGCCCTAAAAGATATACTCAAGCTGAACGAAGCAGACCAGAAAAAGCTCGAAGCAGAGCTTGAGAAGATGCTTGAGAAGAGCCGCGGCAAGCTTGATGATATTGAGTTTGACGAAGCAAAGAATGTCGAATATGATGAAAATTTTGCAAAGATAGGCAAAGAAGAGAAGGAAGCATCTGGCGAAGAAGAACAGGAAGACGGAGAAGAGAAAGATGAGTAATGTTGTAAGCAAGATCAAGGAAACAGCAAATAATGTCTACCAAGGCATACTCAAGAAGAAGCAGCCAGAGCTGAAGACGCCCATAAGAGGTCTTAGCAATGTCGCTTACAATGACAAAGACGGTTATTTCGAGCTCCAAGGCAAGGTGAAGACAAGGACATTGACAGCTGCTTCTGTGAAGGCCTTTGCACAGACACTTAAGATGATGAACTTCTCTAAGGAGCTTATAGAAAGCAATGATATAGCAACCAAAAGAGAAGCATATTACGTAAGCAAGAACTGGGGTGAAGCAAAATTCGCTGCACAACCAGATTCTGATACTGTGATGGACGATGTAGAAGCCATGTTCATGGTGAACAGAGAGCAGCTCGGTTTTATCCCAGAAGAGAAAGGCGGAGAGATCGCCGGAAAACTGATTGTTATAGATAAGAACCCCGACACAGGCAAGGAAATACGGATTGACTGCACCAAGTTCGGCTCAGGGGCATACAGCATTCCTAGTTCTGTTGAAGAATTGAAGTTCGAGACAGACGCCAAGTTCATCCTGGCCATAGAGACAGCAGGTATGTTCCAGAGATTAGTGAAGCATAATTATTGGAAAAAAGCCAACTGCATCCTCATCTCGATGGGAGGCGTACCGACGCGAGCCTGTAGAAGGTTTATCAGAAGGCTTAGTGATGCAAAGAAACTTCCAGTCTATGTCTTCACAGATGGAGATCCTTACGGTTACTTCAATATATATAGGACATTGAAAGTCGGCTCTGGAAACGCTGCGCACATAAATGAATTTTTCTGCGTTCCAAGAGCCAAGTTCCTAGGTGTTACACCCCAGGATATTGTGGATTATAAATTACCGACGCATCCATTGAAAGACGTAGATATCAAAAGGGCCAAGGATGCTTTAAAGAATGATCCATTTGTGCAGCACCATAAAGAATGGAGAAAAGCAGTCGAACAGATAGTTAAGATGAAAGTCAGGGCAGAACAGCAAGCACTCGCAAAGTGGGGATTGAACTATGTCATCGAGAAGTACTTGCCGCAGAAACTCAAGAACGAGAAGACCTGGCTGCCTTAATAAACAAAAAATTTTTAAACCCCTTTCTTCAAGATTGATATTATGGGAGTCAATATTGATTATAAAGAATTATACGCACAGACGCCTCATCTGCGCATGGGTGATCCTAGGGACATCATGGCTACAAAGATAGAGGTGGAGTTCAACGATGTCTATCATCTCAAGAACCTTTACAGGCTGTGCCATGAATGGGTGACCGAGGAGCATTATGAGGACCCTGATGGGTTCATGGACAAGTTCGAGTTTACCTATTGGGAGCGCACAAAACCCGGCGGCGCAAAAGAGAAATGGATATGGTGGCGAGCCATAAAGATTCCTCACGGCAACCAGTATTATCGTTATTTCTTAAGATGGGACATGCAGGTCCTTGGGTCAAAAGAAGTTGAAGTCATGCATCAAGGCCATAAGTTCACCATGAACAAAGGCAATGTGAAGTTTGTCTTGGAAGGATGGCTGCAGCTGGACTTCAAGGATGAATGGCAGAATCACTGGTTCTTAAAACATTTTGACTGGATATTCCGGAACAGGTGGTACAAGCAGCATATAGAAGATTATAAATGGGAGCTCTACAAGGATGTCTATAAGCTGGAGAGGCAGATAAAAGACTATCTGCAGCTGAAGAACCCGTTCGAGCGCCCAAAGCTGTACAGACCTGTAAAAGGCTTCTAAACACCATTATATTCGAAATGTTTATAAATATGGACTTAGAGGATATTATGGTAGTATGAGCAAGAGTAAGATAAAAAAACTGGATTTAGGTAGTGATATAGATAGTTTTCTAGATTCATACATAAAAGACAGCAAAAAACCTGGTTCTGTTGCGTTGTTTGTCATAATAATGTTCATAGTGGGTTTCGGAGCAGGATTCTTCATCCTTAGCGGCGGCGCCACTCCTCAAAATGATATCGTCGGTCTGGCTTATACCGGAGTCAATAATGGATCAGTCAATGATACGATGCCCAGCCCTTCACTTCCCCCAAGGACTCCTAGCAAGAGCGGCATAGTCTATGTGCAGCAGATCAATCTCACACCACCTGCTATCGAGTTGGTCTTTTCTGGCCTGAAACAATATGACCGGATACTGTTAAAAGTCATGTATCCTGACTTAACAACAGAAAATTTCACCATATGGATAGAAGAGATCATAGAGTATGAATATATGAACCTGTCCATAAATTCAGGCAGGCACATACAGTTCTATCCGACATGGAAGAAAGAGTTCGACCTGAACCTTGACAATCAAGCAGATATCTTCATGAGGCTGAATTCCCTTCCTTCAGGAATAAAAGCCAATATGAGCCTCGGAAGCATAATTGCTGGGAAAGAGCGCGGAGAAATCATAGAATTTGTGACGGATTGGTCCAAGAAAGCTCCTGTTAGACAACAGCCAGAACCTGAACCTCCGCAAGAACCAGAGGAGCCAGAGACCCCTGCAGAGCCAGAAGAGCCAGCAGAACCAGACCCGCAGCCTTCGGAGCATACAAAACCTTCTTTCACCTTATTCGGGAATCTGAAAGACTACAAAAACGTCTTGATAATCCTCGGCGGTCTGGTGATTGCAGCAATAATTGTCCTCTTGATACTTCATATGCATAAAGCCGCTAGACCATCTGGGAGTGTTTTTGCAGAAAAAAAGCCAGAACCAACACTACAGAGACCGAAAGAGAGCAAGCCAGAGCAGAAGATTGAAAAGAAGAAGCCAGAGCCTGAGAAGCCCAAAACACAGAGCATGGCTGATAGGGGTGTCATAGATATTGACAGGCTCAAGGAGAAAGAGGTAAAAAAGAACCTTGCCGATCCTAAGAAAGAGATGCTGATAAAGCCTCCTTCTGATCCTGCTGCTACACCTGGTAAGAAGATTTCTGACAGCTTATGGACCACAACGAGTACGCTGACAGAAACTGTGAAGAAGATTGCTAAGGGTAAGAAACCTAAGAAGACCAATGATTCCAAGAGGGTCAAACCATCAAAACGCAAAAAGTAAATTTTATAAGTCAATCGCATATCCTTTTCTTATGGAAGACATAGTAGGTGAGATACTCAAGAATATCCAAGAGGAATCTTCTGGAAGCCTGAAGCTAGTCTTCAACAGGAAAGGTCTTGTTCCCTTGGAGATAGATGAAAAGAGGTATCATAGTATCAGTCCTGATAAGAGCAAGGGAAAAATTGCTTTCATCGACGGCGGCAACTCTGAAATATTGGCCTCCAGCGCTTTTTCTTTGCATGCTATACGGATCGTTGCGCTGGTCTATGAGCATAACAAGAGGATTTCTATAAAAAAGAAAGAATTCAAAGTCCTAGTTACGGTTGATGGCGATAAGTATGTTTCTAAGATATTCCCAGATTTTGCCTTTCCAGCTCTAAGCTTCGACATAGACGACGAAGAACTCAGAAGAGGAAAGGAAAGAGTAGAAATAGGCAGAATTGGTTCTTTAATCAGGCGGCTCGCAGAGCTCGAGTTAGCAACGGAAGTCGCTGCAGATGTTAACCTTGTTGTTCTTGATGGCATTCTCGAAGCGAAATTCGAGCACGAGCGCAAGTTCTTGGAAAACTTGTATGCTTCTGATGCAAACATTGTTGGAATAGCAAAAACTTGCAACCTTGTCACAAACAAAGGTGGTCCAATAACAGCCGTCTTTGAAAAAACAGGCAGCTGGTATTATTATCCAAGCATCAAAGGAAGCAATCCTGACTACAATGCAGACTTGTATTTTGTCAAATTGCATGATCGTTCTGACTACGTTTTCAGGATGGATGTTCACAAGGGAGAAATAGGAAAGATTCTTGCGTTACTCTCAACAAACGCTAAAGACCCGGTCTTCTTGGGTTATCCATATGGCTTGATAGAGGCAGACAAGCTGGCAAGGATATCAAACAAAGAGGCAGATCTCATAAAGACACAGCTCATGGTGCGATTTGGAAAAGACTGGAAAAAAGTCAAGAGAAGCCTCAACAGTCTGAATGCTCACCAGATACTCGACAATATCAGTTAACTCTGGTCACTTATGTCTGTCACTGACGTTCCTTGACCTTCGCTTCTTCGAAGCGAAAGGTTCCCAGAGTTTACCTTAGCTCACTATCATTCGCAAGTTTCGCTTCTGAGAAGCAAAACTTCTGACGAAGGAAAACTTTATAAACGTTAATTGGCTTTTTCATTAAAAAAGGGGTGACAAATGTTTGATATCATAACAATGGGTTCTTCGACAGTAGATGTCTTTGCGTATACAGAGAAAGATTTTGTCACGATTAAAGACAAAGACGGAAAGGAATTCATAGCTTATCCTTCAGGCAGCAAGATCCTAATAAAAAAGCTTGATTTCTATATCGGGGGCGGAGGATCCAACACCGCCACGACCTTTGCCAGGATGGGATTCAAGACTGGCTATCTGGGCAAGATTGGCGGGGATGAGAACGGCTTGAAGATATTCAAGCTCCTAAAGAAAGAGAATATCACTTTTCTTGGAAGCCTCGGCGACATCTCTGGGTATTCCATTGTCTTGGATTCTGCTGATGAGGACAGGACAATCTTGACCTACAAAGGATGCAACAATGACCTGGGTTATGGAGAGATTAAAAAGGCAAACCTCAAGACCAAGTGGTTCTATTTCTCTTCAATGGTCGGCAAGAGCTTTGAGGCTCAGAAGAAACTTGCAGAGTACGCCAACAAGAACAATATAAAGATAGCTTTCAACCCGAGCAGCTACCAGACAGAGAACGGCGCTGCATATCTAAGGGACATCCTGAAGTACACACATATCCTAATCCTAAATAAAGAGGAGGCGATAGACCTGGTCGGAAAAGAAGGCAAAGAAGAGATTGAAGACTTATTGAAAGGATTGCTTGCCTTAGGCCCTTACATTGTCATCATAACAGACGGCAAGCAAGGCGCCCATTGCTATGACGAAAAGGATTATTATTTCATCAAGCCCAAAAATATTAAGGTGGTGGAGACGACCGGTGCAGGAGACGCTTTTGCCTCTGGATTTGTGGCCGGCCTGATGATGCGGCAGGGAGTAGAGTTCAGCATGAAGCTTGCAGTGATCAACGCAGAGTCTGTTGTCCAACATTATGGAGCGAAAAACTGCATCTTGAGCAAAGAAAAAGCTTTGAAACTAGTCAGTAAGGATAATCGCGTTGTTGAGAAGAGGAAGCTGTGATTTAGCGATAGATTTATATATGAAACTGCTCCTAATCAATAAAAAAGAGGGTGAATGATGACACAGATTAATATGCACAAGATTCTTCACAATGAAAAGGCCTTGATTCTGGCATGTGACCATGGCCTGGAGCACGGCCCTAAAGGATTCAACGAGAAGAACATAGACTCGAATTATATTCTTGACATAGCCCTTGAAGGAAAATTCAATGGAGTCCTTTTGCATCACGGAATCGCAGAAAAATATTATGGTGCACATTACAAAGATGTGCCTTTGATACTAAAACTTAATGGAAAAACGAATATTCCTCATATCGACCCGATATCAAGACAGATCTGCACTGTTGAAAGGGCAATCAAGCTTGGTGCTGCAGCTGTGGCATACACAATCTATGATGGAGCGCCCCAAGAATCTGTCATGTTCCAGGAATTCGGTAAGATAGTGGAGAGAGCGCATGATTATGGCTTGCCAGTAGTGGCTTTGATGTATCCCCGAGGTCCATTTGTCAAGGAAGAGCTAAGCACAGACATACTGGCTTATTCTGCAAGAATCGGGCTTGAGCTTGGCGCAGACATCATAAAGATGAAGTATCCTGTGGATATGGAGGGATTCAAATGGGTAGTGAAATGCGCTGGCAGGACCAAGGTTGTGGTGGCTGGCATGGAACAGATCTCTGAAGAAGACTTGTTGCACAAAGTCTATAATATCTTACAGACCGGAGTTACCGGCTTGGCGATAGGAAGGAATGTGTGGAAGAACGAGAGACCTTTCTC
>JBDRIN010000054.1:0-7103 GCA_043815805.1 archaeon | reverse complement strand
TCTTCAAGAGGGAAGCCTTCTAGAAGAGCTCCTGTGTAGTTGAAGCCGTATACTTTATCTGCCCCCACAAAAAGCTCCAGTTTTCCATCATCATTTATGTCAAAAGCCTTAGGTCCTTTCTCTATTCCGCTTCCGACTATCTGAGGCCAGCCTTCTTGGGTGGCAAATCCAGAATTGATACCTATGCCCTCTGAGAACTCGCCTTCTGTTGATGAGCTATCCATACCAGTGACCTTGTAGAAATAAATGCCTCCCATCTCCAAGTCAGAATCTTCGAAGATGCTGGCTCCTGTTATGGCCTTTTTATTTATCCTTTCGAACAGGCCGTTCTCTTCTTGACTCCTGTAGACATTGTAGCCTTTCAGGTTGCTCACATCATTGGGGGCATCCCATCGAATTTTTATGGACTGCAAGGTTGCGGAATGGAAGCCAATACCTGAAATATCTTCTGGCTTTGAAAGAGTCAGTATGCTTACGTTAGTTCTTGACTCTGAATCTGTTATGTTGAGCTTCAAAGATACTTCTCCAACATGAAGATTGTCTATGGAGAATCTCAGATTGCTTATCAATGCTTCTTCGCCAGGTAAGAGTTCAGTGACTACAGAGTTCCCTTGTTCTATCGTAATCGTTGAACCTTCACTTGTTATCATGACTTCCACATCTTTGGCAATGCCGTTCCCAAAGTTCCGTATTACTAATGGAAGAGTGATGGTCTCGCCAGGCTCTGGTATCTGGTCATTATCTCCAGAAGAATCGTCTACCCTGCTAAGAACATGCCTCAAGACAGGAGCATGCACCTCTAAGGAGATATGTTCTGTGCTAAAATAACCTGGATTATCAGTAGTCAAGCTTAAGTTAAACCCTACCCTGGTAAAATCCGAGCAGTCTGGTTGGAAGGTGATCAGGAAAGAATGGGTAACGTTCTCTCCGCGAAGTATGTCTCCATACAGAGCGGTCTCTTGGCCAGAAGCGATGAATACGCATGGATGGTCTGTCTCTATGAATAAATTGGTCCCTAAAGCCATAAAGTTTCCGTTGTTCTCCAATGTGATGTTGAGCTCGATAGTCTCGCCGGCATCCACAAGATTATTTGCGTTTCCATTGCTCCTTGGGCCATAATCGACTACCTTGACTTTTTTCACTATAAGATGCTCTGAAGATGAAGGTGTTATGATTATATTATCCTGGAAAGGATGGTAATTATGGAGACTGACTGTCAGGTTTGTGCTTCCAGTGGTCCTTGGGCTTATCTCCAGGCTCGCGTCTCCGTTGATATCTGTCTTTGCTGTCGCGAATACCTCGTCGTCTTTGGTTATGCAGACAGTGGCATCTGCGACAGGCAAACCGGTCATAAGATCCATGACGCTGACATCGATGGTCTGCAAGCCAAGCGCTACGCTTGCCTGATGAGATACTTCTAGGTCATGTATCGTGTCTGTCCAGATATCAAGGCTTGGATCTCCCAGCAAGTTCAAGGCATACCGGTTGTAGACGGTTGTTGCAGTGACCTGGCTGTTCACAAAAGCCTCTCCTAAGCTATGCATCGAGAGGATGTATAAGGCATTGAAGAACTCATTGTCCTGGACTCTCTGTGAAATATAGCCTGCCCTTGTATCTCCTATGAAAGCGACTCCGCCGCCATTAGGATTCAGCAGGTAATGCTCTGAGACAGAGAAATAATCAAATGCAGCTGGGTCACAGCCGTCTGACCAGAGTATTGAATAATAAGGGGCATTGGTCAATGAATCCATGTCACTGTCTGATATAGTGTCCTTGTAGCATTTGTATCCTGCTCCGAGTCCGTGGGTAAAGCTATGGTCTTCGTGGTTTATGATATGATAGTTCTGGTTCAGGGCATTTACGCCGGTACTCCTTCTTAAGACATCATCTGCTACATATTGGAGTTTACCAAGCTCTGCCTGAAGATCAATAGGCCAGCCGTCGCAGTCAGCTCCGGAAAGATCTTTGCATTCGATCAAGGAATAATTGTTGCCATCATAAATTATCTCCAAGCCAGGTTTGCTTTCAAAATTGTTGACATTGAAGACTTTACCATAAAGACTGCTCTCTTGCCAGATATCATCAACAGGCCACCCAGCCAACACTGTCCCGTCAGGGTCCATGAAAAAGATGCTCTTTTCTTCCACACCGACTCCCTCTCTAAACACCAGTTCCAAGTCTGGATCCAAGTCCACGTCTATCAATTCTAGTATGTTAAACTGTTTGTCTTCTATCAGGTTAAAGACGCTGGCATCAGGGTTGAAGATGTAGATAGAGTTGCTTATTGGTTCCGCGATGAACTTTCCGCCAAGTATTATCTCGATACTTCCGTCATTGTTTAGGTCTTCTATAATTGCAGGATAGGAATATATAGAGAAATCTGTTATCGGCCAGTTTCCCTGTTTCATCGTTCCATTATAGTTAATCATCCAAAAAGACAATCTTTCAATATAACGGTAAGCATCTACAGAACCATCTGCTTCAATCTCTCCTATTTCCAACTCCATTAGGAATATATCTTTTTTTCCGTCGTTGTCAAAATCTTCTATATACATGGGGAGGACTGCAAAGAAATCCTGGAGAGGCCAATAATCCACAAGAGAACCGTCTTCATGCCAGGCAAACATGGTGTCTCCAATCTCTGCTCCAGGATTCATAAGGAAGGGCATTATGTTTATGCTGAGAACTATCTCTTTTTTTGCGTCATCAACAAGGTCAGTCATCTTCATGTAACACCTGTCGGTGACGTTAAGCTTCGGCCAGCCAGGCTTCACGGTCGTATCATACTCGACAACATAAAGGTCGCTTCTGCCGGTTATTGTATCCAAGGTCTCAACTATGACCTCTACCTCGCTGTCCATGTCTATGTCTTCGAAGTATAGGTTTGGATTGTTATACTTGCTGTTTATTGAGGTAAGATCCAGAGGCCATCCAGGAAGAGGGTTTCCGTACTCTTCGAATCCTAGTATTCTCTGAGCACCTATATTCGGAGATGAGCTCTTCAATCCTATGAAAATGTCCTGTGTGCCGTCCAAATCAGGATCAGGACTAAATATAGGTTTTAGGTATCCGCATACAACATCTCCTATGTCAGACAAAGGGTCAAGAGTTATTGGCATGCCAGGCAGGTCTTTGCCTGCATTATTGATAATATTCAAGGAGCATTTCTTGTCTATGTAGATCACTTCTTTTGTGCCGCTTCCGTCAATATCAGTGAAGTTCAAGACTTTTGTGCTGTTTATGCTTATGTTTTCCCAGCCAGGAATCAGAGTTCCTGTATGATACCATGCTGAGATGCTCATCCCACTCCTATGGCTTTTTATCATGAAGAGCTCTTTATCTCCGTCACCATCCATATCTTCACTGAAGATATCTTCTACCAATCCACTTATCTGAATCGGCCATGCAGGATTCAGCGATTGTCCATTTTCAGTGAATATCTTTATAGATGTTTGGTAGTCTTCATAGAAGAAAGTGGCTATCACGCTTTCAGAGATGCCATTGCCGTTGATATCAGAAAAATGCATCTTATACCCTGATTCGTCATAATCGTAATATGTCTGTGGAGTGTAGAGCCTGTAAGGCCTAATACGATCAGGGATGTATGTGGCGTTCAAAGACTCTTTGTGCATAGGGAAGGTCTCTCCGTCCCAGCAACCCTCGCCAACCGTACCATAGAATGGCCCTGCCATGAACAGTATGTTATTCACATAATCGCTTGGCGCACTTTTTTCATAGAAGAGAGTCTTGTTGATGAATATCTCTGCCTGTTTTCTGTTGTTCACAGGAGCCCTTCCCACAAGAAGATCTGGATATGCGTCATTGACCTCTGTGTTTTCTATCTTCTGGTTCTTGTTAGGGTTCCAATCTGTGTCTATGTCAGCATAATAGAGATCCGTCGGGGTGTTGTAGTTGTCGGTCACTTTCCGGTCTAGTATGATGCGGGTATCCCCTCCTATCAAGATGTATTGTGTACCCCATTCTATGAAAGCTTCCCTGATGAAGTTCCTTACGTGCTCCTGAGTGTCGAAGCCCTGTGGAAAGTTCTCTTTGATCCATGTCAAGTTAACGACCAAGGTAGGGATCCCTTTCTGTGTCTTCCAGTCAGCGAGGCGCTGGAACTCTGCCTGCATCTCCCCAATATATGTTCCGTCCAGGTCATAGTTGTTGGTTATTATGATATATTCTATGGTTGTGTTCTGGAAAGGAGGGATGCTTCTCGGCGCAAGATCTCCTCCTAGGATGACATCGCCTGTTATCAAATCAGCGAACACGTTCTCCACTCTTGTGATCTTCGGCTGATACTTAGGCCGATTCTTGCTGAACTCGTTCTTGTTGTTCAAAAGATTTACGAGTATTGTGTCAAGCTTGCTCTTCTTCATTGTCTTGGAAACTATAACCTCTTCTTTGCTGTCTTCTAGCGTTGTCTTGAAGCTTATGTAAGGATGAAAGACCGTTTTGCCTGTGAGGGGGTTATGCCGCACGGCATTCACTCGTATCACTATAAACTTGTTTCCCCGGATGCTTCCTTGATGCGAAAATTCTACTATGTTTTGGGGATAGAATGAGATAGGATCATAATCTTCTGGATCTGGAGAGAGGAAATCTTTGGTTCTTATTAAGTCATCTTTGATATACCCTGGGAAGAGAGGTATGTGGTAAGATCCTGGCAGCTCTTCTTGTGCATAATTTTCCACCTCTATGCTTTTCAACTTTTTGTCATAGGGGATCGAGAGATAAATTGTCTTGTAGGGAAGCATTAGTTCTCCTTCTTCTTCAACAATAGGCAATCCTGCCAGATATATCATATCGAAGCCATCAACTGCATCTAGGGTTATATCATCTCCTGAGAAAGTGATGATTGTGAGATTCTCGTCTGAATCTGGAGTAACATTCAAGCCAGGTCTTAGGCTCAGGTTGAAGGTTATCTCTGGAGTCTCGTTGGTTCCGTTGTCAAGAAGCGGCTCTTCGATAAGAATGGGTTCTGGCTTTTTTATCTCTTTTATCTTGTCTTTAGGAGGCTTTATTGGCATTATAATCGGTTCATCTTCTGTGATATTGGTCTCGTTGATGTCTAGCTCTGCTGTGAAGTCCTGCTCTAGAATTATTTTTTGCACGACTTGCTTTGCACCTCCTGTAAGATTTTCTGGTCCTGCAAAGAAAAAGAGCATCGTGGAGCACAGTATAACTAATAGAATTATCTCGAATTCATGAGGTCTTTGAATCTTCCTAGCTCTTTTTGATTTCATCAGCATCTTTACCAGAATAGCATTATTCTTTTTGCTTATGCCTGCCGAATATGAAGACAATCACTCCTGTTGCCAGAACACATAATGCGACTCCCATAAAAGTCGTAGCTATAAATGTCGATGTATCTGCAACAACTTCTATTCCGCTGTTCACTGCATGTCCTGTCGGCATACCTGCGTCATTGAGGCCCGTCGCCAATGCTAGAATAAAAACAAAACCGCATAGGATGGCCGCTGCTATTCCTAATCCTGCTTTTTGGTGTCTTTCCATGGTTATCACAGTGTTTCTTTGTTTACTATGTTTATAAATATTTCTATTTTTGTCCAGAAAATATAGAAAAAGCTGGACAAATTTGACATATTTTCTTGAAAAACTATATAAAATCATCCATCTTCCCTATGTTTGGTGATGGAAACAAAGTTTCCAGCACCTCCCAAAATTGAAAATTTTTGATAGGTGATAATAATGGATAAATCGGAAAATTATGAAGTAAAAGACATCAAACTTGCAGAGCAAGGAGAGAAGAACATCGAATGGGCTGAGATGGAGATGGGGGCCCTGCTCAAGATCAAAGAGCGCTTTGAGAAAGAAAAACCCCTCAAAGGCATAACAGTCGGCCTGGCATTGCATGTCACAAAAGAAACCGCTGTCCTGGTCAAGACCCTGATAGCTGGAGGAGCAGATGTTGCCATAGCCAGCTGCAACCCATTAAGTACGCAGGACGACGTGGCAGCAGCGCTTGCAAAGCAAGGCGTAAAGGTCTATGCTTACAAAGGCGAGAGTAATGAGGATTATTACAGGTTCATAACAAAAGTCATAGAAGCAAAACCGGATATCACCATTGATGACGGCTGCGACCTTGTGTCAGAGATCCACAACAAGCACGCAGAGATGATACCAGATCTGATTGGTGGCTGCGAAGAGACAACCACAGGCATAATCAGATTGAAAGCCATGGAAAAAGACAAAGCCCTGAAGTACCCTGTTGTTGCAGTCAACGACAACAAGACCAAGCACCTTCTTGACAATGTCTATGGAACAGCACAGTCAACAATGGACGGAATAATCAGAGCAAGCAATATCCTGATCGCTGGAAAAACGTTTGTGGTTGTAGGATACGGAAGCTGCGGCAAAGGCCTGGCCCACGGAGCAAAAGGCATGGGTGCCAATGTCATAGTGACAGAAGTGGCAAACTTTCCTGCACTACAGGCCAAGATGGACGGTTTCCGCGTGATGCCGATGGCAGAAGCAGCTGCTATAGGTGATATCTTTGTGACCTTGACAGGCAATAAACATGTAATCCGGATGGAGCACATCAAGAAAATGAAGGACGGCGCCATCATCGCCAATTCAGGACACTTCGACAACGAGATAGACGTGAAAAGTCTGGAAAAAGAATCCGATAACAAGAGAAGGATAAGACCATACTTTGATGAATATACTGTTGGAGAGAAAAGGGTGTACCTTGCAGGCGAAGGTCGTCTAGTCAACTTGGCATCGGCAGAAGGGCATCCAAGCGCAGTCATGTCGACAAGCTTCTGCGGGCAATGCCTTGCTGTTGAGTATCTTGTCAAGAACAAAGGAAAGCTGGAACCCGGTGTAATACTGTTGCCAGAAGAGATTGATGACGAGATAGCAGGTCTGCAGCTGAAAGATCTTGACGTAAAGATAGATGAACTGACTCCAGAACAGATAAAATATCTCAATAGCTGGCAGGAAGGAACATAGAAAGATTTTTAATACCCTGTTCCTTTCTTATTCATAATGATAGTTGCTGGGGTGGAAGAAGCTGGAAGAGGACCTGTCATAGGACCCTTGGTCATGGCTATCGCAGCCATCGACGAAAAGATGAT
>JBDRIN010000053.1:0-7439 GCA_043815805.1 archaeon | reverse complement strand
ACCGAAACCTTTAAATACCACTTGTGCATAATCCTTCTATATTGCTACTTTAGAATAGCTAATAAATAAAATACCTGTAAAGCTTTATGGGGGGAGAAAAAATGAAAAAACTGTTAATACCAATATTCTTGATGTTAGTGCTAGTTGGTATTGTTTCAGCAGCTCTGGACATTGGTACAATCGGAGACCAAACAGTGGACGAGAATGAAACATTAGCATTTACCATCAACCCAACATACACCGGAAACGGAACACTGACATTTGATATGGATCCATCAACGCATGGAACCTTGACAAAAATAGATAGTCTTACAGCTGATTATGAATGGACACCTGGATTTAGCGACGCAGGAGTCTACGTAGTTACTTTTCTTGTGACAGACGGAGTTGAAACAGACTCTGAAAATGTTACCATAACCGTCAGCAACGTCAACAGGGCGCCAACCATAACAGGCAAGCCCCTGACCATCGCAAGCGACAAGGATTCTGTGACACACACCATCGTTGCTAGCGACCCAGACGGCAACACTTTGACATACAGCTTGCTTGAAGAGAACGCTTCCAAAGCAGACTGCTCCCTGAGCAGCAACCAGCTGACAGCAAAGAGAGTCGGAGACTGGACAGGCACAGCTAATTGCAAAGTCCAGGTGAGCGACGGAACCGCAACAGCCCAGGCTGATTTCGCCATAAAGGTCGAAAGAAAAAGCATGCTTGACATTAAGAAACTCAAAGTCTTCCTGAACGAAGGTTCAGACGATGAGAGCGACGAGACCTTGAGCGACGGAGAAAGATTCGACGCAGAGGTCGGAGACGATATCTCTTTTGAAATCACCATTGATAACCTCTTTGATGATGATAATGGAGACCTTGACATGGAGAACATCTTGGTCACCATCAATATAGAGAACTTTGATGAAGACGCAGATGATGTGGAAGAAGAGAGCGACGAGTTCGACCTAAGGCCTGGAAGAGACAAAACAGTCACTTTAAACTTCGGCAAAGTGGACAAAGAGCTTGACGGCGTCTATGACATCAGCATCATAGTAGAAGGAGAAGACGAAGACGGCGGAGATCACAAGGTCGAATGGAACGTTGAGATGGAAGTTGACAGGCCATCACACAAGATAACCCTAGACAATGTTGATTATCCGGAAAGCTTGAGCTGCAACCAGAAAAGCTTTGAAGTGAAGGTAAGGCTAGAGAACACAGGAAAGAACGACGAAGATGAAGTCGTGCTCTTGGTAGAGAGCGATGATTTCGACTTTTTCGAGAGAGTCCTCAACCTAAATATAGACGAAGATGACACCCTTACAAGAACCTTCCAGATAGATGTTCCAAGCAACATGGATCCAGGAACATATCTTGTTGACGTAACAGCATACCTTGATGCAGACGATTACGACAGCGAAGACGCATCAGACTTTGAAGGCTTCTTGATAAGGATGCCTGAGTGCGGAAGTACAAGCACTCCGGATGACGACGACCAACCAGATGACGACCAACAGACCCCAGATGACGGATTCCAAGTCATCACAGGAGGAGTCACAGGAACCGGCGGTTCATTCCTAGGAGAAGCAGAGGAAGAGAAAGGATTCTTTGAAGGACCTTTAGGAGTGGCCTTGATGATATTGTTTATCATCTTGGTTGTAGTGATCATAGTTGTCTTGTTAGTGAAGGCTTTTAAGTAAGCCTTCTAATTTTTTGATTTTTTCTCTTGTTTTCTTAAGTTTCTTATTTGCATTCTCTATCAAGAACTTGATATAATCTTCTGAAACAAGCAACTCTTTATCCTTAGAGATAGGCACATCCATCCTCTCGCTGGATATAAGCTCAAGCATCAGCCTCTTGCTGCAGTCCATGATGCCAGAATGCTTGAAGCCTGCACACTTTACAGCCATAAGCATCTTCTCAGCAGCCTCCATATCTCTACAAGATATATGCAGGATGGACGATTCCATTCTGAACCATACTGTCTCTTTGGGAAGTTCAGCCAGGACAGACATAACCTCCTTGAAGTTTACTGGCTCATGGCTCACCGAAAGCCATCCAGAATCGCATTTCTTATCAGACTCTGCCTGAATAAAAAGAGTTATCCTACCTGCGCAAGAGCTCGTAGTGTAGTAATCATCAAGTTTGTTTATCTTGTCCAAGAGCTTGGAGACCTGCTTGTCTACCGTGCCTTTCTTTGAATTGTCAGGTTTGTAAATCTTTCCAAGATATTTCTTTTTTTGCAAGTCAAAATCCATGATGCCAGAAAAAGAAAGCTCTTTTAATGTTTTTCTATGAATTCCCGCAGGACACGGACAAACTCATCCGCCTCTGTCAAGTATTCATCAAACATCTTGCCGCTTATAGACTTGAGCTCATGGTGCAATACCTGTCTGCTGAGCAGGTAGAATTTCCTCATCACTTCAGGATATTTCTTCTTCAACAGGCCGCGCTTGACCATCTTCTCGTCCAAAAGATCTGCTACATGCTCCGGACTAGGAGGCACCTCGTTTATTTTCATCAATGCAGCATGGGAAGCGTCTATGACAGCCCAGTACAGGTCCAAGACAGCCTGTGTGACATGCCACTTAGCGTTTTCCAGAGTTCTTGGAGCCCTGTTAAAATAGGTCCAGACAGCTTCTGGAGTCGGCCTTATCCTGCCCTGATAAAGCAATACCTGCAAGGGCTCGAAGAAACCAGTGTCTATCAAAGGCACACCATCCCGCAATATGTTAATTGCTATAGGGTCCCCTGCCCTTATGTATTCCCAGAAATTAGTCAGACGGAGACTTGTCACATGCAGCCGGTCAGATGTCTTGCCTATTATCTTCTCCACGATAACTCGATAGGTCTGGACAAATTCAGGAGATAATATAATAGAGACATCATCTATAATCAGCAGTATGTCAACGTCACTTTTTTCCTGCTTCTTCCTTGCAGTGCTGCCGAACAAAACAATGGCCTTGAGAAACTGACCCACTTCCTTGTAGGCTTCCTTTGCAAATTTGTATGCAATATCAACTGAGTTAGACTCATATTTACCTAGATTCGGATTCTTCTTCTTATCAATCTTAAATTCCAAAAATACACACCCTCTTTTTTATTGTAAATAAGCAAGTGCCTTTATTAAGTTTTATAACTATTCCAAAATAGATACTATTTTGTGAACTCAACTAGGGGCATCTGGTCTATCCACCAAGTCTTCCCTTTCTTTAAGAAGTAAGGCACATAGACATTGTTGTAGACGAACAGCTTACCTTTAAGCTCTTCCTTAAGCTTCTTTTCAAGAGCTGGCTTGAAGCGCTTATCAGGAAAGATGAATATGAAATCATATTTTGACCAATCGATATCAAGATAATTCCTATGGATGAATTCAGCATTTAATCCGAGATTATCCCTAGCTTGGGCTCCTTTAAGCAAAAGTTCTTTGTCAGACTCCACTCCTGTCGCCTTGGTAAAAAGAGAAGCTATCAGGACTATTCTTCCGTCGCCTGAGCCTAGGTCAAGAAAATTCCTGTATTTTTCCAAGCCTACCTTGACAAAGAAATCGTATACCAAGTTCATATTAGATGAACCCCAAAAACCGTCTTCTGTGTCCCGCATAGGAAGACTTCCATTTTTAAGGAACTCCTGGTCTATCTTGTCAAAAGCAGCCTTTATCTTTGAGAATTGCTGGAAACGATTCATGATAGATGCAGCTCCACAATATCCTTATCTTTCAAGACATGTTTCAAAGTGAGTTTTTGTGCAGGGAACTTGGCACTCTTGCCTGTTATCCTGACAAACTTGAACTTGGTTATGAAATCCCTATGAAGCTTCTCGCAGACATCCCCCACTGTAGAACCTTTTTCCATTATGAGCGGCTCCTCCATGTCCGCAGGCTTCTTCGGTTGCTTCATATAGATTCGGATGAGATTAAGCTTTTCGAAAATGAGCTTTTTCAACTGCTCAATGCCACTCTTGTTAACCGCAGAGATGCACAGGTCAGGCTTCACTTTTTTCTTCACTTCTTCCAGCTTGGCCTGCGAAACAAGATCTATCTTGTTCAGGACGACAATAGAAGGCATATAGACCCTGTTACCCTCTATGACATCGATAAGTTGATCGTCTGTGATAGAATCCCTAATCAGGACATCTGCATTGTTTATCCTGAACTCCTTGAGAATATCTTTTATCGTATCATCAGTAATTACTTTCAACTTGACAGTCTTTCCAATCCTGATGCCGTTCTTGGCAGTCTTCCTTATCTTGACATCTGGTTTTTTCTGGTCTAATCTAATACCTGTGTCATAGACCTCTTTCTGGATTATGTCAAGGGAACCAGGATGCTGGACATCAATCATGATCAAAGCAAGGTCTGCGTTCCTCATGACAGCAAGCACTTCTTTTCCACGGCCTCTGCCGGAAGCCGCGCCTTTTACGATTCCAGGGACGTCAAGTATCTGTATCTTGGCAGAATCATATTCCAGAAGACCAGGAACTACGGTGAGAGTCGTGAAGTCATACGCTCCTATCCTTGACGCAGCATTGGTGAGGTCATTAAGCAAGGTCGATTTGCCCACACTGGGAAAACCGAGAAGAAGGACAGTACCGTCGCCGGTCTTCCTGACAGAATAACCATCTCCTTTCCTGCCAGAACTGCTCCTGGCTTCCTGCTTTTCCTTCAGCTTGGCAAGTTTTGCCTTCACCAAGCCTATATGGTGCTGAGTAGCCTTGTTGTATTTGGTAGAGGCAAGCTCTTTCTCCAAGTCAGTTATCTTGTTATCATACTCGACCATTGAGCAAGTTATTTATTATGTATATATAAAGTTGTTGCTCAAAAAGAAAAGTTTATATTCTACCTCCCCGAAAAAACACTATGATCCAACTGAACCTACAGAGCTGGCTCAGAGACATTGACCTTAACACCTTCAAGAAGGTCCTTACTGACTGCCTAGCTGTCAAGAAACACGAGAATCTGCTGATAGTCGGAGATTACGGCAAGCCAAGCAGATACATCTCTCCCATATTGACTTATGCATATGCAAAAGCAGCCAGGGAACTGGGATTGGACTATAAAGTCGCGTTCCAGCATTCCAAAGTGAGAGGAGACTCTGCAGATGCTGTCATGGAGAGGACTTTCAGGAACCTGCCTCCAAAGAGTGTCATCATAATAAATATGTCTGGAAGGATAGGAAGCCTTGACTCAGTAGGATTGAGCTTCAGGAAGTTCTGCACAGACAACAAGCACAGGTTCCTGTCAGCATCAAGCCTTGCAAGCATATCCAATTCCAAGATAAAGAGCCTCATAGATACATACAACATAGATTATGATAAGCTTCAGGAAAGAGCAGACAGGCTCAAAGCAAAGCTTGACAGCGCAAGAGAGATACATGTTAGGACCAAGAAAGGCACAGACCTGGTCATGAATGTGCAGGGTATGAAGGCCTTGGCAGCCACAGGAGTGTACAGGACTCTTGGAAAAGGGGGGAACCTGCCTGGAGGAGAAGTCTACCTGCCTCCTAAGAAGAACGAGGTCAACGGCAAGATAGTCATAGACGGCAGCTCAAGGACAAGGAAAGGCACAAACCTATTGAAAAATCCTATAATCCTGCATGTGGAAAAAGGAGAAGTCGTCAGGATGAACCAGAGCTATGAAGCCAAAGAGCTAGAAAACTCCATGAAGTGGGCGCACAGGACAGCAAAGCATCCCTGGGGCGTGAGAAGGATAGCAGAGCTGGGTATAGGCATAAACCCAAGAGCAAAGATTATCGGCTGCACAGTCGTCGACGAGAAAACTCTCGGAACAGCACATTTTGCCATAGGCAGCAACGCCTGGTTCGGCGGAAGCATCTACGCCATCATTCATTTAGATCAGGTTTTCAAAGATCCCATCATAAAAGTAGATGGAAGACTTCTTAAGTATTGAAACCTTAAAAAATAAAAATTAATAACAGCCTATTTGATCACAGCGACCGGAAGGGGCACTACTCGCTGTCTGCCACCTGAGATTAGTAGTAGACCATACAGCGCCTGTTCCCGATGGAAGGAAGCAAGATACCCCATTGGCTCCAGAGTAACCTAAGTCCTGGCAAAATCTAGTTGGGGAAGGCGCGTTGGTAAGAAGATAATAATAAGATGCTCCAACCTTGACCTGGGTATTGGTGAAAGTATCAACATTCGTCCCCAAAGTACAGGTGTCAAAGCTTACCCTGTAACCCGCAGGCAAGATAGGACATTGCATATTCGGCAGCCTCACACCCATAGAACCTGCACAATTAGTGCCATCACTTCTGCATACCTTGTTAGCATCAGCAGTGCCAGCGACATAGACTTCTCTGGCCACGTACAAGTCCCCGCTGACGTATTCATTCTTATTCTCTACAGTATTTTCAACAGCACAACATGCAACATAACTATAGGCTGACCAACCTCCACCGTAATAGATATCTGGCGGTGTTGGATAAGTCATAAAAGTATACGGCCACCAAGTATCCTTAGCCGATGAAAGAGTGCAAGCTTGGTTATCTGATTGCTGAATGCCTGCACTACCCCACGCTATCAGCCTCTTCACATCAACACATGAGGTGGCTGCATTTGCGCAGATAGTGTTTCCTGTAATAGAGCCGCTCAGATCAGAGTCAGCCATCTCCCTTGGATAACCAGATGAACAAGGATTGTTATTAACATTATTGATCTCCCAAAAAGCAATGCCTGCTGCCCTGGCAACATCATTGATATTCACATCTGCACTTCCAGGGGACTGCCAGCTTGCCAAGCCATTTGGATCAGAAGTAAGGACCTTGCCGGAACCTTGGGTGCCGTCCACAATCTTAATCTTGCCAGCGACATCCAAAAGAGCGTTAGCATCTGGATTCTCGGTTCCGATTCCGACACTGCCATAATTCTTGATAGTCATTCTTGCTAGTGGTGTATTAGATCCATCAGGCGTTGTCCTAAATTGCAACCTGCCAGGCATATCATTTGTTCCTGAAACCCCATCGACCTCTGCTCGTATATCTACCGCAACTTCATAATCAGAACCGTCATAGCCAGAAAATCTGACCAAGCCCAGGTCGTCGTTGTTCAGAGCCCTCTGCTTGGCTAAAAGTGTCCCTCTTGCCCTCCTGAACTCAAGATCCGCCCTCCAATATTCATAACTACTTGTGGCGACTTCAAAAACATTCGCATAGTATCCTTCCCCTGCAGTATGTAAAGGCCCTGTTGGGGACATAGTCCCAATACCAACATTGCCGTTGTCTGCGACAAAAACATTAGAATCTTGGAGCTTGTCTGTTCCATTCCAGCGCACCAAGTGGTTGTCAGTGCCGTGGCCATCCATCCCGCTAGAAGGATCCCGCCATTCTGCCAGACCATTTACGTCTGTCGATGTAAGCACCTTGCCATCTGCAGGACTTCCTCCTTCGATTTGAATTTGGTTCTTTACCTGAACCGTACCTCCATCAGTAACC
>JBDRIN010000052.1:0-9236 GCA_043815805.1 archaeon | reverse complement strand
ATTTTATCACCTATAAATTCAAAGGCAAACGGATTATTTAAATCTTTCCGAAAAGACAACTAAAAATATAACAAAAAATAAAAAAATTATTTCTTTGCCTTCCTAACCGCGGGCTTCTTAGCTGCTTGGGCCTTCACAGGCGCAGGAGCAACCGGCTTTTCCGGAGCCGCAGCAACAGGCTGCACAACCGGCTTTTTGCCTTGCTTCTTACGGAAAGCCATCAAAGAGTAGATGAACGACAATATTATCAGTATCACTCCGAATATGATGAACGGATATATTATTATCGCACCCATCGGATCGCTTCCTGACGCAGCAAGCACTCCAAGTATCAAGAACGGAATTATCAAGCCCAATACAAAAGCCCAATAAGAGACCTTGATGGAGATATCGCTGAACTTGTTCATCTTCAATTTATCCATGCCATACAACAGGTAGAACACACCCAATATAAGCAGCAAGATTATCCCTACGGGCAAGAACAAGCCCCATGGGTCGCTGCCCTGCAGCATGTTAGGTATGTCTGCCCAGATGTTAGGCACAAAAAACAAAATCACTGAAACAATAATAAAAACCACTCCTGTAATCAAATACGCTTTTTTATTCATGATATCACCTTTTTCATCTTCTTGAAGAATGCGATGAGCCCGAAGACCATGCCTATGAAAGCCAAGACGCTAGCCACAGCTATCATGTAATGTATCACTATCCTGCTGGCCCCATCAATCTCTGACTTGTAGATGAGATAATGGATAATCAAAGATCCTCCTAGGCCGATGACAAGTGACCACATGCCTAACTTCAAAGAAGTGTCGCTTATCTTGTTGATATGCTTGACCGTGATGGCATCCAGCAGGTAAAGAACACCCAGGACAATCAAGAAGACAACCCAGTAAGAGATTAGCATGCTCCAGAAATCTCCATTATAAGCTAATGTGAAAGGAACCTCTGCCCATATGGTGGGCTCAAAGAATATGAAGTTGATAGCAGCAACTATGCAGACGAAAGCCACTGTGAGATATGTCAGCTCCTTCATTATCGAAAATTTAAGGATATGTGTATTTAAATGTTTTTATTTAAATAATAACATTTAAAAAACCCTCCCCGATTCTGCTCATAGGGGAGGATAATATGTTAATCGGCGTAATAGGAAAGCCAAATACGGGAAAATCTACATTCTTCAAGGCGTTGACCTTGGCAGAGTGCGAAATAGCAAACTATCCGTTCGCAACCATAAAGCCGCATCACGGAGTAGGCTTCGTGGAGATAGACTGCGTTGACAAAGAATTCAACGTCCAATGCACTCCAAAAGAAGGCTATTGCAAACACCACAAGAGATTCGTGCCTGTTGAGATGTTGGATGTCGCAGGCCTTGTGCCCGGAGCACACGAAGGCAAAGGCATGGGGAACCAGTTTCTTAATGATCTAAATCAAGCAGATGCTCTAATACACGTCGTGGACGTAGCAGGAACCACCAACGAAAAAGGAGAACCTGTGGAAGCCTTAAGCTATGACCCTGTGGCAGACGTCAAGTTCTTAGAGATAGAACTGGATTATTGGTATCTCACTATCTTAAGGAAAGGATGGGAGAAATTCGCAAGGCAGGTCCAGCAAGAGCATGGAGAGATAGAGAAAGCCTTGACAAAGCAGCTCTCTGGAATGCACGTGGACGAAGACATGGTCAAGAGAGCCCTGAAGAAGCTTGAACTGTCCAAGGATCAACCTGCAAAATGGACAGATGAGCAGATGTTAAGCCTTGCAACTTATCTCCGGAAGAAGAGCAAACCCATGATAATAGCTGCCAACAAGATAGACATCCCCGGAGCAAAAGAGAACCTCAAAAAGCTCCATAGGGAATTCCCAGAGTATATTATAATAGGCTGCAGCGCAGAATCAGAATTGGCCATGAAAGAGGCTACAAAGCATGCGCTGATAGATTACACTCCAGGAGAATCAGACTTCATAATCCTTAAAGAAGACCTTAACGACAAGCAAAAGAACGCATTAGACTTCCTCAAAAAATTCTTAGAGAGGAACAAGACAACAGGAGTTGAAGATGTCCTGAACAAGACAGTCTTTGAGTTGTTGAAATGCATAGCAGTCTTTCCAGTGCCAAACGCAAAGCTCACAGATAAAGACGGCAATATACTGCCTGACTGCTTCCTGGTGCCTGATGGAACGACATCTCTAGACCTGGCTTACAGGATACACTCAGACATCGGGGACAAGTACGTCAAGGCCATGGACATCAAGACCAAACAAGTCATAGCGAAAGACCACCAGCTAAAGACAGGAGACGTTATTGAGATACTGACTCAGAAATGATTATTTAATCAGATTATACCTCTTCAACAGGTCCTTATATCTAATATAATCTTCAGAGAGCTTGAACTGCTTTATCTCATGGGGCGGCAATCTCTCGAGCCATCTGTGGAGGATCTTCAAGGTCTCGCGGACATCCTCATCCATTGCTATTGATATGGCATCCCCGCATTCCTCGACCATCTCTTCTTCGCCAGGCTTATGCCTACTCTCGAACACTCTTAATTTCTTCAGGAATCTCTTAAGAAGGTTTTCTCTCTCTTCCTGCAGGACTTCCTCTTCCCGTTCTATCTCTTCTATGTCCTCTTCTACCTTTTCCAGCTCTTTCATCTCTTCCGGAGTCAACTCTTCTGCTTCCTCAATCTCTTTGTCTGTCAATTTTTTCCTCCCGAACACCTGTTGGAACCAAGAAGGCTCTTTAGGCTCAACAACCACTTCGTGATCTTCCATAACAGGGACTTTCTCCTCTGGATTCCTCTTCGGCTTGTTGAAGCTGAACTTGAAAAGGTCAGGCATCTTCTTTTCATCAGACCTCCTGCTGGAGATATAACGTCCTAAATCATCATTGAAGCTTCTCTGGTCTATATTTACCACCCTTTATGTTGAAATTAAACGTATATGATATATAAAGTTTTCCTTCGTAGAAGGAAAACTCTGAGAACCTTTCGCTTCGAAGAAGCAAAGGTCAAGGAACGCTAGTGACAGACGGCAGTGAACAGAGTTTGGTTTTATCCTCCTATAAACCCAAGCACAGGGAACACATAGACCTCAAAATAGGCTCCTACAAAGACCAAGGCGATGGATATTCCTAGAAACATGAAAGCGTCCTTGTATAGCTGTGTCCTCTGCTCGTCTGTCAGGACAGGCCTTATGACCGTCTTGGCAAAAATAGCGCCGGCTACGATAGCAAAGAAATATGAGAATACTTCCAAAGCTGTGTGTGGTAGAACCCTGAGCATCAGGAAGCCGAATTCTACGATGGGAAGTCTTGTGGCTGCTGCTGCAGACAATCTGGCGACAAAACCAAAGATGGTTCCCCAGACGCTGGCATTCCATAATAGGAAGACAACTGTCCCTGCGCCGTATACCACGCTGAAAATGACGAACGCTACTAGAACTTTAAGGTTATTCGTGACGATATAACCAAAGTCCAGACCAGAAGCAGTTGCTGCGCCTCCTAAGCCAGCTATGGCCAGCTGCGGATTGAATAATTTAGTGACTGTAAGCTCTGGAAGCAATACAGATAAGATGCCAAAGGCGACTAATACACCCATGAACAAGAAGAAATAGAGCTGGAAGATCATCTTATGATCCTTGAACATCCTGATAAAACCCAACCGATTCCTGTCGATCTCAACGTTCTCGAAGTTTATTGCCTTGAAGAGCAAAGGCCAGGCCAGCGTGGCTGTAAATATGACAGCCATCATGCCTGCGTTGCTGGGAAACACCATATAAGCAGTCACAGAGCCAATTATGGCATAGAAGAACCCAAGTATAAAGGCGTTATGAGGCGCCATGCTAAGGAATTTTGCATCTAAAACCCTACGAAAAAAGTTCATAGAGTGGAACTGGGAATTGGATTTTATAAATTTTGTCTTTAAAAAGACAGAACCTATCTATATATCTTCAGCTTTTCTGCTTTGTCTAGCTTCTCCACATCGTATCTGACGCCAAAAAGCCTTTCTGTGAATTCTGGGCTAGGAACAAAAACTGTTCTTGCAAGGGCTTCCAAGTTCACAGAATCTTTTCCCCCACAAAAGAGATTTGTTGTCTGAGAAGTTGTGGTCAAAACATCTTCAACTCTCCACAATCCGTCATTCAAGACAACAGCGTAAGCCAATCCTCTGTCTGGCAGTGTATACCTTAAATCTTGGAGAATATCATGCGTCGCAGTCCGGTCATATTTGTCATCTAGTTTTCTCACTCTATCTGCACACATAGCTACACTCATACCTATTAGTCTGCCTCCTTTGTCCCTTGCATCTGCCAAGACCTCTAAGAGTCCTGCAGTTACACCTACTGGTCTAGTACGTAAAACCTTGTGAAGCGCTTTGCCTTCTGGCCTTGACTTTCTTGAAGAAGTCTTAACACCTTTGAAGGCTCTTTCGAACTTGTAAGTTATAGGATCTAATATGAGCAATGGAGTTGTGGTTGTAGTTTCATAAGTGACCAACCCATCATTTATTTCATGATGATACCCTCCTCTCTCAACAGATTTATTGATGTGACGCACATGCGATATGCCTGGAGCCATCAATTCCATCTCTCTTGGTGAGATTGGCCAGGGTCCGTCATAACCTCTTATGATTCGGCCATCGTCGGTTAAGCTATTAGAACATGCTTCACGTGCTTTTTCTTTTATTTTAGCTATGTCTATAGGCATTTTTTACCTCTATTAGTATGATCTTATACTCTGTAATAATCTCTATTTATAAAGTTTTCGGTTTATAACCACTTGCGAGTGACAAATTAATCGCTTGTGGGCTCTGGAGCATGCACATATGTGGCATCCACCCTATAACCAACCTCAGACATCATCTCAATGACTTTCTTGGCCTCAGACTCTTCTATGACCCAGACGAAGCGGTCCATTTCAGGAGTTATGACATAGTCTAAAGCAAATCCTGAAAGGATCCTGCCGAAATGTTCATAAAGACTCGCATCGGGAAGAGCAGTGCTCACAAAAGGCACAATATGCCTGTCTCTCCCAAAAGAAGGCATGTGGTTGGTCCACACAAACCCTTCAACATCCTTATCGCCTTGAGGCACCATTCTTCGTATGGCAAAGCCATAAACAGACATGTCAGTAAGGCCCAGGTCAGCCAGGTAATCAGGAAGCCTGCCTTCACAAAAGCCTTCAATATCCTCCTCTGTAACCTTATCTACGACAATCAGCTCTAAAGGCCTTTCATTCATCAATGCTTGCATTCGATTCCCCATAAACCAAAGAAATACCTCCCAGCAATTAAATATTGTGTTTAAACAGTATATAATAGAAAAAATGGGGACGGAGGGAAAGTCACTGTGCGTTCCTGCCATGTCGGCAAGCCGCCACAGATTTGAACCTATTTAAATCACCCACTAAATTATCTCAACCACCAAATAATGATTTTCTTCCGAGCTTTTCGGAAAATAGCACAGGTCACTGGACATGTGTCCGTAGCGCTTATAAAAGCAAATCAATTACGTGGTCTCGACGAGAAATAAGCGGTGATTTAAAATGAAATTTGATCCAATATCAACAAAATCCAAAAGAAAAGATTTGGTGAAAATAATCAAATTACCTAAAGAAATGTCTGTTGAACTGGCAGAATTAATAGGGATTCAAATAGGAGATGGTTCCATGAGCAGAAATCACAACGGCACTTATCGATTGACATATACGTGCAATAGTTCAGAGAAGCAATATGCAAAACATATAGCAAGCCTCTTTAAGAAGATCTTTGATATCTCTCTTAAAATCACGGAGTGTAAGAAAAAAAGCTGTCTTGAAATATATTTTTACTCGAAAATACTGTGCGAGTTCTTTAATATATCATTGGGCATCCCATATAGCCCTAAAATAGATCTTAGAATCCCCGAAATAATTTCTAGTGATAAAGATTATCTTGCTGCATTCATACGCGGCCTTTTTGATACAGACGGATGTATAACAACCCAGAAATCAGGAAAATATTCATATTATCTGCTTAAAATAACCACAAAACATAGAAATTTGGCAGAAGGAATATCCCAAATATTAATTGGCTTTACTATTCCTTGTTTTATCTCAAAAAAAGGCAGGAATCCTCAAGCTTATGACGTGGTTGTAAGAAACAAAAATATAGCTAAATTCTTTAAAATTGTGGGTTCAAATAATCATGAAAAAAGAAAGAAATGGGGATATTGGGATTCGAACCCAAATTTCAGCTTCTGACACCCTCGAGTGCCAGTATCTGCTGGTCTCTTCCGTGAAGCGAAAGCTTCAACAGACCACGAATGTAATCATCGCCGCAGGTTTCTGCAGCTCATCGCTCCATAACTGGAGCCAGCCATTCTAGCCAGGTTATACTATATCCCCGTATGCTTCAAGAAATAAGGTCTATTTAAATAATTTACTTCTTTTTCCCGCCATTATTGGCCTTTATGGCCTCTCTCTGGGCCTTTGTAGGCCTTCCAGAGCCTGCTCTCTTGTAGAACAAGGCGTAAATAAAGACAAAAACAAAGAACAATATGATCAGGTTTATGTAAGGGCAATAATACTCTACATTCTCTCTGAAGCCATACTCTGGCATATCCACAACAGTCAAGGACATTATCGGGCTGTCAGTGGCAGCGCCGCTAGTATCATGAGCAGTAAAGATGACTTTCTCCTCGCCATACCAATCATCAGCAGGCTTCATGGTGGCGATGTTATCCTTTATCTTTATGCCTATATAATCCGTCCCTGAAACACTATAGCTCAGGATGTCCGCATCAGGATCGACAAAGTACTCAGACAGGTTCAGTTTGTAATCTGAATCTTCTGCCCAAGTGAGATTCAATTTAGAGTCAGAAGGCTCTACAGCTGGATAGATAGAGTCCAAAGGACCTGTCTTGTACATGATAAAAGCAAACACTAAGATATAAATGACCGCCAATATGATCAGAGGCACCCATACCCTGCCGACTCTCTTCCTGCCAGGCTTCTCCTTGGTCACGACCAGTATGATAAGGAACACTATAAAGGCCAATAGCAATATTGCCATTGCCAAGATGCACGGATTCCGTAGAAGATAGTGCGTCAACTTCAAGCTCAGAGGCTTGTCTGTGTTCTTGATTATGATCTCGCCTTCATAGACTAGGTCTTGGTCTTCAAGGCCTTTCACGATGTCAAAACCGACAGTGTACTCAGCAAACTCTTTTCCTTCCGGCTCAACAAGGATCGTAAGCTCTGTGCTCTGGCCAGCCTCAACATCAAAGAAGATGTCTTCCATGGTGATCCAGGAAGCATTTTGATTATCAAATAATACTGCGTAATTCCCTGCCATCAAGCCATTGCTCTTCACAGGCACAAAGATTGAATCTATGCCTTTATAGACGACAAACTTGTCCTTTTCAAGCGCTACTTCGTAGCAGCTCTTAAGATTCAAGGTCTCAAGATAGAAAGTCGTAGAGACACTTCTACCATTGCTGGCAGTAGCTGTGAGAGTCATCTCATTAGCAGAATCAATATCAGGAGCATCAACCAAAAGCTTGACTGTGTTAGATCCTTCTCTTTCAAGGACAAACGGCTCTGTTGGATCCAAGCTTGCAAAGTCAGGGCCTTCCAACGTAACAGTGTAGAAATCCTCAAACCTTCCGTCGTTCCTGACAACCACATCATATTCATAGTGGCCTTCGCAGACCTTATCAACCTTGACAGGCAAGTCTATCTTTGAATTATAGCAAGGCCAGACCCTAAGATAAACATCTAAGTCATTGTAAGTGTTGCCTATGCCTGACTCTGAGTGCAGGACAAAATCATATTCTCCTTCGAACCTCTCAAGAGCATCAACGTTCACTAAGATTATCTTCTCTTCCATCGGGCCAAGCTCCAGGAAGTCCTGTTCCAAAGAGACAAAGCTGGGCGCACCCACAAGGCTCAAAGAGTAATTGTTAGGCGCTTTCACTTCGTTCTTGAAGTAGACCTGGAAGCTCTGCGCTCCGTCTTCATGGCAGAAATTAGGCTCAGCGATCGTAAAAGTGGAATAATTATAGTTCTGCAATATATCAACGTTAAAGGGGATAGAAACCTTCAACTTGTTGTTATTGGCTTCCACATTGAACACTATGTCCTGGCTGCCGTAAAGCCCGCAAGGAAGTATTGTCTTTAGGCTCACGTTCATGGCCTGCTGCGGCTGAAGAAAAAACTGGTCATCAGATATCAAGGTGTCATTGCCGAATCTGGACATGGATATCCTATAAAGATCTGTAAAGACTCCTGGATTGCTCACTAGAAGATTGAAATCAAGGACAGGGCATGGCTCTACTCCTCCTGTCACATTTGGAGCGAAAAAATCAACCTGAAGGTTCTGGCACTTGCCTATCTGAAAGGTCTTTGTAAGGGTCTTCTGCTTGCCCAGGACGTTCTCCACAAGGATGTTAGCTGTGTAGGAGCCCTTGGCGCTGCAGGGGACCATAATATCAAGGCGCACAGTCTTGCTGTCGCCCTTATCAAGATTGAAAATAGGGTCTACGACCTTGATAAAGTTAAGGTCTGACGTCACCTGAAATTTAGTATCTGAAACAGCAGTATTGATCACTGTGATAGTGTCTGTATACGCTGCGCATTGGCACACAGAAAGCTCTGCTAAGCCGCTTGTGACTGTGAAATCGCTAGCAGTGCTGTAATACTGAACATCAATACTTGCAGAAACAATAGCGATAAGACTAATAAATAGAATGAATGTTACGATTGCTCGCATCGAGTTTTTTGTATTCATTTGGCACCATTTGACACCTATGTGTTCCGAGCTTAAAAGTTAAAAAATAAAATAAAAAAAGAATTAACCTTAATAATACGTTTGGGTCTCGTCTTCAGGCTCTTCTTCTTTTCGGAGCTTGTTGAAGCCGATTATCAAACCGATTATTATCAAGATTATTACCAGCACGATAAGGCCGATCTGTAATCCTTTAAGCAAGCTTGTGCTCTCACCAGCAACTTTGCCTGAAACAGAAACTGTCAAAGGAATCTGTTTTGACTCGCCATCTGAGGACAAGACATTGACCACAAAGACTGATTTTCCTTCTGCTGCCTTCTTGTCGACATCCAGGTACAGATAAACTGTCTCTGTCTTGCCTGCGTCAACTAAAACAACGCTTGAAGGGTCCATCCTAACATCGCCTAACGCGTCAACACCAGATGTGGTGAAGGTGTAAGACTTGGTCTTGGTGCCTGTGTTGCCAACGGTGAT
>JBDRIN010000051.1:0-6975 GCA_043815805.1 archaeon | reverse complement strand
GTTTAACAAAAACTTAACTAACTGCTAGCCTGTAAAGGTGTGTATAGTTGGTGACGTCTGCCCAGTGTCAGTACCTAAAACTCCTTTTCAAGGGAGCTAAGGGCTGGTAAACGGCGGGGGTAACTATAACTCTCTTAAGGTAACGAAATGCCTTGCCGTTTGATTGACGGCCTGCATGAATGGCGTAACGAGATCTCCACTGTCCCCAACCGGAACCCTCTGAACACTCTTTTCTGGTGCAAAGGCCAGAGACTTCCAGTGGGAAGCGAAGACCCCGTGAAACTTTACTGTAGCCTGTTGTTGTGACGTGAGTTCTGTTATATAGTGTAAGAAGGAGCTGTTTGAACCTGAGGCGTCAGCCAAAAGGTTAGGCGACAATGTAACACTTCTTTTCAGAGTTTACGCCGCTCACTCGTGAGAGGACATCAATAGGTGGACAGTTTGGCTGGGGTGGCACGCCATTGAAAGTATATCAATGGCGCCCAAAAGTCAGCTCAACCGGGTCAGAAATCCGGTGTAGAGTGCAAGGGCAAAAGCTGGCTTAACTGTGGTTCCTAATACGATGGAACTCAGTATAGAAATATTGGCCTAGCGATCCATCAGTTCTCCTTGAATGGGGGCTGGTGTTGACCAAAAAGTTACTCCGGGGATAACAGAGTTGTCGCGCCCGAGAGCTCCTATCGACGGCGCGGCTTGCTACATCGATGTCGGCTCTTCCTATCCTGGCTGTGCAGAAGCAGCCAAGGGTGGGGGTGTTCACCCATCAAAAGGGATCGTGAGCTGGGTTCAGAACGCTGTGAGGCAGTTTGTTTGATATCTACTGGAAGTGTTCAGTGTCTGAGAGGAAGGACCCTTTAGTACGAGAGGAACGACGGTTCGAGGCCTCTGGTCGATCGGTTGTCTTACAAGGCAAGCCGAGCAGCTACGCCTTAAGGGATAAGTGCTGAAAGCATCTAAGCACGAAACCCACCTCGAAAAGAGACACTATGAACTCCTATAAAAGATAGGTTTAATGGGGCTGGGATGTAAGTATCGAGGCAACGAGATATTCAGTCCGCAGCTCCCAATCGTTCAGCTTTAGAACTTGTCTAATGAAACTTTTATGTGCGGTTTTTCATTTTTTTCTAGAAAAGATGATTAAGCATACCTATTAGAAATAGATTCTAAGAAATAGATTCTAATTCATTTGCAATATCACCAAAACCAAGCTTTCTAGCCAGTGGAATGAAGAATTCTTTGTTCTCTTTGAACATCTTTTCCTTCTTCTCCTTTGGCAAAGCGTCTATGGTCCTTGTGTTGTGCAGCCTGTCCGCAAGCTTGATAAGGAAGACCCGTGTGTCATGCTCCCCCGCATCCTTGATCTTGTTGTTGTAGTTTATGCTGTTCAATTCATTGCTTGAGAAGACCTTGAATTTAGTGACTGCCTTTATAAGTCTACAAATATCCCTTGAGAACTGTTCTTCTATCTCTTTAAGGCTCAATTCAGTGTCTTCCACAGTATCATGCAATAATCCCGCACAGACTGTGTGGGCGTCCGCATCCATATCTAAGAGTATTTCACCTGTTGATATAGGATGCGTTAGGAAAGCGTCTCCATTCTTCCTTTTCTGGCCTTCATGGGCTTTCTCAGCTATCTCTAAAGCATGCTCTATCTTGACCAGGTCTTCACCATTGAATTTCTTCTTTATTCTCTCCATAAAGCAGATCATAATAATGCTCCGAGTACGTGTTTTCTTTAAAAAGTTTATGTTTAGCAAAAGCTAGTTCACTGCAGTTCTCAACTTTTGCTTCGACGATGCGAAGCAAAAGCTTTTTAATCTAATGATGATTTTTAAGCTAAAATGATAGTTTTGGGCATAGAAAGCACAGCGCACACATTTGGCGTGGCAGTATTGAAGGATAATAAAGTTCTGTGTAATGAGAAATCTGTCTATACAACAGAGTCTGGAGGCATCATTCCGGTCAAATTAGTCGATCATCATGTTAAAGACTGCGATAAGGTATTGGAGAATGCGCTTAAGAAAGCAAAGATAAATCCCCAAGACATTGATCTGATTGCTTTTTCACAAGGTCCGGGTATGGGACATGCATTGAGAGTCGGGGCTATAATGGCAAGAACCATGAGTATGATACTTAACAAGCCGATGGTTGGCGTAAACCATTGCATAGCCCATCTTGAAGTAGGTAAGCTAGCGACTGAATGTAAGGATCCTGTCTTGCTTTATGCCTCTGGAGCAAACACTCAGATAATAGCTTTTGACGCAGGAAAATACAGGATTTTCGGAGAGACCTTAGATAATGGCGTAGGTAATTTCATCGATTCATTTGCACGAGATATTGATTTAGGATTTCCCGGAGGGCCACTGATAGAAAAGTTAGCTTTAAAAGGCAAAAAATTTATCGAATTGCCCTATGTTGTAAAAGGCATGGATGTCTCTTTTGGAGGCTTGCAGACCAACCTAAGACAGAAGATAAGGTCAGGAAAATTCAAGAAAGAAGATCTCTGCTATTCGATGCAAGAGACAACCTTTGCGATGCTGCTCGAAGTCTCAGAACGAGCCATGGCGCACTGCGATAAGAAAGAACTATTGCTAGGCGGAGGAGTCGCCTGCAACAAGCGCCTCCAAGAGATGGCGCATAAGATGTGCGAAGAAAGAGGAGCGAAATGTTTTGTGCCTGAGAACCAGTTTCTCGTTGATAATGCTGGCATGATAGCTTTCACAGGGATGATAATGTTCAAAGCAGGCAACAAGTTGCCTGTAAGTAAAAGCCAGATAAGACCGTATGAAAGGACTGATGATGTGGATGTTAATTGGTGACTTATCTTTCCCAAGGGTACTTGATCTCTTGGGTTTGCACATTCTCAGAAGGGACCTTTAGTGCTTTGAAAAGATATGTTCGTATCTTATCATAATCGAACGGTTTGCAAGAAAAAACATCAATGAAGACCTCTCCTGTTTTATCAAAAGTGTGGATTGAAATATGAGAAAAGCTTATTATTGCAATTCCTGTTATTCCTGTGTTATCCAAATCATAATCTCTTACCATGTTTGGCCCAACCAGAATTTTCATGTCTACTAGTTTAGGAATGTCCATTAGTAGTTTAAAGACAAATTTTTCATCAGATATCCTCTTTGGGTTGCAACCCCTCGCATCAAAGATTATGTGGTACGTTTTGGTGAGTTTATGTTTAGGTTCTTTAACCATATTATGTTTTTAGAAACCAGATTTTAAAAACTTTGCGATTTTTAATCATTTCCCATTCATCCTTACAATCTTCTTGAGAATCTTTTCCTTGCCTTTCCAGTCTAGGGCATGCTTCAAGACATCAGCGATAGTATCGACAGGTATTATCTTTATCTTTTTTATCTTTTCAACATCAATGACTATGTCTTGCAGGTTTGACCTTGGCACCAAGACCTTCTTTATGCCTGCTTCTACAGCTGCCTCTATCTTGCTCGACACGGCGCCGACAGGCAATACCTTCCCTCTTACAGAGAGCGAACCTGTCATGGCAAACTCTTGTTTCACAGGGACGTTCTTGAGCGCTGAGATTATGGCTGTAGCGACAGCTATGCTCGCTGAGTCTCCTTCTACACCTTCATAAGTCTGCAGGAACTGAACATAAATATCGTAGATCTCTTTTATATCTTCACCAAAATATCTTTTGATGATTGCGGACACGTTCTTTATGGCCTCTTTAGCTATCTCTCCAAGCTTTCCTGTGGCGATTATCTCTTTCTCTTTTCCGCCAGGCGTGACTTCTGCTTCTATGGGCAACAGTATTCCAGAATATGAATCACCTGATCCAAGGACTGCAAGTCCATTGACTCTGCCAACAGCTTTTCCTGTAGTGACAATGACATCATATTCTTTCTTCCTCTCTATGAACTTATCAGCGATCTGTTTTTCAAGAGACTTCGCTATGTGTTTAGCAGCAATGATGTGCTTTCTCTCCACAAGCTTTTCGTTTGTTTCAACTGCAATATCACCAGCCGCTCTTATCAGGCCGCCAAGATCTCTCAGTCTTAATGTCAGATGCCCTTTTCTATTGGCTCTTTTCTTGGCTTCTTCAATGATGTAATCCACGGCTTTCTTTGAAAAATGAGGGATTTTTCCATCTTTGGTGACTTCTTGAGCCACAAATATCGCCAACTTGTTGCGGTTTGCAGGAGTGTCTAGCATGGTCTCTTCCATGTAGACCTCATAACCATAACCTCGTATCCTGGACCTAAGGGCGGGGTGCATATGTTTTACAGTCTCCATGTTTCCAGCGGCTATCATGATGAACTTGCAAGGAACAGGCTCTGTCCTTACCATGGCACCTGCGCTTCTCTCTGATTGGCCTGTGATAGCAAACTTCCCTTCTTGCAGAGATGTCAATAATTCTTGCTGGGTCACTGGCTGCAACGTGGCAATTTCATCTACAAAAAGCACTCCCATGTGCGCTTTATGAATCATTCCAGCGACCACACGTTCATGGGCCGGTGTGCCTAGACCTCCACTTTGGAATGGGTCGTGAAGAACGTCTCCTAACAATGCACCTGCATGTGCACCTGTTGCATCAAAAAAAGGAGCTTGTTTCTTCTTGAAGTTATCTACAATAATCTTTGGTGCGTCTTTCTTCACGTTCATACGTTTGTTCAGATTGATGAAGATAACAAATGCGACTAAGAATAACATACCGCCTAAGAACAAAGCAGCGAAGACAACGTCTGATTTATAATAATCACGAGCCCACCAAGGCACAATCATCGCAAGTAAGACAAGGATAAAAATAAAGATATTCTGATTCTTGAAGACAGATTTGTTCTGGACCTTGGCATTAGCCACGAATTCACGGCCCTTCCCAGCCTTTACAGTCCGTATTAATGGCTGGTTCTCATCGTTAGGGTTTGCAAGAGCCAAGACATCGACAAGTTTCTCTTTGGGCAATAACTCTGCCAGTCCAAGGCCAAGCATGCTCTTGCCTGTTCCAGGCTCTCCTATCAGAAGAACATGCCTTCGTTGGGCAGCTGCTTTCCTGACAACATGGACTGCACCCTCCTGGCCTATAACCTGATCTATGATCTTTTTAGACACTTTTATGTCTGCAGTTGTCTTGAATTTAAGGTCATCTACCATGATTTTGTGATAAGAGACCCATTTATAAATTTTATTGAATAATCTTCGATTTTATCGTTTCTGCTCCGAAATCTTAAGGCTCATTTTTATTAAAAACTCTGTTTTATAGTCTAAAAATGCATGACAACACTTTATTGAAGATATCACTTTTTTTGAGCGTTGGTGGAATAATCGCTTTATTCTTCATATTGCAAGTCGTAGATATAGAAGCTACTACTATCAGAGGCATTGAGAACAAGACTAATGGTGACTTTGTCAAGGTCTATGGACAGGTAGATGATGTCATTGCACGTGGGACAGTGACTAGCTTTAGCCTAAAAGAAATAAGAAAGTTGGATGCCGTAGTGTTTGACAACCTAAGCCTTGAAGAAGGACTATATGTTGAACTGGAAGGAAAAATCTCAGAAGAGGATGGTCAAAGACAGATTATCGTGGACACTATAAGGATCAGATGATAAGAAAATGATGCTGCAAATATTAATCTTCATCTTTATTGGGGTTGCATTGGGCATAGTCACCGGCCTGACACCAGGCATCCATATAAATCTCATCTCTGTCATGATCATAAGCATGAGCGCATTCTTATTGCCCAGATTCCCTGCATTGCTCTTGGTCATAGCCATCATCAGCATGGCGGTAACACATACCTTTTTGGATACTATCCCTGCTGTTTTTCTAGGTGCTCCAGAAGCAGAGACAGCGCTTTCTGTCTTGCCAGGCCATAAGTTACTGTTGGAAGGCCATGGCTATAAAGCCGTCAAGTTGACTGTGATGGGCAGCTTGCTAGGCCTGCTCTTCAGCATTGGACTAGCACCATTATTGATCTATGTTGTCGATTTCATCTATCCTTTGCTCAAACCATTGATAGGTTATATCCTTTTAGGAGTTGTTGTTTTCATGGTGCTGCGTGACAAGCAAAGAAAATGGGCCTTGTTATTGTTTGTTCTGGCAGGTGTTCTGGGCCTCATCGTGTTGAATATGCCTAATCTCTCAAATCCATTGTTCCCTCTGCTTTCTGGCTTGTTTGGAGTCAGCACTTTGGTGATAAGCTTAAAGGACAAAGTGAATATTCCCCCGCAGAAAGTTGACAAAGAGCTTAAGATTGAGAAAAGCAAGGTGCTCACAGCTGCTGGCGCAGGGACGTTTGCAGGATTCCTGACCAGCTTGTTTCCGGGCTTAGGCCCTGCCCAAGGAGCTGTCATAGCTACCCAAATCATCAAGATAACCAATGAGAGCTTCTTGATAGTCATAGGGGCCATCTCAACGGTGAATTTTGTGCTTAGCCTAGTAACTTTGTACGTGCTCGAGAAGGCTCGGAATGGTGCCATAATCGCTGTATCACAGCTTATAAAGCCTGATCTGAACATAATCATCATAATATTCATATCAGTGCTCATAGTGGCTGGAATCGTCACTATTTTGGCCTTAAAGCTCTCTAGTGGCTTCTCAAAGCTCATATGCAAGGTCAATTACAAAGCTATGGTGCTTGGAATCATAGTGTTGATATGTGTACTCTCTGTAGTGTTGTCTGGGTGGATAGGCTTCTTTGTCTTGATAGTGGCCAGCGGCCTAGGATTGTTGGCTCCGCTAAAGGATATTGCCAGGAACCATTCTATGGGTGTATTGTTGATGCCTGTAATTCTTTATTTTCTCCTGTAATACAGCAAAAGCCTAGTTCACAAACGTTCACAATGTTCCCTTAATCCCAAGGGCTCTGTCCTAAGTCTCTGGTTTTCCGAAAGATATATTAACTCCAAACAGCACAGAGCTGTTTGGAGGGTGGACATTCGAGGTGTCCACCAATGGAACAAAAAACAAAACTGGTTTATAAAGTTAAGCGTTTGCTACGAT
>JBDRIN010000050.1:0-6580 GCA_043815805.1 archaeon | reverse complement strand
GCCTTGAACTTTGTCATAGGCAGGGTCTACAGCGACAAGCACGGCGGTGATCAGGATATAAGAGACCATCTCAAGGTCAACAGGGAGCTCTACAACACTTTTTCAGCCATAACAGGAGATTTCCAGAGAGAGTACGTAGAGACCTTCCTCGATGTGCTCCACAGGATAATGCAAAAACTCCTTGTCCTGGGACTGCCAGAGAAAGAGGCTCTCGGCAAGAAGCTCCTATCCAACTATCAGAAAGAGACAGTCATAGATATCCTAAAAAAGAATGACAAAGACCCTGTTGAAGACTATTACAAAGAAGCAGGAGAGATATGCACTCAGTTGATGAAGTATATCAAACAGACTTATTCTTGAAGTGACCACAGGATAATAGCAATATTTTTAATAATACACAGTTTTCCCGAGATATAATGACCCCACCAGATGATATTGGAGGCAAAGCAAGAGGTTTGCTCTGGCTGATGGAGCCCAGGGATTTGGGCTTTGAAGTGCCTGAGTTCACCATCATTGAGACTTCATATTATCATGATTTCTTGAGACAAAGAGAAAGAAGATTAAGGTCAAGGCTTGAAGAGGTTGTAGAGCAGTTCAAAGGAAAATCTGCCCTTGTCAGATCATCAGCAACAGTATCTGAAGATAGTGAGAAATTCTCAGGTGCAGGAATATATGATTCTGTAGAAGTCCTAGCTGCCGATTTGGATGTTTCTAACTTATTAGATGCTGCAAAAACAGTCTATGCCTCTGTCAACAGCGAACGAGCAAGACAATACAGAGCAGAATGCGGTCTTGGAGAAGAGAGCATGGCCCTTGTAATCCAAGAGTTGATCGATGGACCTGGAATAGTGAACGGAGTCATGCAGTCTAGGATGCAAGGAAATGGAGGAGTCATCCCATTTTTCTGGTCTAGAAAAAGAGGAGCTGTTGTGGACGATGAAAAATCAGACCAGCCTATACACACAATGTATATGCGCCTATTAGGTGAAGGCTTTGAAAAAGGAAGCTGCGAACCGTTTTTTGTCAGCGACACAAATATACCTGAACACGAAGAAGATTTTATCGAGAAAACTCTTCCTCCATTGGTTCACGAACTTAAAGAGCGATATGGCAAAGAATTTGAAGCAGAATTCTGCTATGATTTAAACTCAGAAACCATTTATCTAGTGCAAATACGCCCCTTGACTAACATCCAGGACAATGTGGTTGTTTTTCCAGAGAAAGAGCCAATACTTAAAGGCGAATTCGTGATGGGATCTGGCGAATATATCGGGCCTTTACAGACTCCTATGGGTGTGGGAGAGTTTTGGCGAGAACCAGGGCATTATGCTTTTGCTGCATACAGAATGCCTCGTCCAGCAATAGCATTAAAGGATTGGTATCCAAATTACATAAACCACACACCTTCCAAAAAGGCCATAATCATAGGAGGTATTTCAAAGCCATTCTTACATGCTTTGACTGTAGCTAATGAACAAGGACTCCTTTGCGTTGTTGCAGGAAAACCGCTAAAAGATACAGGACACGTGATGCCCATATTTGATATTCCTCTTGATGAAGTCGGAGAGTATGTGCACATTGTTTCAGACGGTCTTAGAGGTGAAGTATACGCTGCATCTGAAGACGAAGCCAAAGCCTTTGAAAGACAAATGTTTTCTCAAGTCACTTATGATGTTTCAGATGTTTTTAATCCTGAAGAAGATGAACCTCCCGATTCGATTTTGTGGGACTGGAACCTTAACATAACACCTTCAGATGGTTGTGTTTATCCAGCGATTTGTGAAGATTTTATTAGACATTTAATGAATCGGGTTGAAGGCATAAGAGTTGAAAGCAACCCTCCAGGTTTTTGGCACACTCTATATCATCGCACAGCTGAAGATGAGGTCTTTCAGATCAAATTTAAACCTACAAGATCAGGACCTATAGAGATCTCTAATGGTAGAAGCACATTCCAAATAATGGGTAAAGAAAATTGTAGAAAAATATTCCAAGAGTTCGCAGATATGGTCCGTTCTGATGATTATATCTCTGGAGAATATAAGTAGCCCCGCCCGGACGTGACCTGGTGTGATGACATGGAAGGACTCGATAAACAGAGGATTTTAATGTCTCAAAATCCGAGATTGACCTTTTTCAGGTTTATTAAAACCAGCTCTTCAATCAAAGAATTGAATGTTTCATCATCCCTTTTTTTAGATCTTTTGGTGAGATTTAGATATAAGTCAAAATAACCCAAGGGCAGGTCCAAGACAGGGATTCCCTGGCTTCTTAGGATGTGCAGCATCAATAACCTTGAAGTTCGGCTGTTCCCGTCGATGAAAGGATGGATTCTTTGGAATTCGTTGTGGAAATAAGAGGCAAATTTGATTATTTCTTTAACATCCCTCTTTTTGGAGATAAATTTATTGTATTTTTTCATCAGGTCTTTTAATTTTATGGGGATTAATTTCCAGTCGCATGTTTTAAAGTTGGGATTTAATTTTATCCTCACGTTCTGCTTTCTAATTTTGCCTGCTCCGGCGATATGATCCATTGCTAATTTATGATATTCAAGGATTAAAGGCAAATCTAATTTTACTTTTTTCTTAGCATTCACTATCATCAAATCTACCGCTTTCTTATAATTTGTGACTGCTTGTATGTTCTCGAGTTTGTGTTCTTCAGGCACGATTTTCTTTAATATCAGCTTTTGGGTTTCTGGCAATGTTAATGGATTTCCTTCCAGGTTCAGGCTGTAATGGATGAAGTTGACTTCTTCCTTCTTCTCCAGGTCTTGAATGACTGCATAATATATTTTTAGATTTCTTCTGTATTTTCTCAGTTCATGCTCTATTATTTTAATGAATGATATTTTTTTAGGAATATAAAACTCTAGTTTCATCTTGAAGAATTTCATGAGGTCTATCAAGAAATGATGTCTTAACAATTTGTATTTTAAGGGTCTTTTTGAGATGTGGAGTAAAAAACCATATTTCAACAGCACATCTGTGTAAAACTTGAATGTTTGGGCGTGTATCTTTATGTCGTTTATGGTGAACAACTCTTTTTTAGCAGCTTTTTGAATAAACCTAAGCATGCTTTTTTTAAAGATCAGATTATAGTTCATATTGTTGGAGATACAAAAAGCTATCAGCCTGAACAATTTCTTTGATTTTTCGTTATGGATGACTTGTATTGTCTTTTCTCTTTTAACATATCCTTCTTTCTCCAGCTCAATGACTTGATTGAATATGTTTTGGTATTCTTTTTTTGGCTTATGCAGGGCTTTAACTATATCTGAGACTTTTATTGAACCTCTCGTCCCCACGATATAAAATACATCATACCTGGATACCATAGATAGTATTAAGCACAACCGATATATAAATGTTTCTATTATTCACTTTAAATTTAATAAAAGTAAACTATTTATGAATATTAACCACATAAACCCCCATATTCCATCCCAAAACGCGCACATTACAGAATCCGAGAGGAATATAAATAGAAACATAAGTAGCCCCGCCCGGACGCCATAGGGTGTGATGACATGGAAGGACTCGATAACCACTGATTCTTGACCGAAAATTTTGGTTGTACCATTGCAATAAGCCTATGTTTGTCATGATTAATAAAAGGATGTCGGAGTTTGATTACTGCTGGCTTTATTTTCTAAAACAGAAACATTTATATATGCGCTATATATACTAATATGTGTGATATAACATGGTACAAGCTGTAATAAACATTGATGAAAACACCAATAGGGTGTTGAATATTGTGAAGGCTAAGTTTGGTCTTAGGGATAAATCTCAGGCCATAAACTTGGTGGTTACTGAGTACGAAGAGAATTCTCTTGAGCCTCAGTTAAGGCCGGAATACGAGGTTAAGCTGGCCAGGATAATGAGAGGCAAGCATCTTTCCAGAGAGGAATTTGAGAAAGAGGTAGCATAGTGTATATTGATTCTTATAGTGATGAGATTGTTAAGAAGTTAGCTAGACTTAATAAGAAAGATCCATTCCATTATTCTAAAGTCCGTAAAAAGATGGATTCTATATTGGCCGACCCAACACATACCTATAAATTCTTAGGCCACGACATGAAAGGCGCCAACAGGGTTCATTTAGGGCATTTTGTCTTGGTATTCGTGATTGACCATGAGAAAAAAGTTGTTTCTTTCGAAGATTATGACCATCACGATAAGATATACGAATAAAAGCCCCATTGTCGAGTCCTCTGATGTCTGCAAAACAATAATAGCCCCGCCCGGACCCCATACGGTGTGATGATCTGGAAGGACTCGATAATCGTTGAAAATTCCCTTTCCACGAAGGAAACATTTGTTCATTCGCTTTGCTCTCTGTCACTAACGTTCCTTGACTCAAGAAAAACAATGTTTTTCTAAGCCTTTGGAAGCAAGTTCCAAAGTTTGGCTTCTCCGAAACCAAAGATTCTCAACGTTTCCTCTTCGAAGGAAACATTTATAAATCGCTTCTCCCTACATATTGTCATGGGGTGGAAACTAATTCATTTGGTAATTGTTCTTTCTGTTCTATTTTTATTTACAGGCTGCACTAGCAGTGGAATAAAACAAGGCAATGGCTTAAATTTCGACGATGCTCCTGTCGAGAATGACTCTGAAAGCGCAGTTCATGACTTGACACCAATAGTGGTTGGTGGCTCACTTCCAATTCATTGCACAAAAGATACTGATTGTGATACTTATTGTGTGGGTAATAAGCACTTGTATAAACAAGTGTGTAAAAACAATGGTTGCTGGAGAGATGGCGCTGATGAGAACATCCTTGAGTTGTGCGAGAACACTGACGAAGTTGATATGGTTTGTATGGACGAGCCTGCACCTGCCCAGTGTAGGCGAGTTGACTTTGATGCTGACGACGATGGAGTTCCTGAAATTATAGATACTTGTCCTGGCTTGTATAGTCCTGAAATAGCACCAGTACCTGGTTTGACTGAAGCGGAAAGAGTACAATTAGGCATAATGACAGAAATTGATCTACAAGTTGATAGTGATGAAGATGGTATAGGAGATATCTGCGATAATTGTCCTCTGGCAAAAAATCCTTTTGAACTTGATACAGATGGAAATGGAGTTCCAGACGCCCAGCTTGACAGGGATGAGGATGGCATAGGCGATGTCTGCGACATTTGCCCTAATGAGGAACCTCCTGGAACGCCAACTGAATGGAGCCAGTATGAGACCACGATTAAGCTGTTTAAAGGATATACAGACATAGAAGGTGCTTATGGAGACTTTATGTTTGATGGGCAGTTGGATGCTGATGAAGACAGCATAGGAGATCAATGCGATCTGTGCCCTGATGGAAAAACATTCGAAGATGATAGAAAGGAAGATCCTTGTGAGATTGATTGGGGATTTAAATGCCCTGTAAATAGAGTCTGCATAACTCATAGAGAGCAGTTTACTACGCGGACTGTCTGGGATGACGCTTCAAACCAGCACATTCAAGTCCTAGATAGTGCAACAGAATTTAACTCATTCAATGTTGGCCCAACATCCACAGCTGTTGCGTTCACAACCACAGGATATAGTTATGATGAAGCAGGTGTAGAACGAACAAATACGGGAGTGATTCGCAAGGGCAATAAGTGTTACTATGGTACTTATGTCAAAACCGTGTATGTTGAAGAAGATAGGTGGGAAATCTACAGCTCAGGCGTAGCCTGCGACGCAGTTAGCCCAGGATTTGTCTGTAAAGAGGAACTGATACCTAACGAGATCATTGATGACATAGTCCATACTAGCTATTTAGCAGGATACTGCGGCAAACCTGATAACTGATTCTTGATATTAGAATAAATAGCCCCGCCCGGACCCCATACGGTGTGATGATCTGGAAGGACTCGATAAACAAAACTACAAAGGTTTAGTCTCCATATCTTCAGAAAATCGTAAGAGATAACCATCAGGATCTTGAATTAGAAATTCTTTATTACCTAGAAGCACATTATCTTGTCTATACCAATTTTCTTTAGGTTCAATAAAAATAGGATATTTGCGTTTTTTAAGAATATTCAAGATTGGTTGGATTTTATCAACTTCAATCTGAAAATTGATACCTCTACCAAAAGGATATTCTAATTCACCTGTACTCCAATGATTATTAACCTCCTCAATCATTATTTGGCTTCCCTGAAATGAAAGCATGGCAAATTTAGATTCATCTCGCTTATATTCAATCTTAAACCCAAGAATCACAGTATAAAAGTTTAAACTCTTTTCAAAACTAGACACGCTTAATTCGGGGATTAATTTATTGAATTTCATAATAATATGAAGCAATCATTAGAGTATATATAAATTTAACGGCCAACATGACCAAGAAAGCGGACTCTGTGTTTGACGAGTCCTCTGATGTCTAAAAAACATGAGTAGCCCCGCCCGGATTCGAACCGAGGTCCTAGGACCCAAAATCCCAGATGATTGGTCTGGAATCGAAGATTTCAGACGCTTTGAAAATCTCAGATTTTTAATTGACCACTACACTACGGGGCTGTAGTCTATAGAGAAAATTAGACATATATAAAGTTTGCCTTTATAAAAAGGCAAATGTG
>JBDRIN010000049.1:0-15445 GCA_043815805.1 archaeon | reverse complement strand
TTCCGCGCCAAGGTAACAACAATATCAAGGTCTTCCTGCTGCAGATTCAACAAAACACGGCCATCATCATCAAAGTCAAGCTGATCAAGCAGGTTGTACGTAGCCAGGTTATACGCGTCGTTCTGTATCCAGTTAGTCATGGCAAAGCTTGCACTGGTGTACTCGCATTCATTCGGCCCAGCATAGAACTCTGGAACGCTGACATTTATGATGGCTCCATCCTCAAACTCTATGGTCCAGTTGCAGCCTGATGCGTTCTCGACAATACCAGACCAGCTGGTCGAAGAGTTGATCAGGGCAGAGTATATGAACGTGTTGTTGGCAGAGCAGTTCACATCATGCCCTGGATAGTCTCCTATGCTGAACTCTAGCTGGTGATCTCCAGCACCTAAAAACCGTGAGGGGATATCAATGATGAAAGGATCTCCAAGATGGGAATAGTTGCCTGAAAAGAGTGATAGGTTGTATACAACATTTCCCCCGATCTTCAACATATCAGTCCAATGGGCACCAGAGAAAGAGGTTATCTGCGCATCAATCACATTCAGATTGTCGAATATGGTTATGGTCGGGGTGCAATTGACGAGCTGCTTGCTCTCAAACGAGACAAGTATCTCGCTGCCCTGAGGCTCTTCTATGACCGGAGTGAAGTTGAACTGTATGAAAGAGGTATCGTAGAGGATAGAGACTGGCGGAGAACCGGATACTTCGAATATTTGGGAGCGACGGGTTGCAGAGATGACGCTAGTAGCCACATCTTCATAAAACTGCATTATCTCGTTTGCATCATCGCTCTTCATATACATTCCCTCACCGCAATCAGCTATGCCCTTCAGGGTCACCGTGTCTGTCTGGTTTCCATAGCCAACAGCAAAGATTTGGATGCCCCATGTCTCTCTAGCTATGCAAGCAGAAGTGAGACCTATACTGTTAAAAGGACAAGGACCTTGTGCGTTTCCATCTGTCATGGCAAGCATGCTCGCACTTCTTGAAGTATTAACACCCCTAAGCTGAAGATCGAACAAGGCATTACCTTTAGAGTTTATAAGATCAACAGCAATCACGTTGCCGCCTGGCTTAAAGTATTGTGCAGGAATATACAGTCCTCTTCTGTCCCAGTATTGCCCCACACCTGGCTCGTTGCCATTATAGACCTCTTCACCATTAAGGTAAACAATAGCTCGTTCATCGTTTGCAAGGTTTAGGACTCCTCTAAAATTATCCTGTTCGAAATCCGCAGGAGTGTTGAAGTTCCTCCGGAAATAATAATGATCAGATTGGTTAGAGATAAGAATGCTTATGTTATCAAAGTAGAGATGTCCCCATTCTTCAACTTTACTCGCTAGAAGTTTGCCTCCAAAGTGCAGATAATAGAGTCCCGGCCCTGAATCGTTTATCAGATCTTTCAGATTGAAGAAATAAGGAGTATCAAAATCTGCAAAACAACTATTAGGATTCTCACAGGAAGCTATCTCATTATAATTATCTTCTTGTTTGTCGCCATCATCCAAATCTCCCCCTAACCAACTTCCTGTGCCGAACGGATCGATGAATCTCACCTTTACCCACAGATGATCCTGGTCATTGAAAGGATTTCCATTGGCTTCCCAGCCATAATCAAAGGAAAGCAATGCGCTTCCTGCCGGCTTGGAGAGCATATTATACATCTCGGGGGTTATGTTTACAGTGATTCCATAAGCACCTGAACAGTCCTTATCAAGGCATAAGTTATCCTCAGACCCCGTAGTGCCGAAATCCAGGTCTAGTCTTCCATTGAGTGCTTTATTGAAATCAACAGGACCTCCATAATCATAAGCTCCTGCTGACCAATCCCAACCGTCGTCATCTCCTGTCCAATCAAATGTATTTGCGCTGTAGTTAATATCTCCTCCAAGATTGCTGAAGTCATTAGGAGGCCCGAGACTATCACCATTAGGACTACTCGTGTTATACTCCCACAGATTTACAGCTACCGTAGCAGGAGGAGTAGAGCTGTTACCCATTTCCGTGTTGACTCCGGGTCCATGACCCAGGCTGGCTTGGCCTTGATGCCAAAGAGGCCCTGCAGGCGTATAGCCTGGTTTATACCACTCATCTCCTCCTTGAGGAGTCGGAGGTCCAGAGAATGAATTGTTGGTGTACCACCAATTAAAGCTTCTGTCAGCAATTAGAATATCACTTACTAATCCAACCATCAACAAGTCAGTCTGCCCGTCGATGCCGTCACAGATGAAGCAGGCTTCAGAGCTTTTATTGTCATAGGATTCTATTTCAGCAATGGCGAGAGAAAGATTAGTAGTCAAATTAAGTTCATCCTCCAATTTTGTCCAAAAAGATGTCAGACTTATCCTGTTCCCGGTGATATTCAAGATTAACTCAGCAAAAAGTATGTCAAGACATTTAGCAACACTGAGTTTTGCAGTATCAAGAGCATAAATATTTGGGTCACCACAATCCCGTACTGCCCCACATTTCTCAGAACCAGGACAGGTCGGATAAGGCGGACTTAATGCAGTAGAGTTCATCTTATATGCCATAGTCTTGGTTATATCAGTCACCAAACCGACGTCTGCACTCCCAAACTTCTCTGTCAAATATGTGAAGTTCTTGAAACCCAGCCTTATTGGAATAGTGTTATTGCTGAAAGAGATGTTCCATGGGAGATGGAACGTGTAATTATCAAGCCTTAATCTTAACTCTGAGTCGTTCATACGTATTGGAGAGGTTGAAGAGTTGGTAACATTAAAAATTGTCCTGTTGCCGATTGTAAGAAAGAATGGATTTGTGAAATTCTCATTTGTATAATTCAGATAAAAGGATATATAGAGACCCATGGCCTCGATATTTCCAGGGATATAAAAACCGTCATAGAGGTTTACCAGACCTCTTATCTCAGGGAAATAATACTTCCCCACACCATACTCCAGACCATGCTGGAACTCAGAGGTGACATAGCTCATCTTGATGTATCCTCCTGCTACATATGCTCTGTTCATGTTTGCAAACCGCAATGTGAAGTTGTTCACTCCCTTCTCGATGAAACCAGAGCAGTTGGTAGCGTCGAAGATATCGATGGTAAAATTCCCAACAGTTGGAGTATACTCAGCGCATCTCAGCTGGTTGATAAATAACTCAAATACTCCTTCTGCTTCCATCTTTAGTATTATTGCAGTCACGTTGCTTGCGTTCACATCATCAGGCAGGTCCCTGATCTTCAAGGTCACGTTTCCCTGGCCAACAAAGCCTCCAAAATAAGCGTAAGAATGTGTGTGCTTGTTATCTATATTGATCAGATGCGCTTTTCCTGTAGAACCAGTGATGGGCCTGTATTTCTCATAACCAGATATCAATCTTCTTGCAGTCACCCTTGCCCTAAAATCAGGCATAGTGTCATTGATGTACAACTGCTCGGTTCCCTCGGTTATGTCTATCATCACTATCTCTATTCCATAATCTGTACCGAAAAGCCCTTCTATTGCAAATTTGGAAAGATTTGTAGAGAGCTCTCTCTCATCTTTAGACCAAAAAGTCGCCACTTGTTCTATTATAGTGTTGTTTATGTTCTCTATGTTACCATTCTGAGTATGATTTATCACAAACGTCCACAGGTCCGTGCCATAGACAGGACTTGTTGGGCTGGCTTCATATATACTCTTTATGCTTATCGAATCAAAAGCTACAAGAAGATCCTCCCCTAAAAAATCCATCTGCTGTATATTGGGCTCGGTGAATCTTGCCTGGGATATCAAGACTAGTCCAGCGACTAGCAACATGGATGCGAAGATCGCATCAGTTATGAAAAATATTCCTTTCTTGTTCAGTCCCATACGTATATCACCAAATAGTTTATCGCATTATCAACAACTACAAATCTGTCTATCTTGACTAGGTTCTCGTATTCTATACCAGACAGGTCGACAGATGTCTTGTCAGCACTCACAGATACCGAAGGATACCCATAGCTATAGTTTATGTTAGGTCCAGGATAAGAATGGTTATGTGTGAATATGAAGAAATCATAGCGCGTGTTGAACAAAGCCTTTGCATCAGTATAACGCATAACAGACAAGTTATCCGCTTTCCTGAAATCAAACCTGCCATTGGTCAGCAATCCAGGCTTTATAACAGTGTCATTTGTCCAGTCCACAGGCACCCCTTCGCTCATAAAGACCTCAGATATCCTCTCAGCATCATCCATGATTCTCGCATAATCTTGGTTAGGGAACATATTCACAACAAACTTCATCGAAAGGGTCAGAGCTAAAGCAAACAGGATAAATGCCAACAAAAAGTCCGGTAGCCATACTTGCGCTTTTTTCATCTTCAATTTATCTGTACATATCCTCCTTTGTTTGTTATCGTATTATCAATCCCTTTGGTAAATCCTCCACCTCCAGTGATTTCCGGAATAAGCAGGGTTATGCTCATGCCAGTGTCCAGGTCTGTGAGGGTCATGATTGAATGGGCGTTGTCTACGAGGATAGAATAATCAACCCCTTCAATGTCATCCGGAAGATAGATTATCCGTATATACCCTTCCTCAACTTGGGATGCAAGTATCAGCTCATTCTGAAGGCTGAATGCAAAATCATTTAATATATCCCTGTTACGGTCATCAAGTTCATTTTGGAAAAAGTTCCCGATGACAGCCAAACCAGATATGGAGATGATTGTAGCTAGACCTATCAATAACATATATTCTATCGCAATCTGTCCTTTTTTCTCACTTAACAATTTCCACCCTAAATATCTGTGATATTGACATGCGTCTGGTCTACTGCCTTAATCTGCAAGACATGCATCCCAGCGCCATGGCTCAAGGTACCTTGGAGAGTTGCCAAGGCATCCCGAGAAGTAAGATTGAAGGTTCCTGGCCTGTCAGTCTTAGTTATGAAAAATACTATGTTCTGCCTACCATCAAAGATTATGCTGTCGACATACTGAGGCACAAACACCCGTATCGTGGTCGCAGACGGCGCTCCCTGGTAATAGACTGTGTCTGCAGCGTCGATGATCTCTGCCATGATCTTGTCTGATTGGGCCAGCGTCACGTCCTGGTTGAAGGCCTGGGCCTGGGTAAAGAAGATTATTATGATCGGCAATACAGACAGGAAGGCAAAACCCATTATTAGAAGATACTCCATACTAACCTGTCCTTTTCTACAATTTTTTCTCATAACACTGCTCTTAGCTCTTTGGAGTATATAAATTTACTGTAACTATTTCAAAATAGAAAAAGAAAATCAGCCTATATAAGTCATCTCTTTGTATCTTTTGAGCTTATTAAGGGTCTGGTGCTTCTGGCTCAGGGCATCTATCTCCTGCAGCTCTTTCTCAACATTCTTTATCTCTTTGTCCAAGTTGCCGATAGAGATATTGAATCCGTACCTTTTGACAAGCACCTTCAAAGTCTCTTTCGCACTCTTAAGTCCTACATACATCGGATGTCCAAAGGTCTGTGTCAAGAGGGAAGCGGCAGGTATCTTTCGTTTCTCAGAAAGACCCAAGAGCAATCCAGAGATTCCGATTATAGGACCGACCACCCCATAGACCTTAGTATTCACTCCCAACTTATCAAACTCCTTTATCAGCTTGAGGGAGTTGCCTGTGCAATAAACTTTCGGCTTCTGAGGCACTTCCGGCAGCCCAATGCCTCCGAGGGTTATGATCTCTTTACAGCCATACTTCACCACAAGGTCAAGGATCTTCTCTGCCAATTCATAAGAAGACTCTTCATTTATCGGCTGCACATCCCCTGTCAAGAACAAAAAATCTTGGTTTTTCCATTTTTTGTAGAATATCTCTATCTTAGGGAGCTCGACAAGGCTCTTCTCATTTACAAAGACAGAGTTAGGAAGAGAATAAGAGAATATGTCAACAACCTTCCTGGCCTTCAAATCATTCACCAGCAAATCAGTTGCGATCTTGCCAACATTGCCTATGCCTGGAAGGCCTTCTATCAGGATGACATTCTTTGCAGTGAACCCTTTTGTGGTTTTGAAACGCCAATTCATTTTTTAGTTTCTAGCATCTTTTCTTTATATAACCTTCGATATTTACCATACTTGTCCTCTGGGCTGTACTTTGGCGGTTTGGGAACAACCCGTTTAGAGCCGCAAGAACATCCTTCAGATAATCCATAAGAACCACACTTAGGACATTTAAGAATATGCTCAGTCATTTTTATCCCTGATGATCTCGATCTGCGCCATGTCTTTCTGCTTTTTGATGACTTTTTCCGCCGCTTCTGTTGCCTTTTTCATTATATCTTCTGCTTCTTTGTAATCATGGGCGGTTATAGAGAGCTTATGGGTTCCTGCGCCGACATATCTCAGGTGAACTTTCTCGTCTACTTTTTCAGCTTCCATAAGGGCTTTCTTGACCTGTTCCACCCCATCTTCTACATAGCTTGTTATCTTTATGGTTGCGCTGATGTGTACCTGCTTCGGCTTAATCTTTTCAGTTATGATCTTAGTGAGCTTTGATGCGATGTCTTTTTTTATCCCAAGATCCTCAAACTTCAATCCTTCTTCGACCACTGCCTCAAAAGCAGGATAGATCATCTCGTATTCTTCAAGGATAGGCTTCGCGACCTCTTCGTATATCTCTTTGACAGGCTTCTTCAGCTTCTCAGCAAGGGTCTCTATGATCTTCTCTGCCTTCTGCTCCTGCTTCATACCCTCTTTCTTTTTCCTTGCCTGGCTTTCAGAGACTCTCCTCAAAGACAGATCGATGTGGCCTCGGTCCTCAGTCACCTTCAAGACCTTGCAGACAATGACCTTGCCTTCTTTTACATAATCTGACAGATTCCGTATCCTACCAGGACTTACCTCAGATATGTGGATCATCCCTGACTTGCCATACTCGTCCAGCCGAGCAAAGACCGAGTGATGCTGCACATTCGTAACAGTGCATATCACGAGTTCTGATTCTTCTGGAAAGCCTTTTTTCTGCAGAAACATCTTATTCCAATACCTCTAGTATCCTGGCTTTGACCTTTGTCTTGCCTCCTGTAGGCTCTGCAAGTATCTTCCCGCAGACCAGGCATTTGACTTTCGAAGCTGACTTGCCAAATACTGTCTGCTCATTCTTGCATTTAGGACATCTGACCTTGATGAATTTTGATGTTGGTTCTCCTTTTATCATTTTCTCCTCCAATAATTGTATAAGACGAGGAATAGTGAAGGGTTTATAAGTTTTTTCCCTTAGAAATATTTAAACCAGCTCGACTTTTTTAGCCCTGATACCATCTTTCTGGGCGTGAGCTTTACCGCAGACATTGCATTGGTACCTGAAATCTGTCTTCTTGCTCAGCTTTTTGCCGACCATCTTTGGCTTTGGCGGCTTAGAATACTTGCCCAGGTTGCCGAAACCTCTCCATTCCCCTCTCTGCCTTGTCCTTTTCTTAGAGCCGGAGCTGAGAGGATGTGCAGAGCCTTTGGACTTTTTCTTGCTGATAGTCACCTTGTGCTCTGTGTGCTTCTTGCAGTAAGGGCAATGCCTCTTGACTGTTTTAGGTTTCTTCATGATAAGCGTAGAAAAAATAGGGGGTTTATAAATGTTACGACGATTTTATCTCTTCTGCTCGGCCTTTCTTTACTAGTATCCCGGCGATCTCAGCCGGCAGACTCGAAACGTCATCTTCTGCATAAGGACCAAAGACTTCCTGGTTCCTGCCGACGAATTTAGGCAGAGAATGCATGAATCTTACTGTGAGCTGTTTTGGTTCTTCCTTAGGAACGTTTGAAACGCTTTGCGTTTCTAACGCCCCAGAAACCTCTTGGTTTCTAAGGGCTTCAGATTTCGCTTCTTTCTCAGCGTTTTTTGGGGGCACTGCAATGACTGCTTGCTCAGGATTCTTTATTTCTTCTTTTTTCTCCTTTTCCTTGGGAGGTTCAGGGGCTTCGGTCTGCTTTTCACTTGCCACTGGCGCAGAAGCTTGCTCCACAACCCCATTCACTAAACCTATCAATATCTCCAGTCTATACTTTGACAGCAGCCCTGCCATGTCCTGGAAAAGATTCTGTTCTTTCCCGAGCAAAGCACTTGTATCTATGATCTCTGATCCTGTCTTGACTTTATTGACTGCCCTGTTGATTATCTTCCTTTCTCTAGCCTCATAGAGCTCTTTCAATATTTTACGGATGTTATGGAGCTGTATCCTGGTCTTCTCTGCCTCAGAGGCTTTGAAGAGTTCTGACTGGTCTGAACTCTGCTCAAGGATCTTTTTTTTCTCTTTGAGATACTCTGCCACATCAGAAAAGAAAGATTCTTCGAGCTGCTGCAGCTCTTCGCGGCTTCTCTCTCGTCGAAGAATATCAAACAAGGTCTCGTAAGTTATCTTGATTTCACCCATAAAAACAGAAATCATGCGCCTGTTTAAATAATTTACTGTAAACAGCACAACACTTGGTCGCTGACGCTCCCAATGTTTGTTTCTCACCAAGCAAACATTTAAAAGCACTCCAATAGTCTCGAGACCATGGCGAAACTTGAATTCAATGACCTCCGATTTGTTGAGGAGAAGGAGAGAGTGAAAGTCTTTTTCCTCAGACAGTATCATTTTTACATAGGGAAGGAAGATCTTGCAAAGATTGGAGACTATAAGATCCAAGAGAACAGCATCGAGTTCAGTGTCTCTGAAAAAAGTGCCCGCAACAAGTTCCACTTTCTGTTGGATAATGGCTTCGGCAACCTTACCAACATCCTGACTGGCAAAAGAACCATTTATATCCACAAGAACTCAGGTATCCCTCTTATGGGCAGCAACGAGTTTGGAATCGTGGATCGGGGCACGAGCTGCATAGAAGTTAAGCCCCTGACTGGGTGCAACCTCAATTGCATCTTCTGTGCTGTCAACGAAGGCGACAACAACAAGATATATGATTTTGTGGTCGAGAAAGACTACCTGGTGCAGGAATTCAAGAGGGTCTCTGCGATCAAGCAGAACCCTGTAGAGGCGCATATCAACGCACAAGGCGAACCCTTGCTCTACGCACCCCTAGTTGATCTGGTCCATGACTTACATAGAATAAAAGAGGTTAAAGTAATCTCTATCGACACCAATGGATCTTTGCTCACAGAGAAGCTCATCGACCAGCTCTCAGAAGCAGGGATGAGCCGTTTGAACATCTCCCTGAACGCGCTGGATCCTAAGTTAAGCAATAAGCTGTCAGGATGCCCTTATAACCTTCAACATGTCCTCAGGATGATAGATTATGCCCAAGGCAAGATTGATGTCCTGCTTGCTCCCCTAATCATACCCGGCATGAACGAATCAGAGATAGCTCCTTTGCTAGAACTAGCCCAGAAACTTGAATCGAGATGGCCAAAGATAGGCTTTCAGAACTTCCTGAGCTATAAGCGCGGTAGGAATCCTGTCAAACAGAGAAGCTTTGAAGAGTTTTACAGCCTCTTGGAAAGATACGAGAAAAAACATAATATAAAGTTGAGGTTCAGCCTAGCAGAAGACTTCAAGATCCTTATGGACAACGCGCCTGCAAAGCCTTTTAAGAAAGGAGACCAGGTAAAGGCCACCATAATAGCTCATGGCCGTTATGCAAGTGAAAAGTTAGCTGTCGCCAAAGATCGCGTGATAACAGTGAAGACAGATGAAAAGATCGGGAAAAACATCAAAGTGAAAATTACGCGTTCGAAACACAACATCTTCTATGCTGGTTTAGCTAAATAAGGTCTTAAAGAACTTTTCTATCTCGTCGATAAACTTAGTGAAGAACCCTTTCTTCTTTTCCTCTGGAGGTTGGATCGGCTCTTTGGTCTGATTATCCTCTGGAGTCTCAGGTTCTTGTTCCTCTTCCTCTTCTTCTTCACCCAGGGGTCCTGTCACTGTGATATTGGTTGATTGTTGAGTAGTATATAGTTTTGAAGGCGCGTCCAGATCTGACTGGATGGTTATGACATTAAAAGGGTAATCCATAGGCACCCTGAACTTGTAGATGTATGCTTGCTTGTTCTCATTACCCTGGATGTTGATCTTTGCAGATGTCTCTCCCTGGAAAACATCCAGTTCGATGGGGAAGGTTTCCTTTACTTCCAGATTGAACTCAGGATCATCGTTAAGGTTCTTGACAAAGACTGCTATGGTCACATTCCCGCCGCGGGCCACTGATTCTTTATCTACGGTCTGTGTGAGCGTGAAACTCTGGTTTACAGGGGTCAAGGTGAGGGTTCGTTCTGTGTTGAAAGCGAACAATTCACCGCTCTGGGAGCGGTAGGTGCCGTTGAGTCTTATGGGGATAGTCTTGATCCTGGTCGAATATGGAGTGTTGTATTGCTTCAGAAAGACCTGTTTCAGCTGGAAATCGAGTATTTTTTCTTCGTATATCTGCTCTGTAAAGAGTTCTGAGCTGAGGGTGGCGTTGACATCATAATAGGAATTGGCGTCGTCGTTGTTCTCGAAATACACCCTTATCTTCACAGGCTTTCCTGCCCTTACAGACTCATAATTAGGATGGATCAATCCATTAATCTTATCGACTTTTATGGTCAGGTTCTTAGCGAAGTTTTCTTTGAAATAATGCTGGTTCATGTAACCTTCCATCTTGCCGCGTATTTCATAAGTCCCTGTATACGGCGCTTTGAGCCTTATATCATAGTCTTTTGTCCTTTCAGGGTACACTACACCAGAATAGGTGTATTCTGTCGGGCTTATCTTATAGATTCCATGGGGAGGGTATACTTCCAGGTCCCTAGGCACCTCAAAATAAAGATTGTCTATCCTAAAGGTGTCGTCTGTCTCTTTGTTCTGGACGCTTATCTTGAAAGTAGACGTTGTGTCTATATTGACTGATACAGGAGTGAGGGTGTATGTGAATTTATAGGGCTTTGCAACACTTATATTGACCTCTGTTGTGTTCTCTGTATAAGCGACTCCTTCATAGCTGTATCTTGCTTTCCCTTGGAACATATGGCTGGTATAATTCACTGGTTTTATAGTGAATCCGATTATTCTATAAGACAAGGCCCCGATTGCCTTTGTGATGGTCAATGTGTTGCCTGCCTTCAGCAAGTCGCTGGAGACGACGACAAAGCCATCAGGCACGGTCTCTTTGTAGACAAGGTCTGTGGCTGCCTGCCTGCCGACATTGCTTATATTGATGGTTATATGGAGCTGTTCCCCAAGTTCCAGGCTTTTCTTAGGGATAGTCCTTTCTATCTCGATGACAGGCCTGTCTGGGGCCAATTCATAGATTATTATGTGAAGGCCAGGCTCTGTTATGCCATTATCGTTTATAGTCATCTTTTCATCGTCCCATGTTGAGTTCTCAAAGCAGAACTTATACATCAATGAATGTTCACAAGAACCGTTATTGATCATGAATCCTTCTCCGTTCCTATAGAACACTATCTTAGAAAAATCATTAGGGTTTAGCCTTAAGTTATAGAGATCTGTGTCTATCTGGAAATAATCCCCAGAATTATGCCACTTGTCATATATCTTTTTCTCTTCGGCATCCAGGCCTAGGACAAGAGAAGAACTTATTATAAACAAAGCCATCACTACCAGCAGGACAACTGACCTCTTTTTCATAGTCTATCCTTGAGAACACTTATATATAAACTTTTTGGTAGAAAAAGCACACTCACTTCTCGTTCGTAGCTTTCATTTTTCTTAAAGAAAAGAAAAAAAAAGAAAAAAATATTTTATGTTCAGCTGCTCACTGGATTGACGGTTATGTCATTCAAGTCAGCGACAATGACTTCTACTTCTGTACCGGTTAGGGTGTAGTCTTCATAGTCAGCTAGGACATAACATGCACCTAAGGTCTCATCAGCTTCGTAACCTGCAACCAAAATGGAGTTGTAGGCACTGTAGAAGGTTATCATTGCTTTGCCTTCTTCGAAGAATGCCAATGGATCCACTGGGTTACCCATAATTTCCATCGCAATGGTGTTTGCGTTTGGACCACCAACAATAATCATTGGTCCTGATCCAAGGGTAACATCCTTGTCCAAGGCTGCCATACCAACCGCAATTGGGTTGACTTGGTATGACGTTCCTGCAGCTCCGCCGCTCACGCTTGATGCAGTTGTTCGTACAACTACATTGGCTTTGACTTGGTCGCCTGGGATGTCCAAGTTTAGTTCATCATTTGACAATCCGCTTTCTGGATCGTATATGATGATACCATACATTGTTCTGTGGTCTTCATCCTTGGTTCCGATGCCTGATCCGCCGTATGTAAGTTCGAGGGCTTCTTCTTGCTCAGGTGTTATTCCAAATCCGTCGAATGCGGTTGTGCTGTGGCTCAAGTTTAGCAATATGTCGTCTGTGCCACCATTCAAGCCTGTCACGCCAGTGTCGAATTCTAGTCGTAGACCGTCTGGTACACCTGCGTCTCCTATCAAATCAAGGGGCATGTCTGTTGACTTGGTGTCCTTATAGTTGATTCTTGCAATGTTGGTGTCGTTTTCTGTGGAATTCATGTTTAGGGTTTGCGCTGCTGCAACATCGTTGTCTGAATCTATGTATAATACATCTACCCAGTTTGTGGTTCCGTTCAACCACAAGTATATTGTGTCTGTACCGACCCATGTTGTTCCACCGTCAGTTGTCACTTGCAAGCCTTCGTCTTCACCAGTCACACTTATTGTTATCACAGCTTCGTTGGTCTCTCCAGCGTAGACATCTGTTATGTCGAGTCCGGTCTCAAATTCTATAATCATAGGCATATAGTTTGAGTCGCTCACAGTCAAGCTGTCTATTCCGACTTCGACAAAGTTGTTTGGGAAAGAGTAGTACTCTCCGACAGGCGTCGGTCCGTCTTTCCAGTTGTCATAGATGAAGTCGTTCTCAACACACAAGGTCTGGTTGCTGTTTGGGGTTGTTCCATAGGTCAAAGCTCCTAGATCCCATTTCCAATCTGGATCATCTTCATCCTGACCGATGAATCCGTCTCCATCATCATAAGTCTTTTCAGCGTCTGAACCTATAATCAAGGTTGCTGCGTCGTAGTCGATGCCGTCTTCGTTGAAGAGGCTCTCTACTTTGACTTTCAAGCCGCCGACTGTTGATGTCTGACCGGTGTTAATGACTTTTGATGAGCCATCAACTTCAACAACTGCAGATGATGAACCTGCCATGACAAAAGTCACAGTCTTGCTTTCAACTTCAACGCTTTCTCCTGCGTTCAAGAAGACTTTGGTTCCTGCGATTGCTCTTAAGCTATTCTCGGCAACGATGCTTGTTAGCTCTAATGTTGTGCCCATGAACTCTATCTCTAGGGTGTTGTCAGAGTTGACGTTGTTGCCAAGATTTACTGCCTCGTCAAACACATAGCAGTATTTCAAAGCATCGTTAGCTATAGCTAATGCGACGTTTGAACCATAGTCATCGTCACCTAGGGTTGTCAGGCTTGTGGTCACATCTAGAGTTCCTGCTAGGTTAATCTCGTCGTGGATATCGATATCGGTTCCGTTCACATCTATTGATGTATCTTGCAGCACAGACAAGTCGTCATCCGTATAAGTGGCGTCTAGACCTGTTCCACCATATGCTGCACTTCCAAGTGCAACTTCTTCTGTGTCACCGTCTGTTACTACGACTGTTCCGCTCTCGACCTCTACTGCTGTAGCGGTCCTGGCTTCTGCTTGCAAGCTAGCTGCGATGTCTATTGCTCCTAGAACATCGCTGGTTGCTGCTCTCTCACCAACTACTATTGTAGCATCATACATCCCATCCGTAACAAATGGCTTGGGGTAGTCTGCCAAGGTGAGGGCCATTGCACCCATGATCGTTGCTCCGACCAAAGTTGCTCCAGCTCCAAGCGCTAATATTCGCTTTATGGCTTTTTTCATTTTATTAACACCTCCGTGTTATTCCGTGTTGTTCAAATTTGACTAAGTTGGGTTGGTAGTATCCAGAGTTTGCGCTATAGCCACGCTGACGTGTGACTACAATTTAAGCCTCCAAATACTCAACACCGTGTATAGTCGTCTAAGTTGATGCTTGAAATGTCTGTACTTATTTATAAAGTTTTCGCCGACGACAAACTTGAGAAAAAGAGAATTTTGTCTTTAGCAGTTCTAGCGTTCGATTTCTTCATTTTCAGACTTTCACCATTAGGCAGGTAACACATTTTTCCTTTATAAAGCAAAACCAACAAAAATGCGCGGAAAACCGTGCGCTGAATATAAACAAACGAACAAGATAATAATAAAAAAATGCGGACATGCGGAATCCCTAAGGATTCCTGAGCCCACATTTCTTCGAAATGCGGGGAGTAGGATTTGAACCCACGTAAGCACTAAGCTAACAGGTGTCTTCCAATCACAGCATAATGCTCATTGCACCTGTACTGCTGCGAACGGCCTAAGCTTGGACTTAATCCATAAGATTAGAATCATCTGTCCCGTTTGACCGCTCCGGCATCCCCGCATTAAATTTATTGCAGATTCTAATCAACTTTTCTTTATTTTGAAGCGGCAAGGTATTTAAAAATTTATCTATTTTAGATTTTTTGATAACCACCCCATAATACGATCTATTGTAGGTTTTATTAACCCATCTCTCCACATTATGTAAAATAGCGAATTCATCAAGAAGAACGCTTATATCTCCTATAAGCGCTTCACTTGCTGTGGTGAACCCAACGCTGTTCTTCCTGAATCCGCCATCACTGTCGAATAACCCTGCCAGAAAGTGTCTTTTTATCGAATCAGGAGAGTGCATAATTATATCAGGAACCCTGACCACAGAGCTTTTGGAACCTGACTTTATCCCTAGCGTCTTAGTGAGAAAATAATGAAAACTCTTATTTCTGAACTGAAAATACAATCTTTCTTTGCGATTTCCTTTCTTAACTGAGTCTTTAGGAATGCTCTTTGTATGAACAATTGATTTTATCAGATACGTTACATGTTTTAAATATCCTTTATCAGAAAGGTCTATAACTATCCTATAATCAGGAGATTTATCTGTCTTTGACTTGGTTGAATTTGAAATATGGCCATCACCAATAATCACCCCTGCTAAATAAGCAGTTTTATTTGTTAATTTGATTGGTTTGACTTTTACAACATTCATTTTATACCTCCAGAAACTAGGATTCTTAATAAAATTTCTTCTGACTTATTCGAAGAAATTTTGAATTTTTCAGAAAAAAGGGAACTTGGGTGAAACTTCATAATTGATTCGTGGTTGAAAACCAAAAATCATTATTTAGCCGTTTTGCGTGTTCCCGTTTGGTCCGAGGCTCCGAGGACGCTCCGAAAAGCATCTCAGGGTTTTCGGTTGACCGCTCCGGCGAGCGTAGCGAGCGGATGTCCGAACATTAGTGAGGAATCCGGCATCCCCGCATTTAGGGTTAAATCAATGAAAGAAAGAATTTGTTTAAAAACTTTTTGTTTCGTAGAAACAAAAAGATGAGAACGGCAGTGAACATTACTTTTCCTTTTTCAGCTCTTCTTCTGCCAGGTATAGCTT
>JBDRIN010000048.1:0-30864 GCA_043815805.1 archaeon | reverse complement strand
GTCATGACAGCCAACGACCCATTCCATAAGAAGTTCGCTCCCATAAGGAAGAAAGCCAACCTTGTGCAGTTCCACACATTGGATTATCGTTCTGTTGCAAAGGTTCTTGAGCGCATTGCCAAGAAAGAGAAAGTCGAGTATGATAATGAGGCCTTGAAATCTTTGGCTAGAAGTGTTAGTGGCGATTTGCGAGCAGGCATCAATGACCTGCAGACTCTTAGCGGCGGCAAGAAGCTGTCTAAAGAGGATCTTGACGATGTCTCTGAGAGAAAGAAGGTAGAGTCTATAATGCAGGCTCTGCTGAAAGTGTTTAAGACTACGGATCCTGAAATAGCGAAGTATGCTTATAAAGACATCAATGAGAACCTTGATGAATTATTCTTATGGGTTGATGAGAACCTTCCTAAGGAGTACCAGAAGCCAGCAGATCTAGCTAGGGCGTTTGAGAACTTGTCTTTGGCTGATGTCTATAAAGGACGTATCAGAAGGTGGCAGTATTATCGCTTCTATGTCTACTGTTATGATTTATTGAGTGTTGGGATTGCTTTGTCTAAAGACGAGAAATACAAGCACTTTGTCTCTTACACTCCAACCAAACGCATCTTGAAGATGTGGCAGGCCAACATGAAAAACATGAAGAAGAAAGCCATCGCAGAGAAGATCGCTTTAGGGACTCACACCTCTTCCAAAAGAGTGATGCGTGATACTCTTCCTTATCTACAAGTTTTGTTCAAAAGAGGCTTTAGAGAATCAAAAGCTATTGCTGAAGAATACGAACTTACTAAGGAAGAGGTTGATTGGTTGAGGAAGTGATTTATTCTTTTCTTGCAGAGAGGCCTTCTCCAAGATAACCAATGCCCGTGGGCGTTTCTGTGCTTCCCAATATCATAGGTTCCAGTCCTGTTTGTTCTCTTATCTGTCTAGCCCAGACATCTACTATAACTGGGTGGCCTCTTAGGGTTATCCTGCCAGGTCGTCCAAGGGCCTCTGTGTATGTGTTGTCTGCATGAACACTTGCGAGATAAGATTCTCCTATGCGTCTTTGATTTATGGCTCCCATCTCCAACTCGCTGTATACAAAGATTGATTCTCCAAGAGCGTCTCCTAAGTCCAGCAAATGGTCTGGATTATAGATTCCTATGCTTGATGGGGAGATATCAAACACTGCGACGCGTGTCCCAGTCTCTTCCACTCGGAAAGGCGAGTTTAGTGTCGGCCAATGGACCGTTCTTGCAGAGCGGGGAATACCTGCCAAAATAGGGTTGACTATTTCTATATCTCCGACGAGCTCTAGATGGTCCATATCCCCAATTATGTGGGCGTTTTTAACAGCGTTCCCTGCCAAAAATGCATAAGAAGCGTAATCGATTCCGACTGTTTCTTTTACTAGGGAAAGAGCTCTTGGATATATTTGGGTTATGCGTTCTCTGAGTTGGAATGGCGTTGATTCCAGAAGATTTCTACTCCATTCAAGATCAAACCAGACTTTACCCTCCCCTTCAAGTACATCAGGATTATACTTATATTCTTCACCGTGTGCAAAACCAAAATCTACTTCTCTTGGTTCTCCTTTTGCCATTTTTATCCACCTCCAACTGATTCTGTTACATGAGTAAAATCATATTTCGCAAGACCTTGTCTTCCGCCGTAGACTTGTATGTGGACCTTTGCGTCCATTTCTCTTAATGCTTCTATAATCTGGTTTGCATGAGGTGTTTTTCCTATGAAATCAGCCCAGTTTCCCCGGGCAACTACTACCCCTATTTCATCAGTGCCATGTGTTCGGTCTTCTTCTTTTTCCACAGTCCAGACATAATGTGATGCGAAATCTTCTGGGATGTCTGTTCGTATGACATTTGTAACCCTAAGAGGGCTTTTTTCCAAGGCTTTTTCTAGAGGTACGTGGATATATTCCCCCATACCTTCAGTTATATGCATCCATCTCTGTCCTGTCTCGTCAAATTCTTCAGGTGGTGTCCATTTACCACTCCAATCTCTCATGTTTCCTGCAAAAAGCTTGTCCACTAGACGATCTGTTCCGAAGACAGAGATGCCATATCCTGCTTGATGCACAAAGGCTTCTGTGTAGCTTGTAGCTATCTTGGCAACATATACTTTGCCATGGGTTCCGGGACCATGATAAAGAACACGAGGTCCAAACACTTCACAGTTCCTAACGAGTTGTAAAGGCGTAGTTCCAATAGTCGGAATGCTTACTCTGATGAGGCTTCTTTCGCCATCTATTCTATACTTGAATCCTCCGTCTAGATGATCCACTTTCTCTATAGGTATTTCTGCTGTTAGCGGCATTTTATTGTCTTATTTTCAGGAATCCCGACGACTATTTAAATGTTTTCTATTCTCGAGAAGTAACTAGTCTTTAAGCCTATACTTGCCGTGCAATCCGCCTACTATCACTGGTGTTATCCCGCATTCCTTGGTCATGTGCTTGCATATGCCTTCCACTACTTTTGCAGGGCCTACTATGTCTAGGTCTCCGCCTGCCAGGATTATCTGGGTGTTGTTGTTTATGGTGGCTAGGTATATGTGCGCTGTTCCAGAGACGGTCTCTGTGAGAGTGTCTATGGGTTCTCCGTAGACATGTTTCTCTCTTCTCAGCTTATGGACTATGTTCAGAAGGCATTCTTCAAAGTTAGGATCATAGAGTTTCTTGGAGAAGGCCCATCTTGTGCCTGTCTCGTGCCTTGCGCAGGAGTCGTTCCATTTGCCTGGCTTTTCAGGATATTTTATCTGGAGAAGATTGTGGGCAAGGTCCCTGTCTCCGACCATCATCAATCTCCATTCATCAGAATGCATGTGTACGGCAGCATTCTTGCTCTTTATATGAGAATATAATTCAAAGTCGTTCTGCCTTATGGGAAACTTGAATATCACTCCAGGCTCTAGGCTTTCCACCTTGTCCACGAATTCCATCTGGGGATGCTTGAACTGGTCGTTCCACCACAGCCATAGCACTGTCTTGTCCTCTGCCAAGGGGTATTCGCGACCGTTCGCTATCTTGAAGTTGACTCGTTTGCCAATTGGGAAATCAACATGATTTGCGTTCATATTATCTGGTGTTAAGTTCCTCTTTTTAAATCTTAGTGCACTAAGCGTCTATAAACAAAAGGGGTTTCGGGATAAATACGGGGAAAAACTTAAATATAAGACCACTCTATCAGTCTATATGATAAGCATAGATGATATGGCGGCATTCTGCAAGCAGAAAGGCCTTGTCTACCCTAGCTCTGAGATATATGGTGGTTTGGCAGGGTTCTTTGACTACGGGCCTTATGGTGTAGAACTTAAAAGGAACATCATGAATGAATGGTGGAAGTTCATGGTGAGCTCTCGACAGGATATAGTCGGTATGGACGGCTCTATCATATCTCCTAAGGCTGTTTGGGAGGCTTCTGGTCACTTGTCTTCTGGTTTCGCTGATATTATGCTGCCCTGCTCTAAGTGCAAGAATTCTGTGCGTGCTGATACCTTTCTAGAGGAGAAGATGGGAAAGGCGTTAGGCACCAGGGATCTTAAGAAGATTGATGAGCTTGCCAAGAAGTATAAGTGCCCTGTGTGTGGAAGTCCTTTTGCTAATTCTAGCCTTTTGAATCTCATGTTTCCTATCACGATCGGCTCTTCAGATACTGCTTTTTTAAGAGGAGAGACCACCCAGATGATATATCTTGATTTCAAGTTAGTGCAGAACAATTCTCGGTTAAAGCTTCCTTTCGGCATCGCCCAGATGGGGAAAGCGTTTAGGAATGAGATCAGTCCTAGGAACTTTCTCTTTAGGATGAGAGAATTCGAGCAGATGGAGATGCAGTTCTTTATTCGACCCAAGGAGAACAAGAAATGGTTTGAATATTGGAAAAAAGAGAGGATGAAGTGGTTCGAGAGCCTTGGTGTAGACAAGAAGAACCTGCGGTTCAGGAAGCACACCAAGGATGAATTAGCTCATTATGCTAAATCAGCTGAAGACATAGAATATAAGTTCCCTTTCGGCTGGAAGGAAGTGGAGGGCATACATGATCGCGGTGATTGGGATCTAAGTAATCATTCCAAGCATTCCAAGCAGAAACTGACGTATTTTGACGACGAGAAAAACGAGCAGATAATCCCAAATATCATCGAGACCTCTGGCGGGTTGGATAGGGCATTTTTAGTGTTCCTGTATGATGCATATGATGATGACAAGAAAAGAGGCAATAAAGTGTTGCACTTGCATCCCAAGTTGGTGCCTATCAAGGTGGCTGTGTTTCCGTTGATGAAGAAGGATAAGCTCCCTGATAAGGCAAAGCCTGTTTTTGATATGTTGAAGGCAGAATTCGCGTGTTTCTATGATGAATCAGGAAGCGTTGGCCGTCGCTATGCTCGCATGGATGAATTGGGGACGCCTTATTGCATCACTGTGGATCATCAGTCTCTAGAGGATGATACTGTCACAATACGTGACAGGGAAGACACTTCTCAAGTAAGGGTCAAGATAAAGGATCTTAAAGAAAAACTGAAGGAACTTCTTTAATCTGCATGCTTCCACATGAAGTTAAAGTAATCTCTGTAAGCATTGGCTGCTTTCTCGTTCTCTATCAGTATTGCTTCCGGGATTTCGCTCCAGATTATGATTGCAATTTTATTTTTGTAGATATTGGTTACTACAGGGCTTTCTGTTGTTGAAGGTATGCTTTTTCTGTTGGCGACCCTGTCTTTTTTTGGGACTTTCCTATTGCTTCTCACTATGCTCTTTACCTTTATGCCTTTGTTTTCCATCCTTTTTGTGAACTGCTTTTCAAAAAAAGGCATTTTCTTCGAGAACTGTCCTTCTGACCCGAAGATCAGGTTTTCGTCTGCGTTCCTTAAGATATCTTCAAATACCGTCTTTATGCCGTTGTTGCCTTTGAAAAGCCTCACGTCTTCTTTGAGCTTTGATTGTCTTCTTACCTTGTCTAGTTCGGGGACAAACTCTTTGGCCAGGTCTAGTTTGTTTGAGAGGTAGGTCATGATGTTTTTTGGGTTTGAGCATTGGAACCACCTGGTTTTTCCTACGATGACATAGGACACCATGCCTTTTTGCATTAGACTTTTCAGGGCGTTGTATACAGAGCTCCTGTCCATCGATGCGTATTTTGCTATTTTCCCTGCTTTGGAGGAGCCCAATTTTACCAATGCAAGGTATACCTGGGTCTCGTTCTGTGAAAAACCTATCTTTCGAAAATTTTCCGTAAATTTGGCTGTTTTCATGATGCTGTTTCTTAGACGACAAAACCCATATTTAAATCTTTCGGTTGTTGTAGAAATTTCATCAACAAGTTATTATATACTGCCTTGCTGTTCTTTGACTTGGTGATAAAATGAATCTCGAAGTCTTAAGCACAACCCAAAACCGGTTCGGTCTTATAACAGGGCCGGAGGCAAGAGTGGTGGATGATGTCAACGATGCCCTCATGTGGGGGGCCATGGCTTTTCTCAGGCAGCAGGGGTTTAAATGGATCGAGGTTCCGACCCTGACCAAGATCACAGGGGCTTGTGAGAACGTCGACACCTTGTATTCTGTGGATCATTTCGGACAGGAGGCATATCTTGCCCAGACCGGGCAATTATATCTGGAAGCCAAGATTCCCTTGCATTCAAAGCTCTGGACCATCATAACAAGTTCCAGGGCAGAGGGAAGGCCTGATTCCCGGCATTTGAACCAGTTCCAGCTCATAGAGTTAGAGCATGTGGGGTCGTTAGATGCTTTGCTTGATAATCTTGAAGGCACTGTCAAGGCCATGCTGGGCCATGCTTTTTGGGAGCAGAGGGATACTCTTAGAAAATTGGGAAGACTTGCGGAACTGAAAAGATGGATGGAGCTTCCTTTTGTGAGGATGACGTATACGCGGGCAGTTGATTGGTTAAACGGCACCCCTTATGAGTTCGCTTGGGGCGAGGACCTTTCCAGCGATGCAGAGCAGTACCTGGTGCAAGAGAACGGCAACAATCCTATATTCATAACCTATTTTCCCAAAGAAATCAAGTTCTTCAATATGCGGGTGAACCCCCTTGATGGGCGGGTTGTCAATAGCGCAGACTTAATCATGCCTTATTCTGGCGAGAGCGCTGGGGCTGCTGAACGTGAGAATGACTATGATATGCTTGTCAAAAGGTTGGAGGAGAGCCCGATGTTCAGGATTCTTTCTGAGAGGGGCAAGACCCTGGAAGACTTCAAGGATTATCTTGAGATGGTCCGTGAACACCCAATACTGCACTCTGGCTGCGGCATAGGCTTCAGCAGGATAAGCCAGGCTGTTTTAGGCACTGATGATATAAGGACATCTACAAGCTATCCTATACAGAGCGATGTTCTTTATTAGCTGTTATCACTCCAGAGTACCGAAAACTTTATAAAGGGCTTTGTGTTAGTTGTCGACATGAAACTCAATGAACTAGACCCAGATATGCGGCCCACAGGAGCCCAGAAGGACCTTTTAGACATAGTAGAGTCAGAGACTCCTAGTGTGGTCTATGCGTGCCCGCCCTGCGATATGGAATATAGACACTGCGGAGCGCCCCTGCCAGGAGTGAGTGATCCTGTCACAGACCACCAGATGGTGGCTCTGAACACAGGCACAGTCACCTTTGTACTGGCAGAGGATTCTGATGGTGGACATAATTATCATATTCTGGTGCACTCAGACAAGCCAGATCTACCCTCTTTAGGGCATTATTTCAGGCAGCTGGTGCCTATGGAACCTAAATTGGTTTGTTACTTGGCTGCCGCAAGGGCAATCGTGACAAGGGATGATGCTACAGAAAGGTTTTCCTGCGCAGAGACAGGCAAGCAGGTACTTGATCATATTTTAGCTCATGGCCAGGTAAGGTTGCTTGAGACTATGGAACTGGACGCAGGAGTGGATAAAGAAATTGGAATGTATCAATTAAAGGTGTTTAGAGGGCGAGACCGCACAGCTTGAGGTTTTAAGATGCAAGGACAAAGATACTTAGAGACAAGGGTCGGAGAGTATGATGGAAGTGTCTTTGAGCTTGGCCAGAGATGCTTTTGGTTCGCTGAAAATGGTGAGTACCATGAAGCAGGTGATATGTTCTATGCTTATGGCACGGATGCTGAAGGAGATTACCAACTCTTCCTGAGCAGGCTGGATGCAGACCACAATAACAAGCTATTCTTGATTGTAGGTTCTTCAAGAAATGAGAGAGTTCTTAGTCTCTTGGAAAAATGCCTAGAGAACATACCTGTTGAGATGACAGAGCCTCCGCAGGATATAGCTGATATAATATTTGATACGATGCTGGAAAAGCAGCATCCTGTTTCTGAAGCTTGAAGCTTTGAAAACATTTTTAAACTTCTTTCTTCAGTATTGATATATGATACGCACTTATAGGGGGTATATCATCGCAGGAGTTGTCATTATATGCCTTGTTGTCTGGTTTCTTCTGTCTCAGTCTTTTATCCCTAAGGCGTCTCTTTTGAGATGTATCGGGCCTCCGGGGCTCTCTTGCATTGAGGATCCTTATTATCGCGGAGGTTACCTGTATTGGGAGGTTGTGAACAATAAAGGGGAAGATTTCTTCATATCTTGGATAGCTGAAGTTTCAGGAAAATGCGATTCTGTGGAGAACGTGGAGTGGAGTGTCGATGGCGCTCTTTTTGGGACAGAGAAGACGCAGTTGATCAGGCGGGGTGATAGTGTCACTTTCAGGGCCAAGTGTCTTGGCGATATCGACAAGAACGTAGACGCTATTTTCGAGATACATTATGCAGAAGGGCTCACTGGCAGGTTCGAGATAGTCATCTTGAGATAGGATATCTTTGAAGTTTTGAAAAAATATTTAAACTTCCTTTCTCTTTATGCTCTTATGAGAAAATTATTCATCTTTTTGATAATCGTAGCATGTATTCTTGTTTTTTTCTTTATCATGTTCGCCACTAGGAAAGTATGTTCTCAGGATTCTGATTGTGAATTCCCTTGCTTTGGTTGCTGCTGCTGTCCAGACGGCAAGGAAAGCTTTAACAAGAACTATAACGATTTTGCCAATTCTTTCAACACCCAGAGCTGTGCCACTGTGATGTGTGCTATGTGTCCCATGCCTTTGAAAAAGCCGGCTTGCGTAGAGAACAGGTGCACAACAGTCATTGATCTCCCTGAAGACTATGGTGTGAGTTTCAGCTGCAAGGTCAACAATGACTGTGTAGGATACGGCAGCTGTGTTGAGGCCTGTGTCCATAAGAATTGGAAAGCAGAAAATCCTCCTAGCACAGTATGTACTATTGGATTGAATTACGGCTGTACATGTTCTGATGAAGGCAAGTGTGAAGTGTTGGTGATTTGAAAAACTTTTTATACTAGTTTCTCTATAAATGATGTATGTGTAGTAAATACTTGCTTTTGGGTGTTGTAGCAGTCCTTTTTGTTGCAGGTTGTCAAGTCACAGAGCCGGTTCATCTTGAAGCCATGAAATATTGCACATCTGCAGATGAATGTGTTCCTGTGGGTTGTACTTGCGGCTGTAGCGGTTGCGGCGGCTTTTCTTATGAAGATATCGTGAATGAAGAATATGTTGATGAGTGGTATTCCCTGCAGGGATGCGAACCTGTCGACACCTGTCCAGAAGTGTGCTGCATGGCTGCAACAATAGCATGTGAGAATAATGTTTGTGTTGTAAAGTCAGGGGTTGACACACCACCTGAAGAAGTCCTAGAGGAAAAGGTGATATTGGATCCTAAGAGCCCGTTGGGCCCTAATGGCAACGGCGGTTTATTATCAGAAGATGATTGTCTGACCGCTGGAGATGTTGAGACCGATGAATGGGGCATGTATCTGGCTTCTAAAGATTTTTTATTGCAAAAAGGTTTGTCTAGCGGATACTTTGAGGATCATTTCTGCCCTATGAAGATAAAATATGAATATCATGAGGGCATAATACGTGATTATGGCTATGTAAGGGTGACTTACAAGTTTACGTACGATCCATATGTGGCCTGGTGGCAGCATAGATTCCCGATCTTCATTGACGATGATGATCAGCCAATCTTTGAGGATGGCGTGGCTGTTGTCGATACGACGAACGAATCATCTATAATCCCTTATTTTGAGATAGCTGAATATGAATCATTGCTTTCTCCTAGAGAATTGACAAGGGATATGGCGAGCTTGATAGGTAAGTTTGTTGAACCCATACATGTGTACATGGATCGGCGCATAGATAATATGAACGTGATAATGTATGGCACTACTCAGACGGATAATCCTGACGCAACCAGTACCTGCGGGGATTCAATAATGATAGGCATCGTTGATATGGCTTCAGGAGATACTCGGATAAAATATTCAGGTGAGTGCATATGAATAAACTAATGATTATACTTTTGGTTGTAGCAGTTCTTTTTGTTGTTGGCTGTGTCTGCGTGCAGGATGGTTATAAATGCTGTAAGGGTGAGGAGTGCAGAGAGACAGCCATTGATTGCAGTGCTGAAGCGAGAGCAGTCTATAAAGGATGTACTGCTACTTGTGATCCTGATTGGGAATGTGTGCCTTTTGACGATACACCCCCAGGGGATAATAAATGTGATTTGGCCTGTAAAGAAGCAGGCTATCCTGGAGGAGATTGTTCAGGTGTTCCTGTAATTCCCGAGCCTTGTGAGGTCACTATGAATAAAGTCACTTTGCGTAGCGGAAATAGACAATTATGTGAACCTCCAGATGTTCCAGATGATTGGGTTGGAGCTGGAGTTGCTTGCTGTTGCGAGGATGATGTAGACTCTTGCGTGCAGGATGGTTATAAATGCTGCATCGGAGATGACTGTAGAGAAACAGCTATTGATTGTTCAGCAGAGCTTCGCGCAGTTTTTAGAGGCTGTACAGATGATTGCGATGCTGATTGGACATGTGTTCCTATAAAAGATAAATCTTGCGAATCAGATGCTGATTGCAAGGTGGTCGGTGGTGTAGGCTGTGGCTGCGGTTGTTATAATAATGATTATGTTGTTGATACCAGCTTGGCATGTGCATGTTCAGAGCCTTGGGCTTGTGAATGCAGGAATAATGTTTGCTCACCTAAACCTTGGGTGGATGAAAGCTTCAAGAATTGTGCTTCAGGTCTGGAATGGGGCTGTGGAGGAGTCACGACTGGTGCAGACCCAGGAGAAGATATGATTCCTGAAGTCTGTGGTTGTATCCCTGAATGTCCGGGTCAGTTCCTGATAGCCCAAGCAATTTCTAGTTCTTGGCCTGATGGATCTCAAAAAGGCAGTTTCTTTTGCGCAGATGAGCTGCCGCCTTGAAGTTTTGATAGATGATCATCATGAAGAAACTATTGCTGTTCATTGTTTTGTCTCTGGTATTGGTATCTCCTGCTTTTGCATGCAGCCCGAGGATACCTGCAGTTGTTTTCTGGTGTGATTTTGAAGATTCTCTTTTTGAGCAGAATTTTACTTGTTTGGACGAGAATTGCAGTTACAACGTAACACATAATTCTTATGGGGGACTAAACCTGAATCTCCCGTATATCAGATACCCTAACCATATCAGTGAAGATTATGGATTGAATCTCGAAGCTAATTCTTGGAGATCTGACGCTCCTGATTATGAGAAAGTCTTTGCTGCTGTGGATGCTATATGTGTGGATAACCTTGATGATATCAGGCCGATCTTTGCTGAGGAAGTGGAGCATTGGCTTGCAACTGATAAGGGCATGTTTGCAGGTGGAGATCTGGAATTTAAGCCGTATTCTGTTGAAAAAGAAGCAAAATTAGCAGAACTTAAGGAAGAATACACGCGGTGCAGCTATTATGAGTATAAAAAAGCAGGAGATTGGTTGGTGATCGCTGGGACAAGCAGGGATTATTGCTATTTGAAAGGCGGCGGTGGAGGCATGTGCCCTAGCTTGGTGATAGATTATAGCAAGTTTCCTGGCCACTTGGTAGCCAATCCCAGTGTTTATACCTGGCTTATCTTGTTGTATGCTGTAATTATCGCTGCAATAGTCTGGTTCTTTGTCTATCTTTTCAAGAGGAAAGAGTTTTTGTTGTTTGTCAGGCCTAACAAGGTGAGTATTATATTGACAGCAGTATTGGGTTTCTTCACAGTGTTGATAGGAATTGTTCTTAGGGATTGGGTCTCTATGATTCTTTGGTTGGTTGCTTTTTATCTCATAGGGAGCTTGGTTAAGTATGTCATTGTTAGGTTGAAGAAGTAGATTATTTTCTTTTTTTCATCAGCTCTCTCCATAATGTCCGATGTTCTGACATCTTGTTCTCTATGGTTTCGATGAAGAGTTCTTCGGGATCCTTTACATGTTCGTAATTGCCTGTCTTGGTTTCAAATAATGCTTTCTCTCTTTTTAGGGTTTCTGCTAATAGTCTATGTCTTTGCCACATATCCCTGAAGTTGCAGAGAGTTGCAATGCCAGTTCCTATGGCCACTATTAATGAGAAGATGATTGCTGTAAGGTTGAATTGTAAAGAGACGAGAACAGGCACAGATGCTGCCAGGATGATAATTGGAATGTTAAAGATGTAGAAAAGATGTTTGTTGAATTTTGCTTCGTGTTCGTATCTTTGAAGTTGTTTCCTGAAGCGCTTTAAATAAAGATCGAAGTGCTGGGTCTTCATGAGAGAAAGGAATGTAAAGAGAGATATAAAGGTTGCGGTGGTGTTTATAAAGGGGGTATGGCCTTGTGTTCATGGGCCCTGCGGGGGTGGGGACGTAAATCTTATGTTTTTGGTTGAATTATGGTCTATATGGAAAATAAATGTGTTTTGAGAGGGATTTATGATAAATTTATCTTAGAAACAATATATTTATAATATAAATAGGATTTTCTATACTCATGTTAGGAGAAATATATATCGCTACGGCACTCGCAATTTTTTTAGCAATATTCGGATGGAGCGAGAGACTCTTTGGTTTATCTTCTAAACATAAAAACGCAATTGTTTCCTTCTGTGAAAAAACTAAGCTTACATACAAAAAATATAATGAATTAATGATTTTGATATCAAAGAATAAAACTTTAAAGCCAGGACGCTATATGATACAACTTGTGAATATACTTAAAGGAACATTGATAAAAAAAGAAGATAAAGACATTATGAATAAATTTAAGGACAATAGTGATTTTTTAAAGAAATTAAATGAGTCTAATAATCATAAAAAAACTTTCTTTATTATCTTATTTTCGTTTCTTTTTATTGGAGGCACAGCATTAATTTTTATAGAATCTAAAAACACCTGTTATTTCGAGTCGGTTATTACTGCACAAATTATTCTCCTTATTTTAATTGGCATAGGAACCTATATTTACAAAGGAATAATGGACACAGAGTCTAAAATACAAAATAATTTATTATCAATTGTAACAGCTATAGGAGATACTAAACATGGGCGGAAGAAGATCATATAAAGCTAGTAATTTAATTGGTGGTTCCAAACCTGTAAAAGAAGCAGTCAAAACTTTAAAGAGTTATATTGATAAAGAGGATGTAAAAAAAATAGGAGAAGGAGCCTTTCAAGTTTTTTCTGAAGCAAAGAAACCAATATCTTACATAGCCTATGCTGAAAAACTCACCCCCTACTTGATTAGGAATTATTCTGAATTGAAAAGTGAGAAGGATGATTATTCACTCAGAAGAAAAATTTCTAAGAGCTGGTCTGAAGTAAAAAAACAAAATAAAATATCTGTCCCAAAACAAGTTGACAGGGTTATTATAGAAAATGCTTTGAAATTCTTGCGAGGTGGTGGTCATGACTAAGGCCTCCACCCCATATTCTGAAATTGCAATATTTTTTGAGTTTGCGAAAGAGAATATGAAATCGTTTATAACCCAAATTATAAATTCTAAGGAATTTAGTTCGAGCACAAATAAGATTTCTTCACAAGATAAGAAGAAATATCTTAAAGATATAGATTTAATTGTAGATAAGGTTATTGATAAAGAAATAAAATATTATATCACAAAATATAATGTTAAATCTGCTGAAGATTATGCTAAGGTTATAAATGGACTTTCTCCAGAAAAGATTGATGAGACGAAATCAAAGTTTTGTAAAGAAGTATTAGCCGAAATAAGTTCCAAAAAATGAAAAAAAATCTGTTTGTTGGATCTCCTACAATGAAGTTTATATGGGAGAGTGAAGAAACAGCAACACTTTACTCTATAGCTAACTCTATTTACCTTCTAGAGAACATAATTAAGAAAGGCGGTCAATTTCCTGATGTTGTTCTAGTTGATATTTATAAGAAAATAGAACCTTCTACACAGATTGAAATTACTAAACTTTTAAATATTCTAGTTGAAGATGTGCTGTGTGAAGAAATAAATTTTGAATTAGTGCCCAAAAAATTACCAAAAACAAAAACTCAAAAAATAGTTTTTAAACCTTGCGACACTATTTGTTTATATTCTGGGGGAGTTGATAGTTCCATAGGGATATTAAAAAGTAAAGAAGAGTATGGAGATGTTAGAGCATTATATGTTGCTCACAAATACACCGGTAGAATTGATGGGAAAGTTGAATATTTAAACAAGGTGGTGTTGAAACCAAAAAAGATAATATTGCACAAATTTATTGCCCCCGAATGGTTGAAAGATTACTCACAAACGCGAGGTTTTTTGTATTTTCTGTATGGAGGGATTTTAGCCCACTTAATTAAATCAAAAAGGTTAATAATTTCAGAATGTGGTCAAACAATGTACCAACCAAAGTTTGCTCCTCTTGACACAATTACATACACAACGCACCCCTATGTTCTTGAAATAGCCAAGACTATACTAGGTCTAATTCTAAAAAAAGATATTGACATAATAACAATGTTTGAGGATTTTACAAAATCTGAATTAATAAATCTGATGCCTGATGACAAATTATTATCCAATACACATTCTTGTGTAACTGGCAGATGGAAGGATAATTGTGGAACGTGTTATGCTTGTCTAACCAGAATACTTGGAAGTATAAATAATAAATTATCTATTTTCTATTTTAGAAAAAATCCTTTTCTCATTCCGGATAATGAGGATTTGAATGCCTTGATAAATTTTTGTTTTAAATACCTTTACGATAAAGAAGATATTGATTTTTGGTCTTTTCGTTCAATAGAGCATTTTAAGAAAAATGATTTATTTAATCGAGTTGCTGATGAGGTCTTTTTAGCATTATTTATTTTAAAAAAGCAAGGAATTCTTCACCCCAATTATGAATTTGTTTTAGATGAATATTTGGCCAAGGATGCAAAAAGATTAGACATAAGAAGAAAACAACTTGAACAAATAAAGGAACCAGATTTCAAAAAAATTGTAAAAAATTATGTTTTATAAATCCTTTCTAAAAATAAAGGAACAGGGCGAATTAATTTAATTTCTAGAAAATAAATTTTGCCATAGTTCTTTATCTTTTTGGATTGCCTTTGGGATATATCCGTCAGCCAATATGTGTGACACAAAGGTTAGAAAGGCAACAATGAGAACAACCCAAGATAAAGTAATAAAGAAAAATACTGCTGAAGAAATTATTCCAAATGTGAATGTATGTGGAAATTGCCTGTGATTTCTATCAGCTCTAGCATAACTCCAGTGGTAATATTCTAAATAACCTACAAATGCTACTGTTAAAAAAGAAGCATAATTTAAAGGAATTGCTTTTGCAATAATTGCTATAATGGCCATGCCTGCAACAACATGTAAAAAACCACTTATAATAGATTCTTTATGATCAATATCTGGCAATAAACTAAAAATAAGTATTGTTATTATTGAAGGAACCAGTATGTTTGTTGAAAGGACATCTATTTTAAATGCAAAATAAAGTATTAAGAAAAATGCAACTGTAAAAAGTATGCCTAAGGTGATATGTTCTTTATAGCCAGTCATTGGTTTTAAAAAGCAGTGTCTATTTAAATAATTATTTACTTTTTTGAAATCTTTTTTTTGTCAAATCCAGAAAACTTTTATCCTTATCTATCCCAACATACCTCCGCCCTAACTGATTCGCAACAACGCCTGTCGTTCCAGAGCCGCTAAAAGGATCTAATACTAAATCGCCTTTTTCTGTACTTGATAATACAATTCTCTTCAGTAGTTCCATTGGTTTCTGCGTTGGATGTTTTCCCTGCTTCTTCTCAGAAGGTGGCGTTAATGGAATATTCCAGATGCTTCTCATTTGTTTGTTCGCAGGGCCAAACTTATCATCATATTCTTTCATGAGTTTATAATTAAACTTGTGCTTGGCTTTCTTGCTTTTTTTAGCCCAAATTATTGTTTCGTGAGTGTGGGCAAAGCATCTGCAGGCCAAATTAGGCGGTGCATTAGGCTTAAACCAGATTATCTCGTTTAGAATGTGATATCCAAGCGCCTGTAGAGCATGCCCTACTTGATATATGTTGTGTGGTGTGCCAGAAACCCAAATTGTGCCTTCTGGCTTCAAGACATCTCTGCATAATTTAAGCCAGTTATAGGTAAATTCATAGTCTTTGTCAAAACCTTGTGATTTATCCCATTTTCCTTTATTCACAGAAACCATTTTGCCTGCTTTACATGATATTCCGCCATTAGAAAGGTTATATGGCGGATCAGCAAAAATCATACTTACAGACTCTTTTTCAAGATTAGGCAAGATCTTCAGGCAATCTCCTTTATAAAGGGTAAAATCGCCTTTTTTGAAGTGTGGCTTCATATGTATAGTCAAGCTTAACTCCTTTATATGCCTTGTGGCCGTCTGACCAGTGCTTCTGCACAATTCTCGGACAATAGCCGAAAAAATGGGAAAATTTTTAAAAATCCTTATAATCTCTCTATTTAAATGAAATATAACGACATGTTCAAGATTGTCAAGGAATTAGAGTTTGATAAAGAAAAAGTTGTCTGTATAGATAAAGACGTAGAACTATTCATTTTAAGGCCGTCTAAACTATCTGCAAGATTCAAAGACTATGACAAACATAAAAACTTTCAAATCTGGCTAAGAGAAGGTTCAAGAGTCTTTAGACCAAATCATTTAAGATTCATGATAGACCTAAACCTTAAAGTACGTTCAAGACCTGGACTGAAGAAGAAATTGCTAACAATATTTGATAACATTTTTTATGGTAAAGATCCTGATGAAGAAATGAAATTGGTTGATGGAGAAAAGTTTGAACATTATCTTAACTCTTTGAAAATAATAGCCTATATGGCTCAGTTGTTTATTATTGAACAAGAATATGGGTATAATAAACCAAGTAAATTTGACCCAAAAACCCTTTTTCTTCAAGGTTGGATAAGAGAATTTATTGATAGTCCTAAAGAAATTGATAATTTGTGTATGAGTGTTGCCAATGGACAGCCTCCAAAGATACAATATACGTTTAAAGAGAATAAAAAACATGCAAAATATGAAGAAAAGAGAGAGCCTTTGTGGTATTTAGAAACTCAGTAATTCTTAATCAAAACTTCATTAATCTTTCCTCGACCTTCTACTTTAGAATTAATCAACCGTCTTGCTTCAACTGTATGAATTTTATAGCCAAAATAAATCCCTTTGATGAATTCTGTGTCGCTGTTGCTTTCCATACAAAAACAGCCTTTTTTATCCAATTCTCTGAAGACATTTGCCAATTTTTTCTGCTCTTTCTCTAAAAAGTTGCCTTTGGTGTAGGTTGTGAAGCTTAGACCTTTCTTTAGAGGATAATATGGAGGATCAAAGTAGACAAAATCGCCTTTTTTGGCAAGTTCAACAACTTTTTCAAAGGACATAACCTTAACAGTTACGTTTTGAAGAAGCTTTGCTATTTCTTTTAGCTTTGTTTCCTGCACAATGTCTGGGTTTTTGTAGCTTCCAATAGGAACATTAAATCCTCCTTTAGAATTGACTCTATACAGACCATTAAAGCAGGTTCTATTTAGATAAATAAATCGTGCTGCATTATTAAGTTTTGAGAGATCTTTGGGATTTATATCTCTGATTTTATAGTAATATTCTTTCTGATTTTTCATGTGGTTTTTCTTATGTTCTCTAAGCTTGGCAATCAAGCTTTCAACATCTGTTTTTATAATATTATAAGCATTAATCAGCTCTTCATTTATATCTGAGAGAAACACTTCTTTTGGCTTATACTTCTGAATAACATAGAAAGCTACTGCTCCGCCACCCACAAACGGTTCAAAATAGTGGGTAAACTTCTTGGGAAATAGTGGTTTAAACTGCTCAATAAGCTGTTTTTTGCCCCCAGCCCACTTCACAAAGGAAATTGCTTCGATTTTTTCCATAGGTGGGTGTAAAGGGTGGCGGTTTTTAAATCTTCCCTCTATTCATCTTCTCCTGATCCACAACCTTTAAATACTTCTTGTTTATCCATTTGTATAAACAAACGTAGGTGATACAAATGAAATGCAAGAAATGTGGATATGACTCTACAGATGTATATCTTGGAGAAGGTAAAAATGAGTGTCATCATTGTAATCTCCTAAAAAACGGTGTTCCAATGGTTGTTGAAGAAGTATTGGTCAAAGAAGTCAAGAGCATTGGGAACTCGGCTCACATAGTCGTCCCAAAGAGATATGAGAACAGGACAGCCTATGTCATGATCCTGGATGTGTTGATACGGCCCAGAATCCACAAGAACAAGACCAAGATGCACAATGGCAAGACATACGTCTTTGCAGAGATAACCACAGGAGCAGGAGTGCACAGCCTTTGGCTCCCAAAAGACAAGGTTAAGAAGATATTTACTGCGTGAAGAGTGCGAGGAGGTCTGCGGGGGTGTCGCCACATGTGCTTGATAGTTTAGAGGAAGATTTATAAATAAAGTTCTCTAAGCACATAAAATGGACGTCAATGAAGAAATAGTCGTAAAATGGTTGAATCTTTGTAAAAATCAGTTCACAATCTCTAACATCCAATTCAAGACGATAGGTCCTAAGGGTGGAAGCAATTACAGCGATATAGACATTTTAGCAGCAGATAGTGATGGAAATTATTATGATTATGAGATAAAATGGCGTTCGGTCTATTCTATTGGCGCAACAGATAAAGAAACAGTCGAAGCATATGTACACCAAATGCGAAGAACGGAAAGGGTCAAAAAAATACGAGAAGTTATTGGAAATAAGCCTGTTAAGAAGATATTTGTTACCACAAGAAACCATTTTGGGAAAAAAGAAGAAAAAAGGAAGTTAATTGAAAGTAGATTCACTAAAAATAATATTTCTGTCATCTATTTCGAGGAAATAATCAAAGAACTAGTCGAAAAGATTAGTGTTACTGGACGGTATGATTCTAATATCCTTCAAACCATCCGTATATTGAAGTATTTTGATTTGGTTAAATGAGCTGTTAAATAGATTTTGACGTGTTTAGAGGAGAAGATTTTTAAAGGATTTCCGCTTTTCTAGAGTATACTGGGGTGATATTCATGTCAAAAATGTGGATGGTTAGAGCGGGGCCAGATGCTTTTTTAGTACCTGAGTTTAAGAAGAAAAACATTGTTTCTATTGGTTGGGATAAGCTTAGTGATTTATCTAAGTTCAAGAATCATGAAGAGATTAAGAAAGCTTTGAGAGAAAAATATCCTGACGACAAGCAAGGAAGGATAAACATCAACGCGGGCCAGATTAGTAGATTCAGATTCAACTTTAAAAAAGGAGATAAAATAGTTACTTATGACCCTCAGGAGCGAGTTTATTTAGTTGGTGAAATAACTTCTGACTATATTTATGATACAAAAGTAGGAACTTTTTCGCACATAAGAGAAGTCAAATGGTTGGGCAACGTGAACAGAGATAAACTATCAACATCAACAAAAAATACGTTGGGTGCTATTTCAACCATATTCGATCTTGGAGAGGACGCATCTAATGAGGTTTTAGCTGTTTTGGGCGGGCAAGAGAAAAATTTAGAGGAACCCGAAGCTGAAGAAACAGAGCTAGACGTTATCAAAGAGGATATTGTTTCAAAGTCTCATGAATTTATAAAAGACAAGATCCTTGAGTTGAATTGGGAAGAGCTGCAGGAATTAGTGGCAGGTCTTCTAAGAGGGATGGGTTATAAGACGATTGTTTCTTCTAAAGGTGCAGACAGAGGAAAAGATGTATTGGCTTCCCCCGATGGATTAGGCTTAAAAGATCCAAGAATAATTGTGGAAGTTAAGCACAGATCAGGACAAATGGGAACCAAAGAAGTAAGATCTTTTGTGGGCGTATTAAGACATAATGCTAAGGGTTTGTATGTGTCTACAGGTGGCTTTTCGAAAGAGGCAAAATACGAAGCTGAAAGGTCGGAGAAACCTCTGACACTAATAGATTTGGACATGCTTGTACGTTTGGTTATGCAGTATTATGACAACTTTGACTCAGACACAAGAACGTTGATACCTTTGAGGAAGATATATTGGCCGAAGTAGATATTGAAGCGACCAGAACTGCCTACGGCGGAGGAGGAATGCCTATTCTGCAGTTGGTTAGGGAAGTTTTGAAGAAAACTTAAGAAATCTTAGAAATTTCGCCGTTTCTACCGAGACTCAGCCGGTTTATAGGTTTCCAAGATCTAATATAAGCATTTTTTATGTATAACATATCCCCTTCCTGAACTTCCTCTATTATATCATTCCAAAGTGGAAGAATGATCTCTCCAGTGTTATCTTTGACAGTAACCTCTACAAGCCTTAAGTCTCTACCATTCTTCTTAATATGCTTTTCCTCTCCTTTCTTAACTACTTCCACTAAAATCTGAACTTCTGTTTGTCCAGGTTCTAATTTCCCAATATTAGTTAAGTTACCATACTCTATTTCTGTTTCTTCTTTTTTCGAATCTTTCAAAAGATCCTTTCCCATGTATCCCTCAAAACAAGAAGAACAATAAACTTGGCCTGTGTTATAGGTCAATCCAGAAACCCGGTCATAAATAGTATTGCCCTTTAAATAATGACCTTCAAACACCTCAAGTTTTTTACCACATCCGGCACAACAGGGTCTTAGCTCTTCCATATGCAAAGGGAAAGACTTTTTTGTTTATAAAGTGTGTTTTTTTCTATACAGAAAATAAATATTGGGCTTTAGAGGACAAGCTTTTTAAAGTATTTAGGGTTATCTAAGCTTATTAGGGGGCAATACGATGACTAAGAACGACTCTAACGGAGATCTCGGCTTCGAGCAGAAGCTTTGGAAAGCAGCAGATAAGATGCGAAGCAACATGGACGCTGCAGAATACAAACATGTTGTTTTAGGCTTGATATTCTTGAAGTATATATCTGATTCTTTTGAAGAGAAGCATGAGATGTTGAAAGAGCAGCTTCATGAGGGAGCAGATCCTGAAGATCCTGATGAATATAAAGCAGAGAATATATTTTGGGTTCCTAAAGAGGCAAGATGGGATTTTCTTCAAAAAAATGCTAAACAACCCAATATTGGCAAACTTATTGATGACGCCATGGATGCTATTGAAAGAGAAAATCCTTCTTTGAAAGGTGTTTTGCCAAAGAATTATGCTCGACCAGCTCTTGATAAGCAAAGACTTGGAGAATTAATAGATCTTATTGGAACAATTACTCTGGGAGATTATGAGAGTAAGTCAAAAGATGTTCTGGGACGGGTTTATGAGTATTTTTTAGGCCAATTTGCAGATGCCGAAGGCAAGAAAGGAGGACAATTCTACACTCCAAAAAGCATAGTTAAGTTATTAGTTGCTATGATAGAACCCTATAAAGGCAGAGTTTTTGACCCTTGCTGTGGTTCAGGAGGCATGTTTGTCCAAAGCGAGAAGTTTATTAAAGCTCATGAAGGCAAAATAGGCGATATTTCTATATATGGACAAGAGAGTAATTCAACAACATGGAAACTTTGTAAGATGAACCTTGCTATTAGAGGCATAGATGCTAATGTTCAGTGGAATAATGAAGGAAGCTTTATTAACGACGCTCATAAAGATCTAAAATCAGATTTTATCCTTGCAAACCCACCGTTTAATGATTCTGACTGGAAAGGAGAACAGCTAAGGGATGATATTCGTTGGAAGTATGGTGTTCCGCCTCCTGGCAACGCCAACTTTGCTTGGGTTCAGCATTTTATCCATCATTTAGCACCTCATGGTGTTGCAGGATTTGTGTTAGCTAATGGCTCTATGTCTTCAAATACTTCTGGTGAAGGAGAGATTAGAAAGAGCATAGTTGAAGCTGATCTTGTTGATTGCATGGTTGCTTTACCATCACAATTATTTTTTAATACTATGATTCCTGCTTGTTTATGGTTTGTTGCCAGAGATAAAAGCAATAATAAGTTTAGAAACCGGAAAAACGAAGTTCTTTTTATTGATGCTCGAAAGATGGGCTCAATGATTGATAGAAGACATCGAGAGTTAACAGATGAAGATATACAAAAGATCTCTGATGTCTATCATGCTTGGCGAGGAGAAGGCGGCAAATACGAAGATGTTGCTGGCTTTTGCAAATCAGCCGCTTTGGAAAAAGTGGAGAAGCACAATTTTATCTTAACACCCGGCAGATACATCGGCATAGAAGAAGAGGAAGAAGACCCAGAAGCCTTCGAAGAGAAGATGAAAAGGTTGACTTTGGAATTAGGGAAGCAGATGAAAGAAGGGAAGAATCTGGACGAAGAGATAAAGAAGAATCTGGAAGGGATTGGGTATGGCATCTGAAAAAATTATTTTTCCGAAAAAGATAGAAACAGCATCAAAAAAAGAATTAAATGATAATCTAAAAAAAATAAAAAGTAAAGAAGACAAAGAAATATATAGATTTCTTTTTGATATTAAAAAAAAACAAAAAGAAGAACAGAGAGGCTTAGAAAATTTCATTAGGAATTTAAGAAGTAAAAATCTAAAAAACGATTTTATACAGTTGATTAAATCCTTCAAAAAAACAGAAGTATATGAGAGATTTTTGGCATCTACACTCATATATTCTCGGGTTATAAAATTAAAGGATGATGTTGATAAATTTATTTATCTTTGCATAGCTATAGAGGCGGCAGTAAATAAAACAGGGACTAGAAAAAAGAAAGGCCAATTATTTGAAGACTTTTTTAGAGATAATTTAAGTGAAAAAAGCAAACTCTTAATGATTTCTAATTTTGGGAATAAAACGGTTAAAAATGTTGTTTGCGGTCAAGAATTAATTAAAGCTAAATATTTAAACCCTGGAAAAATTAGACTTAAAAAAATAAAGAAACATCACATTTTACCCTCTTGTTACAAACAAAAGCATTGTTATATACAGTATGGTCTTTGTTACCCAGAAGCTTTGTGCGCTATTAAAAGCAAAGTCAATCTGATTAATGCTCAGTTAGAGTTTATTCTGAAGTATATTTATACAAAAAGGAGTAATTTTGTACATAACGGTGTATTGTTCTCTGTTCCAAATAAAAATCACACTAAATTTGATTCATTTCGCGATCCTCACACTAAAAAACCTTTATCTGTGCGATTAAGTCTGGATTTTGATAGTGTATTATTAATTTATGAAGAGGCGTTGTTAAACTATTTTAAAAATGAGAATAAAAAATAAAAAAGGACAAATAGGACCAAGAGAAATAGCAACTATTGTTATTATTATAGTTATTTTAGCTATCTTTTTACCATTAATAAATTCAGCTTTCAATACTATATTCTCGGGTAATATAGAGTCTTCTACAGATGCTTTCGCTAATGCTTTAATTCCCTTGATCATATTTGCAATATTCTTTGAATTTATAAGGAGGTTTTTCAGATGAATCCCTCCAAAGACGTACTGCCTTACGAGAAATTAATCGATTTATTTTTTCTATTTATAGTTGGAACTATCTGTTTTTTTATATACAACTTTTCATCAGTTCCAGTTATTGGATGGTCTCAGGTATTAAGATTAGCTATATATTTCTTTGGCATATTTAGCTACGAGTTTGTTATATTGTCTTTAATTATTTATTATATCTCTCGAGCAAAAGAAAAATTCGTTGAATTTTATCAAAAAAATAAGAAAAAGTTTGTCATTTATTTTATTATAACCCTTGGCTTAACATACATACTTTTAGACCTAATAATAGCAAAATCTTGGTTAATATTTTTCCGAGATTTGGTAATGATTATTTTGATAATTATAGCGATTCCACCAATAAGTAACTTGGTAAATAAAGTGTATAATAAATGGCAACAGAAGAATGAAACAAACAAATAATTTCAAACAAACTGAAATAGGAATGATTCCAGAAGATTGGAGAATTGAGGTTGTGGGAACTTTAGTCAAAATAAATGAAGATACAATAAATAAAAATTATCAAGAAGAAAATATTGAGTATATTGACACATCTTCTGTAGATAAAGGACATTTGGTAAGAGCCCAGAAGCTCAATCTTAAAGAAGCACCAAGCAGGGCAAAAAGAATAATAAAAGATCATGATATCTTGATTTCTACTGTTAGACCTAATCTTAAACATTTCTTTTTTGTAGACAAATCAAAGAAAAACCTTGTTGCTTCAACAGGATTTGCAGTGATTAGTTCAAAGAATATTTTCCCGAAATTTCTTTATTACTATCTTACCACGGATAGTTATACCAACTTTTTAAGTTCTATTGCAGATAGTCATACATCTACCTATCCTTCATTTAATCCTGATGTAATAGAAAACTCTTTTTGTCCACGACCAAAAGAGAATGAACAGCAAGCAATAGCCAAAATCCTCTCCGACTTAGACTCAAAAATCGAAATTAACCAAAGAATGAACAAAACTCTTGAAGCAATAGGACAGACTATTTTTAAACATTGGTTTGTTGATTTTGAATTTCCAAACGAAGAAGGAAACCCTTACAAACGCTCTGGCGGAGAGATGGTTGAGAGTGAGTTAGGGGAGATTCCGAAAGGGTGGAAAGTATTAAAGATGGAAAATATTGCCAAAAAAAAGAAAAACTCTATAGTTGATGGTCCCTTTGGTACCCAACTTCACAGTGATGAATATATTGGTGAGGGAATCCCAGTTATTAGGGTTATAAATACTTCCTTTGAAGGTAGGTTCATAAATTCGAAGTTGGTTTATATTTCGGAGGAAAAATCTCAAGAATTAGTTAGATCTGTTGTTTTTCCTAATGATATTCTATTAGCTAAAACTGGTGCAACTATTGGAAAATTCGCTATGGTGCCAGAATATTTAAAAAAAGGAATAATCGCATCAAGCATACTTAAAATATCGCCTAGTGAGCACAGGAAGAATAAGTATTTCATTTTTAATTTTATAAAAAGATTAAGTGATAAAAAATATTGGGAAAAGATATCTGCAGGATCTACAAGACCAACAATTAATTTATCAGATGTTAGAAAAATATCGTTAATTTGTCCTTCAGATCAACTTATGATAGACTATGATACTGTTGTAAATTCTTTTTATTCAAAACTTGAAAAAAATGAAAAAGAAAGCACTAAATTATCACAAATTAGAGATTCATTACTCCCCAAACTTATGTCAGGAAAAATTAGAGTTCATATCGAGGTAAGAACATGACTTTTCTAGAAATATTACTATTAATTCTTACCATAGTTTTTTCAATAATTGCAATTAGAATAAGTTTCAAGTTTGATTTAAATCGATATTTAGAGAATAGGAGAAAAATAAAGATCGACCAGTTAAAAAATATCTGTCCACATGGAAGAATCATTGATGTAACAGGAAATGAGGTAAAATTTGAATCTTTCTTTTCATCTCCTGTTGGAACCACAAAATGTGTTTGTAGCCAATGTGGACTTGTTGTTGATTCAAAAGATGAAGTAAATAGGATTACGAAACCATTGTTGAAAAATCCAGATTACTTCATTGAAAGACATAGAAAGTTTGTTAAACAAGCAAAGAAACTAAAAATTGTTTAATGGAAGAATAAAAATGAAATCGTCCATAACTGAAGAACAAGTTGAGAACGTCGCCTTGGACATATTCAAAGAGCTAGGTTACAAGGTCATTTATGGCCCAGATATCGCCCCTGATGGCGACAAACCCGAGAGGAAATCCTATCAGGACGTCGTTTTAATAGACAGATTGAGGAAAGCCATTGACAAAATCAATCCAAATCTGCCTTCAGATGCCAAAGAAGACGCTTTAAAGCAGGTTCTAAGGGTTAAAAGCCCTAAACTCATCACCAACAATCAGAACTTCCACACCATGCTCTTCGATGGTATTGAAATAGAATATAGAAAAAACGACAGAATCATTGGAGACAAAGTTTGGCTTTTTGATTTCAAAAAGCCTCAAAACAACGAATTTTTGGCTATAAACCAATTTACTATCATAGAAAACAATATTAACAGAAGACCAGATGTAATCCTATTCATAAACGGTATTCCTTTAGTACTCTTCGAAATAAAGAATCCTGCTGATGAAAAAGCAACCATTTGGAAAGCTTTCAGCCAATTAGAAACCTACAAACAAGAAATATCAACCTTATTCACCTACAACGAAATATTAGTCGTAACAGATGGCTGGGATGCTAGAGCAGGAACCATAACTTCTGGAAAATCAAGGTTTATGCCTTGGAAAACCATACAAAACAATAAACCATCAAAAACTATGACTCAAATGGAAGTTTTAATAAGAGGAATGTTCGAAAAACAAACTATATTAGACATCATACGCCATTTCATAGTCTTTGAAAAAGAAAAAGAGCTAGTAAAGAAGCTAGCGGCATATCATCAATACAACGCTGTAAACAAAGCCATAGAATCAACCATAAAAGCCACAAAAACCAATAAAAAAGCAGGAGTTGTTTGGCATACCCAAGGCTCTGGAAAAAGTTTAAGCATGGTTTTTTACACAGGAAAACTAACATTATCCCTGGACAACCCAACCATAGTTCTTTTAACAGACAGAAACGATTTAGACGACCAATTATTCAATAATTTTGCTAATTGTCAACAAATCCTAAGACAATCTCCGATTCAAGCCAACACAAGACAAAAACTAACAGAACTTCTAAAAGTCTCTTCAGGAGGGATAGTCTTCACAACAATCCAAAAATTCTTTCCAGAAGACAATAGAGAACAATTTCAATTATTATCAAAAAGAAGCAATATTATAGTCATAGCAGATGAAGCTCACAGAAGCCAATATGGTTTCGGAGCTAAAATACTCAAAAAACAAGACGAAGCAATAGTAAGATACGGCTTTGCTAAATACTTAAGAGATGCTTTACCAAATGCTTCTTTTATTGGTTTTACAGGCACACCAATAGAAAGATCTGATAAAAGCACTCCCGCTGTCTTTGGAAAATATGTTGATGTTTACGATATACAACAAGCTGTTGAAGACGGAGCAACTGTTAGGATATACTATGAAAACAGATTAGCAAAACTAGACCTTAAACCAGAAGAAAGACCTAAAATAGACTCTGACTTTGAAGAAGTAACAGAAGGAGAAGAATCTTCTAGGAAAGAACTGTTAAAAAGCAAATGGGCCCAACTAGCAAAAGTTGTGGGTGCACCCCCGAGAATAAAAAGAATCGCAAAAGACATAGTAAATCATTTCGAAGAAAGACAGATTATAGATGGAAAAGGCATGATTGTATGTATGAGCAGAAGAATCTGTGTAGATCTTTACAACGAAATAATCAAATTAAGACCAAATTGGCATAATAAAGATGATGATAAAGGCTTTTTAAAAGTAGTAATGACTGGTTCTGCTTCAGATCCTGCAGATTGGCAGCAACATATTAGAAACAAACAAAGAAGGAGAGAACTAGCAAATCGTATGAAAGATACAGAAAGCGACATGAAACTAACTATTGTAAGAGATATGTGGCTAACCGGCTTTGATTGCCCTAATCTACACACAATGTACGTCGACAAACCAATGAATGGCCACAACCTTATGCAAGCCATTGCAAGAGTAAACAGAGTCTATAAGGACAAACAAGGAGGCTTAATAGTTGATTACATAGGCATTGGTGTAGAGCTAAAAAAAGCCTTAGCAGACTACACAGAAAGTGGAGGTAAAGGAAAACCAACCTTTAACCAAGAAGACGCTGTAGCCGTAATGAAAGAAAAATACGAAATAATTTTAGCAATGCTCCACGGCTTCAATTACAAACTATTCTTTAAGCTTAATCCAAAAGAAAAGATGTCCTTTATACCGAAAACAATGGAATTTATTCTGAAACAAAAAGATGGTAAAGAAAGATATCTTAAATATGTAACTGAATTATTAAGAGCGTTCTCATTGTCTGTTCCACATAAAGATGCTATGACAATAAAAGACGATGTTGGCTTTTTCCAGGCAATAAAATCCTCAATAGTAAAAACAACAGAAACAAAAGGTCAATATACTGAAGATTTAGATACGGCAATAAACCAGATATTATCGAGAGCAATCGTATCAGATAGAATCATAGATATTTTTGAAGCAGCAGGCATTAAAAAACCAGATATTTCTATACTTTCTGACAAATTCTTAGAAGATGTACATGAAATGCCTCAGAAAAACTTAGCTTTCGAGATGTTAAAGAAGTTATTAAACGACCAAATAAGAGTTAGAATGAAAAAGAACCTAGTCCAAGCAAGATCTTTCAGAGAAATGCTAGAAAATGCCATAAGACGCTACACAAACAGAAGCATAGAAGCTGCACAAGTAGTTGAAGAACTCATAACCTTAGCAAAAGACATGAAAAAAGCAGAAAATAGAGGAGAAAATTTGGGTTTATCAGAAGACGAAACAGCGTTCTATGATGCTTTAGCAGAAAATGAAAGTGCTATTCAGGTGCTCGGAGATGAAATTTTAAAGAAAATGGCGTGCGAAATAACAGAAATCATTAGAAATAATAAATCTGTGGATTGGACACTAAGAGAAAGCATACAAGCTAAACTTAGAGTTCTTGTAAAACGATTATTGAAGCGATATGGTTATCCTCCTGACCAGCAAAAAAGAGCGACAGAACTTGTAATGGAACAAGCGAATCTTGCGGCCGAAGCTGCAGCCTCATAATTTCATTTTTTCCCTGCAACTGTAAAACTTATTCTCACTAATAATAACATGATCTAAAAGTTTAATCTTCATCATCTTTCCGACTTCTTTAACTCGTTCCGTAGCATTCAGATCTCCTTCTGACGGCTCCACATCCCCGCTCGGATGATTATGTACCATTATAATCGCGTTCGCACTCTCCTTTATGGCTGACTTAAACACCTCTCGGGGATGTATTAATGCTCCATTCAACGTGCCTATAGAAACTATCTCTTCCTTTATCACCTTATTCTTTGTATCCAGCATCAACACCATAAAATGCTCTCTATCCAGTCCACTCATCTTCGGAGAGACATAATCATACACATCCTTCGCGCTCTTGATCACTTTTCCGTCATTCCTGCTTGTCTTGAATCTTTTCATGAGCTCAAACACTGCCTTTATCTGGGCTGCTTTGGCTGGTCCTATGCCTTCAATCTGTTGTAATTCAGGAAAACTCATGCTGGAAAGCTTCTCCAGGGGATATTTTGAAAGCAGCTTATTAGACATGTCAACAGCGTTATCTTTAGAAGTCCCTTTCTGAAGGATAACAGCCAACAATTCAGCGTCTGAGAGCACAGAAGCGCCTTGTTTCAGAAGCCGCTCCCTAGGTCTGTTCTCAGCTAATATGTCCTTTATGCGCATGATTAGAGATGATTTAAGGTTAATATAAAGGTTTATTGACAATAATCGGAAGCTATTCGTTCACTTCGGAAATAATATTTTTCTATATGGAAAGATATTAATTAAGAATTTTTATACTATTAAAGTTAGTAAGAATCATAACCGTTTCTCTGTTTTAGCTTTGATTGCAAATATTTATATATCTCCTGACACTACATGTTTTTATGACCATAAAAATAGGTATTGATGCAAAAGAAATACATATTGAGTTTATAGATATGTATAAAAAACAAAAACAATTCAGATCTATGGTTGGAATAGCTGTTGTAACTAATGAGTATGATAATTTAAAAAAGCAGTACGAAAAAATCTTACAATCAACATTGAAAAATAACGGAATCAAATCTAAAAGAAAAGTGCTCTCTAGTTTTGAGCTTTTGGACCTGACTGATGGTGATACTAAACTTCATGAAGAAATTTATGAGAAAATATGTCCTTATTTATACAAGCTAAATATCATATACACTAGTTTTAACACAAAACGAATTCCTTTAATAAAAACATTTGGTCTTATAGGTGTAAGAAACCAAAAACTTGATGAATTTTATGATTCACATCTCGTTAACGCATTTCCCCATATTTGTGTTTGGAGTATATTTGACTATATTCGAGATACTAAAGCTGAAGTGCTTTGCGATGGTTTTTTTTCATATACTACAGATGCTTGGAAAATAATCAAAGACTATGACAAATTTAATATTTTATATAACGGTGATAAAACAAATTTTTTAATAAGTTTGGCAGACATAATTGTTGTGGTTCTACAAAAGAGATTGGAAAATAATAAACGAAGTTTATATCCTCCAAACATATACCATGCACTTAAGTGCAAAAGTAAATCTCATAGTCCGGCCATTCATATAAAAATAATAAATAATCGGCATTATCCGAAAATCACTCAGCTAGATAAAAAAGGCTTTCCTGCGCGAAAATATATAAAACATCCAACGTATTTCATTATGAAACCCAAAGGTGGTTCAATTAGCACGGATTTTATACTCTCAGGTCTGCCCAAGTTGATGAATGAAATTTCTGATGTCGGTGGTTGTGTAACTGCTTTCAGTGAAAGAATTCATAGAAATATGGTGAAAGAGAAAGATGTTTTTATTTATCTTGACAAAACTGGAGAGACAGATATAAAAACTTTAAAGAAATTATATTTTGATAATTTGATTTCTAAAGATATAAAAGAATACAAAAAATAAATTTTGTAAAAATGAACATACGCTCTAAAGCTAGGCTTTAGGAAAGTGGTCCCTGGTCTAGGAGCAATTTCAATAGAGATTAAGAGGATACTGTTTTTAAATATTTCGTTTTTAGTATATTCTTCAGTATACAGGTCTAAGGGTTATTTTTTAATACAGTTGTATGGCCGTCTTCTCAACCAACCCAATTCCCCTTCCATCCTTTCTGCGTTGCGGGAATTGCCCCTAACCACTCGCACTATGCCTCTTTTCCACCACCGCTCTCTTCTCCCTCACCCAGATGATTATGTACCATTATAATCGCGTTCGCACTCTCCTTTATGGCTGACTTGAACACCTCTCGGGGATGTATTAATGCTCCATTCAACGTGCCTATTAGAAACTATCTCTTCCTTTATCACCTTATTCTTTGTATCTAGCATCAACACCATAAAATGCTCTCTGTCTAGTCCAGACAGCTTTGGAGAGACATAATCATACACATCCTTCGCGCTCTTGATCACTTTTCCGTCATTCTTGCTTATCTTATATCTTTTCATGAGCTCAAACACTGCCTTTATCTGGGCTGCTTTGGCTGGTCCTATGCCTTCAATCTGTTGTAATTCAGGAAAACTCATGCCTGAAAGCTTCTCCAGTGGGAATCTGGAAAGCAGCTTATTAGACATATCTACAGCATTATCTTTAGAAGTCCCTTTCTGCAAAATAACAGCCAACAATTCAGCGTCTGAAAGCACAGAAGCACCATTCTTCAAAAGCCTCTCTCTGGGCCTATTATCAGCCAATATGTCCTTTATGCGCATTCCCAATGGCCTCCTTTATCAGGGCCTATTCGTTTCAGGAGGCCTTTCTCTTTTAATCTGTTTATATTCTTTTCAACGGCTGTCGTGCTTATGCTCGATATTCTTGCCAGTTCAGTGATGGGAACATATTTGTCTTTCTTTATGAGGAGAAGAATCACGACTTGCCTTTTTGTTAAGTGCTTTCCTGTCCATTTTTCACCCAACCTTTCACCCAACCTTTCACCCAACCCGTTTATCT
>JBDRIN010000047.1:0-3571 GCA_043815805.1 archaeon | reverse complement strand
GGAGATAACACAAGACGATCTAGAGAACGACAAACTAGTGGTCTATGTTGCCACAGTCAAGCTCAGCGACCTCAACATCGCAGAAGACCTGGAAGCCATCAGCAACGAAGGATTCTATACTAATACAGCACTGGCTCCTGTTTGGGAATAAAAGAAGAAAAAATTAAGAAGATTTTTCATAACCTTCTGGTCTAGTCAGATATTTTGATTCATCAGGGTCATCATGGAGACTTGCCAGGACGTCATAAGCGTTCTCATGAGTGATGGACATGGTGGTCTCGTATTTCTTGCTTGAAGCAATCCCTTCAATCTTTCCACGAAGTTTATCTAAATTTTTCCCTTTTTTAGCTACTTTAGACAATGCATACTTTGTTCCCCGGAGATGTCTCTGAGAGAAATGTGTACCAGCATATTTGCCTTGCCTGTCTAATAAGTCAGCTATCTCTGAAGGGCCGTGGGCGTCTTTCAGATTTTCAATCAAATTTTCAGCATTGATTCCAAAGTGTCTGTGCATGAAATCTTTTATCTCTTCAGGATGTTTTGAGAAATAATCTTGCTGCATTTTCAAATGAGCCTTGTCCTTGTATACATAACCAAGCATCTGGTAACCAATCTGGAAGACGAGATCTTCAGCTTCTCTTTCAAAGCCCTCATATTTGTCCCCTTCTCCGAGTTGATAGATAGCTCCGCCTTGATCATCTTTCCTGCCTTTGCTAATGAAGAATTCTCTCGCGATTTGCTTAACTTTATCTGCTACAGATACGCCTTCTTTTTCTCTTTCTTTTTTAGCTTTTGTGGTATACAATTCAGGGATATAATCCACAAGGTCTTCTAGTGATGTATCCGGATTCTCATATAGATTATCGAATTTAATTTTCTTTTTTTCAGCCATATCGCCCACCTTTTAATATTTATACCATTACTTAGTTGATACTTTGTATTTAAACATTTCGGTTTTTGAATGAAAAACTTTATATAGCATGGATTAATCACATCAAGTACCGTATTTATAAAAGGGTGATACTTTCATGGCTCAGAAAAAACCTTCTAAACAACCTGCTCAAAAGAAAGACAAGGATGCCGACAAGAAAGAGATATCTACCAAGCTTGATGCTCTTTATTCTAAGATGCCTGACGAGGCTAAAAAGAAAGTCGGGGAACTCAAGGATAAGCTTGATAAATTTCAGAAGCAGCTGCTCACAAAGTTCGACAAGTATGTCATGGGTGTCGTCCTCTTGCCTCCAAAGCATGATGCAAAGGAAAAGGACAAGGTACATCTTCTGGTCCTGGTCGATGACACTGACAGCAAGAAGATGCCAAAATTCGAGCTGAAAGAGAAGCTTTTTAAGATAATAGACAAAATGGGTGCTGACCTCGACAAGAACTTACTGGCAGATACCATAATCCTCTCTGAGCTCTGGCAGAACTGCTATGATGCCAAATATGAACTTTTAAAACTTATAGCGACAGGCGCTATCATCTTCGATAAAGGCATGCTCGCAGCCATAAAGATTTCAGAAGTGCACAAAGAGATGGTCCTGAAGAAATTCGAGAAATACATCGTTTCTTATGTCTTAGCTGGATCTTTAGTCCAGGGCCGTGCCACTCCAGAGTCTGACATTGATGTCTTCATAGTCATAGACGATACAGATGTAAAACGAATGACAAGGGCAGAATTGAAAGACAAGCTAAGGGCCATAATCATAGGGATGGGGCTAGATGCTGGCCAGATCACAGGCATTAAGAATAAGCTGAACGTCCAGGTATACATCCTGACAGACTTCTGGGATAATATCAAGGAAGCCAACCCGATAATATTCACTTTCCTGAGAGATGGAGTTCCATTTTACGACAGAGGCATATTCATGCCCTGGAAGCAGCTCCTGAAGATGGGAAGGGTCAAGCCAAGCAAAGAAGCCATTGATATCTTCATGCATACCGGAGACCAGATGATGGATCGAATCAAGTTCAAGCTCAGGGACATAGGGATGGAAGACACTTTCTATGCTATGCTGACTCCTAGCCAGGCTGCCTTGATGATGGACGGTGTGCCTCCTCCTACACCTAAGGAGACCCCTGAAGTGATGAGGGAAGTCTTTGTCAAGAAAGAGAAGCTCTTGGAAGACGACTACGTCAAGATGCTTGAAAAGATAATACACATAAGGAAAGATATAGAGCATGGCACCAAGAAAGAGCTCTCTGGTAAAGAAGTAGATGAGTTATTGGCCAATGCTACAAAATATCTCGCCAGATTGAAGAAACTCTTCAAACAGATAGAAAAGCGTAAGGAGGTAGAATCTGTGCTTCATATGTATGAGAACGTCGTGACTATCATAAGGGATATCCTGCGTTTAGAAGGTATTGAGAGAGTGAAGGATAACGAGATAATCAGTATCTTTGAAACAGAGGTTGTAAACAAAGGCCTTATCCCTGAGAAATACCTTCGCTTGCTGAAAAAAGTCGTCAAGGCCAAGAAGGACTACGATAACAATAAATTGACAAGGATTGAGATCCAGAACATAAGCAAGAACGGCAGGGAACTGATCAAGTTCATCGTCGAGTATATACAAAGAAAACGCGGAAGAGAATTGGAAAAGACCAAGATAAGGGTGAAGCACGGCTCTAAGTTTGGGGAAGTGATCCTTTTGGGAAAGGAGGCCTTCATCATCCATGATATCGATAACGAGGATAAGGACATCACCAAGGCCAGGATTGCTGAAGATGGTAGCATAAAGAACATCCAGAAGAGTTCTTTGGAAGAGCTGGAGAAGGCGTTGACAGCCATTGAGATACCTGCTAAGGTCTTCATAAAGCAGCCTATCTTTGAGGATCTGAAGAGCATCTTCGGAAAAGACGTCGAAATCCTCATAAACTATTAGGTTTCGGAAGATTTTCGGTATTTCTATCTAATTATTTATAAAAAAGTAAGCTTTTTATACCAAAGCAACATTACTTTCCAAAAGAGGGTGTAATATGGAAACAGGAATCAAAGTTATGGATGCAATGACCAACAAGCCGATAACAGTAGATGAAAATCTAACTCTGCAAAAGTGTGCCATGATTATGGAGTCAGAAGACGTCGGAGGCCTCTTGATTACCAAAGACAAGCAGGTTAGCGGCATTATCACAGAACAGGATATCGTCCACAAGGTTGTTGCTAAATCCCAGAACATCAAGCATCCTGTTAAGAATTTTATGGAGACCAAGCTTATAACCATCGCTCCGAACGATGATATCTTCAAGGCCCTGGAGTTGATGAAGAAGAAAGACATAAGGCATCTTCCTGTAGAGGACAACAAAAAGATCATCGGCTTGATCACCATGAAAGACATTCTGAAGATTGAGCCGCAACTGTTTGATATCATAGTGGAATCCTATGAGATAAGGGAAGAATCAAGAAAACCTGTCTTTGAAGCAACTCCTGACGAAGGCATATGCGAACTATGCGGAAAGTTCTCTTCAGAGATAAAAGATGTCAAGGGTTCTAAGGTCTGTCCCGAATGTTTAGCCTCGTTGTGAGTTATTTCTCTGAGAAGACTTCTGCCTGGAACTTGAATATCTGGTTCTTCAG
>JBDRIN010000046.1:0-10558 GCA_043815805.1 archaeon | reverse complement strand
TACGTCTACCCAGTTGCCGTAGTTTGAGAAGCTGCTTTTGCTTCCGTCGGGGTTGTGGCTTGCCACACTTATGACTTCTGGTCTGCATGCTGGATAAACAGGAATGTCGTTTCCATAATTACCTGCAGCAGCAACAACAATGACCCCTTGCTGTTGTGCATATGTTAGCACAGTATTGAAGACAGTTTGTGCTAAGCCACAAGTACCGTCTGGTATGCCAAAGCTCATACTGATAACGTTTGCACCATTATCTGTTGCATAATAAACACCATATGTCGCAGTCATCATACTTACATATCCATTAACTCCATTATCATACATAACTCGTATAGGCATTATTTTGCAGTTTTGACATAAGCTGGCGATGCCTTTTCCATTGTTGGTCTCTGCTCCCGCTGGTCCACTGACTGCCGTTCCATGCCCAAAAGCGTCTGATGGGTCATTGTCAGGTATGCTACAGTCACCAACACATCCTGATGTGATTGCTCCATAGATGCCTATTAAGTCTATTCCGTTGATGTCGTCTACACAGGCATCTCCAAAGTTAGGAATCCAAGGAGGATATGTTGGCCATCCCTGGCAGTTTAAATCATCATCAACGTTCGGTTCGCCGTTAAGTTCAGCTTCATTTATCCAAAGTTTATTCATCAAATCTTCGTGATCTAAGTTTATTCCAGAATCTAAAATGGCTATGACAACGTCTTCACGGCCTGGCTCTATCTCCCATGCATGTGGACTTTCTATGTCTATCCCTGGTATTCCTCCGCTTTGTCCTGTATTGTTATGCTCCCATTGTTCTGAAAAATTAGAATCGTTTGGAGTTTCAAACGCTTTGTATATCCAATCTAAATAAGCACCTTTAATCTGCTTTTGTTTTGTTAGTTTTTCGATTATTTTTTGGTGGTTTGAGTTTTCATCCACCTTTACTATTAAAAAAGTGTCCATTTCTAGTTCTTTTGCTATGTTATTAAGTTGTTTAGGATCTCCAAATAGATAGGTTACTGCTTGGATATTTTCATCTTTGCTTTTTAGGAAATCCTCTGTGATTTCAATATCTTCAGAAAAGTCTTCCTCTACCTGCATTATGATTATTCCCGGCACAAAGTCCTCATATGGCACTAGCTCTTCAGCTATGACATAGGGAAAAATAAGCATAAACGCAACTAGTATTCCAAGTATAAGTTTTGTTTTCATGACTATACTGATGTGTTTTCTAGTATTTAAATGTTTCGGTTTCTAGTCACTCTTCAGTGATTAAACCTATTTTTTAGCCTTTTTAGAAGTAGTTTCAGGCTTTTCTGGAGGGGTTAAGCTCACAATACCATTACTCGTATCTGACTTTGGAGGCTTTTTATTCCCCAGGTGTATCTGGTGCTTGTGTATGAGCAGTAATACAGCAATGACCACAACCAAAGCAAAGAATGCAATGCTCCAAGGCAGATAATTCGGCTTCTTCTCTAATTCAACTTTTGGCTCTTTCTTGATTATGTCTGGAGGCGGCGCTATGACCCGTATCTTGACCTCTCCTGATGGAGTTTCATCTGGCAATGCATCACCTTCTTCATAATCTATTAGATTTCCTATACTTAGATTGGCCTTGCTTCCATCAGGCATGCTATTTAACCTGAAGAATATGTCCTCTGCACCATTTCCATTCAAATCAACTGTTTTAGCCCATTTCTTGTATAAATCAAAAGGATTCTCAAAGTCAATGCTTAAGGTGACATGGCTATTTTCAACAAGCTCATCCGCTTTGATAGTGTAGTTGATCCTGGTGAAGTCTGGATACATGACTTCAAGCTTGACTCTATCAAGAGCTTCTAATCCTGGGAAAACCAAGATAGTCTCAGGAGGGGTCAAGTTCAGTTTGGCAGTGTAAGTGGTGCCTGAAGGTGTGCTTGGACCCGGGCTGGGACTAGGACTTGGGTTTGGATTCGAAACACTTATTGTGATGCTGCGGGTTTCTGAAACATCAAATTCGTTTACTTCATCAGTACACTTAACAGCCCAATCATAATCTCCGTTGCTGCTAAAAGTATGGGATAATGTTTGTTCAACATCTTTTGTTATGCTGTCATCTGTTGTTACGATGCTTTCCCCAACCAACAAGCTGCAGTTTGCAATTCCCCTTTCTGCAGTGGGGTGGGTTACATTGTACCTAAAAGTGACAGAATATGAAGTTGAAGTGGAGTCGTCAGTTGGAGATATAAGTGTCACAACAGGTTTAGGAATAAAAGGATTAACTAGGATATCCAAACCCCATATTCCTGAGACATTCCAAGCATAATCTGTACTGCAATTTATGAACCAATCATATACTCCAGAGTTTGAAATAGGATAAGCTAGTGTGTTCGTTTGATTATTAACTATGCCTATAGAAGTTTGGACGGGATTATACACAAGAGCATATGACAAGTATAGGGTACAATTATTAACAGAATCCAGAGAGTTTACAGTGAAATTAAAGTCTATTGATGTGTCGTTGGTTATATTCATCGCTCCAAGATTCGGCGGACTAACCAAACTAACATCTATGCTATGATACGCAGCTATTGTAATATCCCTCTCGCCGCTTGTGCTTTCTGTGCCTGCGCTGTTGGTGCAGTTCACTCGCCATGTATAATCACCGTCGCTTGGGAAGACATATGTGAAGTTGTTTATGCCTCCAGAGGTGGCGTTCTTCCTTCTTATGTTATTCTCTATATCTACCTTAGTATCATCTATAATCAGGCTGCAGTTTGCAAGCTCCAAGTCAGATGTAACATTATATTCGAACGTGATTGTGTAGGAATCATTGGTATTCCCGTCTTCAGGCGTCATCAAATATATCCTTGCAGCTTCAAGTATTTCCAGACTCCAGGCTTCTGATATAGTATAGTTGAAGTCTGTATAACAATCAACTCTCCATATCTGCTGTGAAGCATTCTCATCCCAAGTTATGTTCTCAACCTGTCCGGAGGTCACATCATAATCTGTCTTCCTGTACCCTCCAGGATTTGATAATCTAAGGCTACAGTTGTTGATAGGATCATCAGAAGTTGCAGTATAATTATAATCTATCATGCCTTCTGCATGGGATGATAAATGGGTAGGACTCACCAAACTGACATTCAGATAATGATAAGGTGATATAGCCCCCAAAGCCAAATTCACCTGCACATTCGCAGCCACATCACTCATGTTCAATTCTGTGTCATTATCCACATAACCTGCTGCAGAAGCATTGATAGTATAATTGCCAGGATAGGTCTCTCCGCCAGAGGTAACCATCCTCTCGGTTATATTGAGCTTCCTCACAAGGCCCGCACCATTTGTTGTACTCTGGTATATCATAACATCCGAACCATTAGTCACATTGACTGAAGCTCCGGAAATAGGATTAGAACCATCATTGACATACACATCTGTGTACCATTGGACATGTATCTTCCCTGCTCCAGTAATGTTGAAGGTGTCATGAGCTAGAGTAGTGTTGATCAAGAAGTTATCCCCCGCACCACCAAAGGAAACATCATAGACAGTTCCTGTGCAATCAGCATCCAAAGTTCCGTCTTTGAAGACATTGTTATTTCCATCGTTGAAAGCCACGCCGTTTGACGAAGTGATGATGGTATTATCAGCCATGATATTATTATTAGAATTGACCTTGAAAGAGATAGCCGCTCTCGTCGGGACCCCGCCAGGGCATACCCTGTTTTGGTTGCCGACAATAGTATTTCCTATAATTTCGTTGCTAGTGGAAGCGTTCAATACAATGCCGAAAAGGGACGTCGTCTTATTGATGGTATTGTTGGCAATCAAACTCCCTGTGCTTCCAATAAGCTGTATTCCTCCTCTTTTGGAGGCGTTTATACTATTGCCAACAATTCTAGCATTATCTCCATCAACATAGATGCTGAACCCCAAATCTGTTCCAGAGCTGGGCTTCTTGAACTTATTGTTTTCTATGATTATATTATCACAGTCGCCTCTGCATATCAATAGGTCATCAAATGTCGGTAGACCAGCGAAGCTTTCTGCATCACCGCCGCCAACCTCTCCATCTCCCTCTGTCTTCTCGATATAAGAATTTACGATGGTGAAATCATCAGGACCTGAAAACATATCAATGACCTTCCGGTCATTACTAACTAAATTACTATTATTGATAGTTATTCCTTCCAGGTTTCCTATGCAAGGAGAAATACCCGCCGATTGGGTAAACAAAGCAGTTCCTGCTCCTGTAAAATTATAATTATCAAAGGTTATAAAGTCTGCTCCACAGATCATAGTGCCTAGGTAAGACCCTTCGCAATAGAAATCCTCCACATCAATATTGTCTGCTGTATCATTCAGCCACATGCATATCAAGGAATCTGTGATTCTGTTGCCTCCAAAGGAATCTATATCTCCACCCACAGAAAGCACGTGCAGATAGCTAATGTTAGTATTATCCATACTTAGAGATGTCCCATCTTCTGTATGGATCCTAAAGCGGTTGGTATTGTCAGACTGGATAGTGCTGCCAGAGATTGTGACCACAGCGTTTCCTGCTATGCTCAGAGTATCTGCACCATGAGTTGCAGGAGTGAAATTGATCGTACAATCGACGATGTTTACAGTCGCTCCATTGTTGATGATAAAATCATAGCCGTTGATATCTAGACTGTCGTTGCCTGAAATATTACAATTATCAGAGATGATCCAATTCGCATCACCAGGAGGCCCCTCGCAAGTTGCTCCTCCTGAAAAACCAGTGAATCCTGTGAAAGGCAAGAAATGTGAATCAGGAGAAATATACTGCTTGGCGATCATTCCTGAGACAAAACCTATAAGGAATATCTCAACCAATAGTATGGTCATCATACCCCACTGTGCCCACCACTTTCCTGATTTATCCATATAGACTCTTTCTTTAAAAACTATTTTATAAACTTTTCGTTTTGGAAGAACAAATTCACTTCTTTTTTGCCAAAAAACAATGGTTTATAGGGTTTCCAGAAGACATATGCTTCTTATCATAATCATTTATCTTAGAATAAATCTTGATTATCTTGCTTTTCCTGCCAGTCCTTACAGTATCTTTTCCCTTGCCGAACAGGTTAGCCACAGGCTTTATCACATATACAGTCAGATAAGGGATATAATTCACAAAAAGCGCCAGGAACCAGAAACTACGCGTCTCATACTTCTTTATCTTGAAACCGTTCGAAGATATCAATTTCTCTATTTGTTCCTTCTTGAACAGCCTCTTATGCCCCCAAGCCCATAACCCAATTGGAATATGTGTCCCAAACAATCTCAAAAAAGCATTTATAGGGTCATAAGTCGCAGGAAAATCATAGTTAGGCACAGTCAGTATCAGCTGACCGCCTTTCTTCAGCACTCTATTGAGTTCTTTGATGGCTTTCTTAGGCGAATCGACATGCTCCAGCACGTCCACACACACAACCGCATCAAACTTCTTATCTTTGAAAGGCATCTTCTCTATAGAACAACAAAGGACATTCGGCAAGTCAGCAAGCTTCTCGACATCGACGCCCCAGACCTCAAATTTCTTGTTCTTACGCAACACCCGCAGGTGCGTCCCGTCACCGCAGCCTGCATCAAGGATGACTTTTGGAGACTTGTCTAAGTTCTCAAGGACAAAATCAATCTTGTTCTTATAGATAGGATGTAAGAGTCTATTCATCTGCGTTCACATAGTAAAACGGTACCTTTCCGAACGTGAATTCATACTGGGTCGTGAAAGGCTGCTTGGCCAGCAGTGTGTTGACATCTGTCTCATTGAAGGTTCCGCCAATCCTAAAAAGAAGATAAACAAGCTGGACATTGCCGTCCTTGCTTGCCTGGAAACCCACTTGCCGAAGCTCATAGTTCTCTTTCACATGGTTCCACATTTCAGGATCCTGAGTCAGTTTTGCAAAGTCCCAGTTGTACACAAAAAGCCAGGTGCCGTTCAAGGTATCTTCTGCTTGGTGAAATTCATCAAGAGTCTTAGGTATCCGTTTTATTCCTTTCATATCAGCATACCATAGGAAAGCAGTGGCCTGGTGCCCAGAATGCATAGCTCTCTCCCCGGGAAGCTTATGCTGAAAGACATATTCTCCTGCAACGTCCAGGCCAGGAAATTGTGTGTCGAACTGCCTGTCTTTTGCTTCCATAGACGGGAAATAAACAAGGAGTAATAAAGCTACGATGGCAGCTATCTTGATTAGATTGCCAAATCTTTTGGACAAGGATTTCAATGTGTCGGCTATGACTATGAAGCAGAAAGCACCAAGCATTATCACAACAGGTGCCATGGGGTATTGATGATAACTGTGGCCTTTCAGGTATGACGCAGCGACCAAGACCCAAGGCACAAGGGATATGACCAGGTAGACCATCATCTTGCTGCCGAAGTTCTTTCTGTACAAGAAGATCGCCAAAGCGATGCCAACGACTGCAAAAGCCAATAAAGTAAAGGTATAGTTATCTCTCATATAAGCTTTCACAGGCTCCCACCACGCGCTTCCCATGGACAGGACAGTCGGATCTATCGGCACAGGTATTATCGCCCTGCCAAGTTCCTTTCCGATTACCCGGCTGTACCACAGCCATAATGGACTGAGGATGAATATCAACAGTGAAGGAAGGTACTTCTTCAAGTTCTTTTTCAGGTCCACTTTCGCAAAGAAAGTCTTGTAAGGGAAAGTTATCAAGACCGGAAAAATAACAAGGAAATGATCATACTTTGTCAGGAAGCCAAGAGTAAAGAACACAGCAAAGAGGTAGAAATAATGCGTCTTGTCCTGTTCTTCCCGCCACATTATATAATATAGGAATCCAAGCATGCTGAAGAACAAAGCTATATTGATCATCTGCACTTGTCTGCCGAAAAAGCCGAACAGAGGGTTTATCGCTGTCAAGAAAGCTGTCACAAGAGCTATATCTTCCCTCTTGAACAACCGTTTCATGAGGAGATACATCACGAATACCAAAGCAGAGCTGAACAATATGACAATCAGACGCGCCATAGCAAGGCTGTATCCAAATGCCTTGAAGAAAAGGCCCACGATTATGGATACTGTCGGAAAAGAATCAGGATGCGCTCCTGAAGAAGGGGACCAGCCCATAGGTGGATAGTCCCATTCTGGTATGAAAAAGCCATGTTCAAAAAAGCCGTCCCTTGCAAAGTTCCTGGCTTCTCCAAGATAATGCATCTCTTTCATGTTGTGATAGCCAACAACAGGATAATCCATATGATAAGTCCTGATATATAATGCAAGTATGAAGAATAAGACTACGACTATCCAAGGCCAGTGTTTTTTCAAGAATTTCCCCCCACTTCTGATGTTAAAATCATCAGAGCCCCTTTTCTCTGCCATTCCATAAGGGCAGAAATCCGAAGATATATAAATGTTTTGCTTGGAACAAGCAGAACGCTGGGAATGTAATGACCCTAGTTTATTATGCCTTGAGCACTTTTTTATACAGTTTTTCGTATTCCTTCAGAACTTTAGACCATTCATAATCCTGTATCCTTTTCTTTCCTGCTTCACCAAGAGTCTTCCTGAGCTTCTTGCTCTTTATCAGCTTCTTTATCTTCTCCGCATACTCATCAGTATCTTCCATGCTGCAGAGAAAACCTGTCTTTCCATCTTCCACCAGGTCTGTAGTGCAGGATATCCTGCTTGAGACGACAGGAAGAGAATTTGCCATAGCTTCCATTATGACTCCTGCCAGGCCTTCTCCTCTGCTCGGGAAGAAGAATATGTCTGCGCTTTGGCAAAAATCAGGCACGTCTTTCCTATAGCCTGTAAAGATGACTTTTTTCTGGAGCTTCAATTTCTTCACCAAGGCCTTTGCCTTGGCCAATCCAGGCCCGCCGCCGACCATGAAGAACTTTATCTTCTGGTCTTCAAGCTTCTTTATGGTATTAATGGCAGTATCAAGGCCTTTACGATCATATAGCATTATGCCAATGAATAATATCATGATTTCGTCTTCTTTTACACCGAGCTTCTTCCTAATGTTCTTCCCCTGGCTCTCTTTGAGATCTATGCCAGTTCCCAACACTTTGACTTTCTTCATGTTCATATGGGACTTCTTTGCGAAGGGCACCAAAGATTTGCAGTAAATGGTAATAGCATCAGGCACACCATAGATGAACCATCCGAACAGATTAGTATAAATTTTAAAAGCGAAATCAAACTTCTTGCCTGCGGAGAAACTGTATCCTGGCAAAGTATCCATCGTCAGTATCAGCTTAGGCTTTTTCTTGCAGCATTTCTTCATCAATATCTTGAAGTTCGTGAGATAGAAATGTGTCCACATATGTATTATATCATAGTTTTCAAAAATGTGGTCAAGGTGCTTCTTGAAAGTGTCATCTGTCGGCCTTGGCCATTCCTGTGCCACACCTTTCAATCCTTTTGCAGGATAAGAATAGACCTTGACACCTTTCATCCTGCTGTAATACATAGAATCATCGAGCTTCTTCCCTTGCTTGTAAGGTATCAGCAATGCGACTTTATGGTCTTTCTTCAGCTTGTTGATGAGCTGGGCAATCGGTCTTTTCAGAATGGTTGTAGGATTTACAAAGCAGATATTCATTTCTTACGACCTTTATTCTTTATGGCAACTTCCCTCACCACTTTTGTGATCTGGTGCTCCATCATGTCAAGCTTCACATAGATCCTGAAGATCATATAGAACAACAATATTATGCTCACATACAGTGCCAGGTCCACGCCCCTTCCGATGCCAAAGATGTCTGAAAAGAAACTGGTCACGCCAGGTATCAAGACACCGACAATGATCACAACCCACAATATGCACCATGCAAGGGTCTCTTTCATCGAGAGCTGTCCCGCCCTCAATTGTTTTATGGTCCGGTATAACGCGAACACCATGAACGCTACAATCAATATTTGCAAAAAGGTTATCATGTTTATCCCCCCAAGCCAAAGACTAAAGAATTCTATTTAAATTTTGTGATTTTACATCAAAGAGAAGAAATAAAGAGAGATCAATGCAGCAATATTCCTTTGTATACTTCAAAAGTGTCTGCGTTAAAAGCATTTTTTAGATCATCGTCATTTAATATTTCCCAAGGATCGGTCTTTATCAGCTCTAAGCATACAAAGTTCCGAGGGTTTGTTATCTCTGCTACTCCCATACAAAAAGGGACACCTATTTCTTCCAACAGATTCTCCAAGAAATCATAATCTCTATGGTGCCCTACCCAATCGGTAAAACCGTTCTCTTGTCTGAGAAAAGAAGGACCTTTCTCATGATAATTGAGTCCAAGCCACTCATCTTTTATGGCATGCTCGATACCATTATTTATTTCTCCCAGAAAGTTTCTGTAACCAATCAGGACATAATACACTCCTCGGTCGGTTGGGGAATATCCTATGAGGACGGCTGAACCATGGGCTGTGCTATCTGCGAAAGAACCAAGGTCAGTCCCGATTTTTCCATAGGGTATCCTGTCCCCTTTTTCAATCCAGGGTCTGCAACTGACCACATCTATTTTGCTGCGTCCATCCTTGACTTCTGCACATCCATTGTAATTGATTAAAGTGACATTCCCAAATCTTTTTATATCTACGAAAACTCCAGTTTCTCCGCCATCTTCCCTGGAAAAACTTGGAAGGTAAAGTATTTCTGTGCCTTCGGCTATTTCCCCCAGATGATCTACGCCTCTCGAAACTTCTATCTCTGGCTGGCCTTCTTCAAAAGATTGCACAAGAAGGATGCTCCTGTTCTTTTCTTGTTCTTCTTCTGTCTCTTTTGTAGAAAGGAGGATACCAGTACTCATGCTTGCTGAATAATCTCTGCCTTGTAAACCAGTACTCATACATGTTGGGTCATGAATATCTTGTAAATCAGTACCCCTGCTTGTCGAGTCATCCGTGTCTTGTAAATCGCTCATATTATATCAACCAGTTTCTCCAAGAAATTTTGGAGTATCCTTCACCCCTCTGATGATAGGAGACTTCATTTCTTTAAAAATATTATTATTCTCTTAGAATTATCCTCTCTCATTAACAAGCTCCTGGAGCATATCTCCGTATTTCCTTTCTTCTATCTCAAAGTCAGGAGTCAGTTCTTTCAGGAAATCGATGCACTCTTGATAATCTTTCTCTTTGTCTGCTTCTTTCTCTACGATCTTCTCTACCTCAACGAATGTGCCGAGCCGCTCCACTTCATCCAGACAGATGTTGAAACCTTTGTAAGAATATTCTTCTCTTGTCTTCATAGCTCCCAAACGCGATTCTACAAAACCAAGTTTCTTAAGAATTCTCTCCACAGGGGCAAGGTCATCTATCTTGAACTTTAGCTCAGCAGCGCTCCCGGTCTTACGATCAGTCTCCTTGAACTCTAATTCTTTCTTGCCGTCTTCTTCCCGAATTCTGCCGAGGATTCCACCTTTAATCATCATATTTTGCTCATCGAGTTGCTCTGGGATAGCAAATATCCTGTCGCTTTGCCTTTTCTTTCCTAAGAACTTGGCTTCTTTCTTCTTCAAAGCTTGCTTTATCTCATCAAAACCTTTCACACGCGCCTTGACTTCAACTTCTATCATGGT
>JBDRIN010000045.1:0-36777 GCA_043815805.1 archaeon | reverse complement strand
ATCTGTTTATGTAAGTGGGGATAGCTATAAGATTTATAAATCTTTCTGTATTTGTAAGTCATTCCATAGTTAGGAAATCTTTATTTGTAAGTAAAAAACAAAGAAATTGTCTGTAAATGTAAGTATCTACTTTTCTTTCTTACCCAAGTTGTCTCTCAGCTTCTCATAGCTCTTCTCGATGTCTTCTAGGAATCTGCTGTCTTTCTTCCTTATGAAACCGCCCAACTTGAGCTTGAAGCGCTTTCTCTCTTTTTTGGGTTCTTGCTCTTCTCCCCCTTTCTCTTCACGGATATTCTTACCGAGCTTGTAATCTTCTGTCATCTGCAATAACTTTTTCCTGATGAACGGAAAAACGATCAGGAGAATGACAGTTATGAGGAGATACCATGCCCACAACTTGCGGCTGTAGAAATTGAGGCTCAATATGATGACTGCTAGGATGATGACGAGCATTATGATGAGAGTCTTGTTTAAATACTTCATTCTGGCCTCTTTTTATTTGATAGCTAGCTTGATATCTTTTGCCTTTATAGTCTTTCTTTTAGCATGCAAAGCGAACCTGTTGGCGCTCGTCCCTATCTTTTCAGCATAATCCTCCAAGACATCCCGGAGAGCGACTTTTGCATCATCAGAAACTCTCTCTGCGCCGATCCTTTTCAAAAGCCGTTCCATCGCTGCAAGAGGAAGAGTTCTATTTGTCATTTAACCACCCTGATAAAGTAAGGTTTTGATTTATGCTATATAAAATTATCGGAAAACCCGGGAAAAGTTATTTAAAGTTCGAAGCATCCTTGTTTTTGCATGAGCACGAAATCCAGAGGCATAGCCGCAGAACGAGATTTAATCCACAAGTTCAATGCAAACGAGTGGGTGGCTTTCAGAGCTGCAGGCAGCGGCAGCATGAAGTATGCATGCCCGGATATCATAGCAGGCAATAATCTGCGCAAGTTAGCTATTGAAGTGAAGCTTACGACTTCTACAAAGAAATATTTTACAAAAGAAGAGATAACGAATCTTAAGTTCTTTGCAGACCGCTTTGGCGCAGAAGCATGGGTTGCTGTGAAGTTCTTTAGGACAGAATGGCTGTTTCTTACACTGGAAGATCTGAAAGAGACGCCTCGAAGTTTTGTGGCTGACATTGAGGTTTCCAAGAGAAGAGGATTGAGTTTTGGAGAGTTGATCAGAGCTTAGTCTTCTTATTAGGATCAAAGACGAAAGCAATGTCCTGGTCAAAATATCCGCATTTAAATTTCTTCAAAGGGATGCCTGTCCTTTGGCTCAGCATCAAGGCGTAGAAATAGGTCTGCGTAGTGGCGTATCTCTCTTTCTCTGCTCTTGGCTTGTAGTCCCAGACCCAGACATTCTTGTCTTCTACGCGCAGGGCATCTATGTGGCCTGAAAGAGGATCTTTTGTGTCGAATATTCTCTTGAATGATGGCAATTCCTGGTGCCTAAGCCAGATGGGCACCTCGACTCCGACTGTCTTGTTGTCATGCTCTAGCATGAACATCTGCACGTTGCTGTGGGCTGTCTTGTATTGTTGGGAGGCAAGGCCTTCCTCGGCCAGCTTGCACACTTCGTGATTCTCTATGGCAGTGGGCGTTATCCCAACATCAAAGCGCAGCTTGCTGCTCCTTGGCCCGTTGAGGAAATGTTCATCAGGGCAGTTGTCAAAAGTGGAATGCAAGAAAGAATGCAACGGAGCGAATCTCCTGTTGCAGAGAAGATCCATCTTTTTTTCATGCAATCTGTAGTGATAGAACCAGCCATGCTGAAGAGAGACGTGCTTAATCATAGTAGTAGAATCATATTGTGATTCTTTATATATATTATGGTCTTAGAGAAACTACTTAAAAACAAAGAAAAAGATTTATAAATGATGAGGGATAACCCAAATTGGAAACATGGCAATCGTTCAAACTATCAAAAGTGGTGTAAAGAAACAACTGATCAACCAGTTCGCCACCTTGCTTTCTAATCTAAGTGAAAAAAATATCCGCGCGCTAGCCAAAATCATGCGGCAGTTTGTCTGGAACGAAGGCAGCAGGAAGATGATTGATACTTTCATATCTGAGCTGGAGAACAACAAAGCTTTCCGCGGACTCATAGAGCGGGTAATCAACCAGACATCTAAAAGCGCAAGACAGAAATTTCTAAAGAACTTTTTCGGAGGATACCTCCTAACAGGACTCGAGGTGAGGATGGAGCTGAAGAAAGAGCTCGGCTATGTCCCCCCGGCTTTTGCAGTCATAAGCCCGTCCATGAGATGCAACCTCATATGCAGAGGATGCTACGCAGGCAACTACACCCAGAAAGACGACTTGACATTTGAACAGGTCGATGAAATAATCACACAGCTCAAGAATGATTTTGGGATGAGCTTCCTGGTCATATCCGGAGGAGAGCCTTTCTCCTGGCAGCCGTTGCTGAAGATAGCAGAAAAGCACAACGACATGTTCTTCCTTATCTACACTAACGGAACCTTGATAACCAAGACAGTGGCAAAGAAACTTGGAAAGCTGGGCAATATGGCTCCTGCCATCTCTGTGGAAGGATTCGAGACAGAGACAGACGACAGGAGAGGAAAAGGAGTCTATAAGAGAGTGTTGGCAGCCATGGACAACCTGAAGAAAGAAGGAGTCATCTTCGGCTTCTCAGCCACACCAACAAGCCTGAATGCGGATCTCATAGGCAACGATGAATTCCTGGATTTCTATGTCAAGAAAGGATGCCTGTTCGGATGGTTCTTCCAGTACATACCTATTGGGCTTAAGCCGGATGTTAAATTGATGGCGACTCCTGAGCAGAGAAACGAGCTAAGGAAGCGTGTGGAGCATAGCAGAAAGACATACCCAATCTTTTTGGGAGATTTCTGGAACGACGGGCCTTATGTTGAAGGATGTATGGCCGGCGGAAGATTATATTTTCACATAAACAACAAAGGAGACATAGAGCCCTGTGTATTCTGCCATTTCTCAACAGACAACATCAAAGACACGCCTCTTAAGGAAGCATTGAACTCAAAGCTGTTCAGGGCCATAAGGAGAGAGTATCCCTATGGAGACGGCAACCTCTTGACGCCTTGCATGATCATCGACAACCCAGAAGTCTTGAGGAAAGTTGTCAAGGAAAGCGGTGCCAAGCCGACGCACGAAGGCGGCGAGAGCATAATAGAAGACCCAAAGATAAAAAAGCACCTTGACGAATACAGCAAAAAGATGAAGAAGCTTGCCAAGGAGCCGTGGGAAAAAGATTATAAGAACAGGAATTTCTTTGAGATGTTAAAATATTAATAAAAAATAAGAGAAAAAATCTATTTCTTCTTTTTTCTGATCATATCTGCGATTTCTTGCTCTTGTTTCTCTATTTTCTTCTCTTCGTCATAGACGCCTGTGACCAGCATCTCGATATGCTTGTCAATCCTGGCAATCCTTCTTTCCATCAGAACAAGAATCCTAAGACTATAGACTATCGCAGCCAAAGTTCCTATGATGATCGCCAATACAACCGGTTCCAAGTTAGCCATTTTTCTCCCACCTCTTTTTATTATTAAGTCTAATAGAGAAGAATAGATTTAAAGAGTTTAAAAATGTTTCTATTCCGAAGCTTTTATATATAAGAAAAACCAAGGATGAACCCATGAAAAGACTGTACCTCTTTTTATTATTAGCAGTAAGTATATTTCTTCTTTCTGGTTGTGATGGTGTAGAATGCGGATTAGAGAACTGCCACGGCATTGATTTTTCCTGCGGCTGGGATGTGGCTAAGGACTGCACAGAAGAATTTGCTCCTGGCGATGAATGCAGGGAACTTGTGGAGTGTAAGATACTGGATGGAAGATGTGAGATGGTGAAAAAATCTGGTTTTGAGATGTGCGTCTGGAGCGTTGATCCGACATATAAGTTTGCTTCAGGTGAAGACCCTGCTGAGACTACGGCCAATGCTGTAAAAGAGAAGAGTTCTGAGCCGAAGCAGAAGATTGTGGAGGCTGCTGATCAAGAGCAGGAGGTTCCTGAAGGGCAGGATGAAGAACCACAAACCTCTCCTGGAGAGACCGGCGATGAAAACAATGATGTTGATGACGGGTCATGCAATGAGCCTGTCAATGGAACAGGCAATGAGACAGGGGACATGACAGATGGGGGTGTGAATAATGGTCTATGCGCAGGTCTTGGCCAGGAATATTCTCCTGAGGGAGGAGAATATCAGATAGAGTGTTGTTCAGGGCTCATAGGCTGGCTTTTTGGGACTGACAACCGGATTTCTCTAGGAGGAGAATGCTACGAGACTAATATGGAAACAGGAGATCCAGTTGGTTTGTGCATAGCCTGCGGCGATGGCACCTGTGATGGCATAGAAGACGTCTGCAACTGTCCAGAGGACTGCGATGAAAGATCAGTCTATACGCTGGCACAATTCTGCAACAACCCGGACTGGCAGTTAGAATGCGGCAGAAGAGGCAGCATGCGCGGACAATTGCCGTGTACACTGTGTTGATTACTGATTCCCTAAGAATTCTTCAAGAGCATCTTGGTATTCATCTTTATCTTTTGCTCCGATAAGGACTTCGCAGCCGATGACAACGGTTGGCGTGAAATAAGGCACTAATTTAAACTCTTTCAGAGCAAGCTTGTCTTCATCGACATCCATGTCGTAATACCTGAACTCCAGGTTCATCTCTTGTTCAAGCTCTTCAAGTATTGGAACAGCTATCTTGCATGCTCCGCAATGCTCTGCGTGGATCACAAGAACTTTATCCTTGAGTTTTCTTGCTGTACATTCAAGTATTGGAAGAGTCTTCTCTTCTTTGATAGTGTAATCTCCGAAGATATAGTTGGTGTCGTTGTTTGGATCTGGAACCGGCGGTTTTGGATCGCAGGCTGTTAAAGATAAAGTGACGATTGCTAGCAATATCGTCAAAATAATAATTTTTTGTGTCATGTTGGTGGAAAAAGTTGAAACAATATTTAAATGTTTGTTTCACTTTAGGTGACCTTGAAGTTATCTTAGTTACCTCTTACCATTATCTTTCCACATCTTTCGCATTTTATCTGGGTGCAGGGTGTTCCTCTTGTGTGAGGGTGTTCGTGTCCACAATCTGGACATTTGCAGGCTGTTGGTCCGCCGAATCCTCTTCCTCGGCCTATGCCTCTGCCTGCACCTATTCCTGGACCTTGTCCTAAAGGTCCTGTTCCGTCTTTTCCTGGCATTTTATAATTACCTCCTTCTATTTTTATAGCTCTGCCTTTGACCAAAGCCTCTGTGACTTTTTTTCTGGCTTCCAGTAAGATCCTGTGAAAGGTCGGCTGTGAAACATTCATTGCTTCTGCTGCCTCTGTTTGCTCTTTGCCTTCAAAGTCTTTGAGCCTTAGTGCTTCGAGCTCTTCGACCTTTAGTGTTACTGTCTCTAGCTCTCTGAGCTTGACTCCTGCCGGCTTGAAATAGTTCACGCCTGGCTGGAATCCTACGCGTCTGCATCGTCTTGGTCTTGGCATAATGAATATATATTCATAACTAGTATATAAAGTTTTCGCTGTTTAAGTATACAAATGGCTTTTTTGTGAAATTATAAACGAAAGATATAAATACTACCAAGCTTTTTATTTTATCATAATTATATTTGTATAAACTACGAGGTGGTATTAATGCTAAAGATGAAGAAGATTGGGGAAACATATGACATGCGCGTTTTCACAGACACTGGGGATTATTTTGGAGATGTCGAGGAAGGCATCCTGACTCATACAAAGGTCTTTGGTTGGCGAGTGAGAGCGACCAAGAACAGCTTCTTGAGCAAGGTTCTCGGCAGCGCAAAAGGAGTCATCGTCCCCCATCAATTGGTCAAGAGCATCGGAGACATAATGATCATAAGCAAGTCAGCTGTCCCGAGCTACAATCCAGAAGACGAAGAATAAATCTTATTTTTTTAACTCTTTCTTTAATCATTTATCAATTTCTTAGCGTAGAATATCCTTTGTATAGCACCTATATACATAAGGCCTGCCAGTATATATAGGCAAATGCTGACTACGCTCACGGTTCCTATAAACGGCAGGAACCTCGCCAGCAATAAGATGGCTATCATCATGAATCCTTTCTCAACCCGTTCTCCTACAGAAGGCCAATCATGGTTATCTGCATCTCTGACGACCAGGAAGACCCTTGCTTTTGTGTAGCTTATCATAATGGCGCCTGTTATGGCCAGGAAAGCCTCTAACCCGAATCCTGAGAAGGCGAAGCCTGCAAGGATTATGATCTCGACGTACCTATCTGCCACAGCGTCGAAGTAATTGCCAAAGTTGCTGGTCTTTTTGGTGGCTCTGGCCACTGCTCCGTCAAAAATGTCCATGAAACCGGTTATGACAAAGAACAGCAACGCCCAGAGAAAGAAACCTCTTGCGATGAAGAAAGCGGTGACTAGAGCGAACAGCAAAGATATGAAAGTCAGCATGTTAGGAGTGATGCCTGTCTTGCCTATCACCTTGCCTACTTTCAAAAAGAACTTCTTAGACCTCTTTCTCATGTATTTGCCTAACATATTATAGCAGAGGTTATGCCATACTATTTAAAAATCTTTGTCTAATTCCAATAAAACTTTTAAAGCGGGATGTTTTTCTTGCTCTTATACGGCTGTGATCTAATGGCTACGCGCTAGAATCGGAGACTTCTGGTCTTCGGCGCTTCGTGCCATGGATGATTCGAGCTTCCCAAGCTTGCTATCCGGGTTCAAAACGCTTTTTCGCGAAAAAGCGACAAAAATGCGTACGACATAAATGCTACGCATTTAGTCCTACAGAATATGGAAAAGCTGTGAAAGTCCCGGCAGCCGTATACATTAAACCTATCGAAATATTTATATATCTGATTGCCTGTTGGTTCTTTACGATGAAAAAATGGATTCCCTGGGCCATAACGGTTGCTGCAATTCTGGTAGTTTTTGGGCTTTTTTATTTGAGGTCCATGACTATGATGGTTAAATACGGAACGCCGCACTATCGACCGCAGGTAGAATAAAATGGTTTTCGTGCTTTCTGAGTTCCTAGGAGACTCAATATTATCTGATCTAAAGACAGAAATACCTTCAAGAAGCAAGATCAGGTGCAGGAAAGAGAGATTCGGCTATACAGTTTTTGACGTAGATACCCTAAAGACTGCCTTGGTGGACAATAGAGGGTTCTATTTCTTGAAAAATATCGATGGAAAGAAGGATCTGAAAGCCATTCTGAAGAAAACCTCTAAAGAGACAAAGATGCCTTATTTTATCTTGGCAACCGCCGCCTTGAGATACCTATCTCATTTTTCAGAGAACGATCTGGTAAAATTGGATAAAACTATTCCTTACAAGTTCAAGGGCGTAATTTCAGATCTGCCTATCTTAAACGGGCCTAACCAGGTTGCCTGGCTCATAACAAACCAATGCAACCTGAGATGCTCTCACTGTGGGAATACCTCTAGGGCGAAACTTACGAATGAGATGAGCAAGAAAGAATGCCTTGATTTCATAGACCAATGCGCAGATCTCAAAGTCTTCATCTTAAATGTCTCGGGAGGAGAGCCTTTCCTGAAAAAAGACTGGTTCGAGATACTCTCATATGCAAGGAGAAAAGGTATAGAGATTGGAATTACGACAAACGGGACTCTTATCACTGAAGACATAGCGAAAAAGATCAAAAAATTGACTCCTTATAATACTCATATAAGCCTTGACGGTATAGGAAAAGTGCACGATGACTTCAGGAACAAGAAAGGGGTCTATAAATCGGTTTTGAACGCTATACGCTTGTTCAAGAAACACAAGATACCGTTCGGTGTAACGACATCGATAACCAAGAAGAATTTTCATGACCTTGATAATGTCAAAGACTTTGTGAAAAAGAACAGGATCAATTCCTGGAATCTGTACTATGCCTTACCAGTCGGTTGTCTGGAGAAAGCAGATGCGGTCTCACCCGAAGAGTTCTATGAATTCGCAAAAAAAGTTGCGGGTTATATAGAAGAGCTGAAAGACATAACGCATATCTCTGTAGGAGACAGCCTGGGTTATTATGGAAAAGTCCGAGTCAGAGACACCTTCTGGCAGGGCTGCGGTGCAGGACTCTGCGGCGTAGCTGTCGATGCGGAAGGCAATGTGAAAGGATGTCCGATTCAGCATGATGATTTCAACGAAGGCAATATCCGAGAAAAGTCTTTGAAAGATATCTGGCTGGACAAAAATGCATTTTCCTTCAACAGAAAACCAATCAAGCTTTCAAAGCACTGTAAAACATGTAAACATGCCAAGTATTGTCGAGGAGGATGCAAAAGTTCGATGCATGCTCAAGGGACAGGCTTCAAATATAATGATTACTGTGTCTATCATATAGAGAATTCTTGAGTCTTATTTCTAGAAACTATCCTCTCGATTTTTCAGATTCAGGAGTCCAGTTTACATATAACGGAGAATTTGCAGAATCATCATCAGAACCCTTCCAATAACCCTCTTTTTTCAAGACCCATTCTACGCTTGCAGCTAAATTCTTGAGCTTCTTGATTTCATCCATAGAAAAGAACTTGGCTTGCAGTAAGTCATCGCTGACCTTGATATTTGTGTTCTTTGGCTTGCCAAGATAGAAAAATACGCATCTGTGATAGTTACCAGGTATGTTGATTATCTCTTTCCAGCCAAGAAACTTAACGAGCTCAACATCGATATTGGTCTCTTCTTTCACTTCCCTCACAGCAGCATCTTCAAGTTTCTCTCCAAAATCAACTCTGCCGCCAGGTATAACCCAGAAACCTTGATAATTGACCTTGGCTCGCTCGCCTAGGAGAAATTTGCCGTCCTTTTCAACAAGAACAGCGCAGCTGGCCTTGGGAAACTGCTTATGCACATCCTTGTGGAAGACCATCTTGACTTCCTCTTCCATGCCAGGGATATAATCATAATCCTTGAACTCTTCTTCAGTCACCCAGGCATAATCCTCAAAATCTTCAGAAAGCTTGACATCGATGTTCTTTGCAGTGACTAGAAAGATCAGGCCAACGACGTTTATATCGTCTGGCCTTACAAAAGTGAAATCTTTGAGATACTTCTTCTCATCTTCAATCTCCAGGCCCACCTCTTCCTTGACTTCTTTTTTCAGGGCCTGCATCACGGTCTCTTCCCGCTCTACCTTGCCGCCTGGAAACGCCCATTTGCTCGGGAAAGCCACCTCGCCTTTATGTCGCTTGACGATGAGGATCTTATCCCCTTCCTTGTTCTTTATTATGGCGTTGACAGCAACGATGTGTCTTTTGTGTTCGCGGTTCATGGTTTGAGAAATAAGGGATTATTTATAAAGTTTCTTTTGAGAGAAAGATTTTTATAGTATGACTTCCTACACTTATCTATTCAAGGGTGGTAATATGGAAAAAAAGTCATTTATGAAGGTATTTTTGGTATTGATGATAATTACACTTCTAGCTGCTAGTGCATCTGCAGCCAAGATCAAGACTGGCGAAGAGATAGATTTCTATGAGGATGTCAAGGATGATCTCTACCTTATGGGCTCGGATGTATATATTGAAGGCAAAGTCACTGGAGATGCCTTTATTATGGGCAGCCAGGTTGCTGTGGCTGGTGACATAACAGAAGACCTTCTGATCATGGGCGGCGAGGTGGTCTTGCAGTCTGATGTTGATGATGATGTCCGGATTGTCGGAGGAGACATTAGGATAGACTCCCAGATAAAAGGAGATCTTGTTATCATAGGCGGACAGGTCGATATCGAAGATGGCAGTGTCGTGGGCAAAGACTTGATTGTCATGGCAGGCGATGTCAAAATCAATGCCAATGTCAACAGGGACGCCAAGATAATTGCAGGAAACGTCGTCATAAACGGCCCGATTGACGGGGATGTCTTGATAAAAGCAGACGCCCTGAGCTTCGGGAAAGAAGGAGTCATCAGGGGAGATCTTAAGTATATAGGTGCCAAGCCGGACTTTGACGAAAGCAAGGTGGAAGGCAACATCTCTAAGTCATCTATCGAACTTCCAAGGACTAAGACCCAAGGAAGTATGGCTCTGGGCAGATTACTGTTTTTCTTCATGATATTCATAACCGGCGTGTTCTTCCTATGGTTAGGCAGGAAATACACAGACAATGTCACAGATACATTAACCAAGAGACCATGGTTCAGCCTGGGTATAGGCATACTGAGCCTGATTGTGACTCCGATAATAGCGATCCTATTGATGGCAATAGTCATCACATTGCCTATAGGATTGTTCGCACTGATGCTTTACTTATTCGGACTCTTCTTCAGCATGGTGTTTGCATCGATTATGATAGGCAAAGCATTATTCGGCAGGACAAGGCTGAATGTTTACCTCAGCCTGTTCATAGGGTCCATAATCTTTGTATTGCTGACCTGGGTGCCTATATTGGGTGCGATAGTAATATTGGCTTCAATACTCTTCGGCATGGGAGCTATGACCATTGTCATCTTCAGCAGCTTCAAAAAGAAGAAGGAGAAGCGCAGGAACAACAACAGCAGGAAAAGAGTGAAGCTGGACAAGGTTAGATAGTTTTTTATTAATTTTTTTCTTCTTTTTCCGTAAGATTTCCGTGTATACTTTTTAGTGATAAAAATATCGGAATACATATAAATTCTACTAGCTTTCTCAAAGGTATGGCAAGGAGAAAGACTGATCCAGAACTGTCAGAGCTAGTAGAATCCGTACTTCAAGGACTAGACCTAAGGTACTCCATAGACAAAAAAGCAAAAGAGGCTATCCTAGCCATGGAAGCGCGGGGAGACTATAAAAATCTATCTGCCTTGAGGTCTATGAAGATAAAGCTGGGCACAAACCGCGTGACAGACATAAGATATCTTCAAGAAGTGGGTTATGAAAGGAATGTTGAAGATATAGCCTGTGAATGTGGAAATGGCCTCTCAGAGGTAGCTTTCCATTTCAGATATGGACCTCGCATGAAGGACAGGGTAAAGAAAAGAAGAGCTACAGGATCAGACATCATACTTGGAAAAAATCATCGTAAAACCTTTACTAAGATGCTAGAAGAATGGGGAGATGGCACTCTAAGAAGGCAGATAACAGAAGGTCCAAGACAGCAGGAAGAGAAGCTTGAAGACCTGCTCACAAAGTTGCCTGCTTCTTTGATGAAAAGATTGAGGATGCTGGGCGTCGATGTGGAACAGCTGGGCAAGATCCTCTCATTGCAGCACGCATATGCGCTTCTTCACGGAGACGAGACAGGCCTCAGATATGACATGGACCCGGGTACAGGAAGGAACACTTTCAACTGGTTCCGTTTAGGAATAGAAGAAGGGCAGATCGATAATGAAGAAGTCGAAGATATCTGGTACAGGATGAGAGATGCTGCTCATCTTGTAGAGGAACACGAGCTCGTAACCCTAATGCAATATTCTTTTGAGCATAGATACAGGAATACCAATGCAGTGCTCAGCCATGTCAAAGATGACTTATTGTTCTTAGGTGGACTTTCTAAAGATCACAAATGGGTGAAAAAATATGGCAAGATAGATATTGACAAAAAATACGAACTGCCAGAGACAAGATTCCGGCCTGAAAAAGACTTCTCAAGGAAAAAGAAGCGAACCATAAGAGATGTCTTAGGACAGATGATGATTACAACAACAGAAGCCATCGGAATCCACCAGCATTTCAAGGATATAAAACAGATAAGAGAGAGGATAAACAGAGAGACTACACAAAGATACGGCGTTGGCAGGACTTGGGATTATCTGTTGAGAGACATCAAGCCAGAGTTCGAAGAAGTGAAGGCAGAGCTTCATGAAGATTTTGAACGCGGACAGAAGATCAGGGACATATACAAGTTGACAAAAGGAGATTACAAGACTCTCAGAACTTTCTTTGAAGCCAGCGAGGTCGGAGACCGCAGCCAGAGAAGGAATTATCTCATGAATTACTCAATAGAGCAATTCTTAGAAGTCGCTCCGAAGATTGTTGCCATAGGAAGAAAGATACGGTATGCTCAAAAGGCTAAAGATGAAGGCTGGGGAGACAAAGAAGCCCTTATGCGGCAGGACTTTGTCGCGATAGAAGATGTAAGAGACGAGTTTGAGGAATATACCGGCATTAAAGACAGTTCTTTGGATGAAGTTCTCGACTTGATAGCCAATGCTAATCTGGGAGGGAAGACCTACGGCAAATGCCAGGAAGAGCTCGAAAGGATGAGGGAATATGGCATCATAGAGAGCAAATACTTGCGCCAGGAAGGCTATCAGAGTATCAAATGGGCCTATGATAAAGTTGTTGATGCTGGTATCGAGAAGCTGACTGAGGAGCAGGAAAAAGCCCAAGAATTGCTGAGAAGGCAATACGAAGAGCACGGCATCTATTACGAAGCATCCTATTCTCCTGGTTTGAGAAGGTCGAGAGATGTCTTTGACATCGAAGATGCTCTTGAGATGGAATACGGCGATAAGAGTGAACGGAACCGTCTTGGCAGTGTCGCTGATTCTGTAGAGCGGCTTGTGAAAAGATTGAGGAAAGGAAAAAAGTTCACGTTCAAACAGCTTCAGGAAGACAAAGAGAAAGCAGAAGAGTCCTATGGAAAACAAGTCTTGATGAATCGTGGAGAAGTAAGACCAGATCTGCAATGTGCAAAATTTGACGCGGATTACTTGACGGCAAGATATGAGGATCCTCTGTCCCCATGGAACATTAAGTATTTCGATCCTGAGAAGACCAAAGAATATGCCGGACTCCAGAAGATGACAGATGAGCAGTTGGAGATGGCAAAAGCCATAGCTTCCTATGATGTCACGAACAAATTGAATTTCGGTCTCTCTGGACTGACTCTTCAAGAAGAAGTCTGGGCCACTGAAGATGTTCTTGAACTGATCCAGACAATATATGAGACTGCATTGAAGAAAGGATTGATCAAGCAGGACGATAGAGAATTCTCTGATATTTCTGAATAGAATAATAAAAGAAAAAGAAGCCTTATGTCAGAGGCTCTAAGTCACCATTTGCATCTGGACCCTTACATAATCTGGAATAGCATCTAGAATTCCCCTTATCGTACCTTTGCCAGACAATGGTGGCCCGACGATGAGTATGCTTTCATATTTCTCGCTCATTTTTCCATACGAATACCTGATTATTTATAAATGTTTCCCCCACTACACAGTGACAAAACACCCTTGTCGAGCCAATTGAAAACCCTTAAAAACCCTTCCTGCTTCCCACCCCTCATGAAGAGAAGAACAGCTTACATAGTTTTGGCTATAATCTTCGCTATTGTGCTATCTAGCAGGCTATACTTTGCCTTGCAGACAGCAGATTTCTCCTATGATGCCTATGATGAGCTCAGGCAGATAGAGCATATCAAGGAGACAGGGAAGCCCATCTATCAAGATGACTTGAGTTTCAGCGGTCGGACCAATGTCTTTGCGCCGTTCTTCTACTATCTTATAGCATTTTTCAGCTTCTTCATGCCAGTTGTCTTAGCAGCCAAGATAATACCAAATATACTAGCAGCCTGCACTGTTTTCATAGTATACCTTGTTACGCACGAATTAACCAAGAAGCACTTAGCATCCCTAATATCTGCCTTATTCTCCGGTTTCCTCCTGGTGTTCTTCACAAGGACATTAAACACCATCTCCCCGTATACGCTAGTCATCCCGTTGATCTTCCTCATTACCTATTGCATCCTGAAGATAAAGAAACCCGCCTATCTATACCTTACCCTTGTACTCATGCTCATACTTGTCCTTAGCCATATAACCGCATTTCTCCTCATATTTGCGCTTGTTTTCTTCTTCCTCATAGCCCGTCTGGAAAATTTTGAACTTTTGAAAGAGAGGATTGAGCTTCTCTTGTTCATCACATTCCTTACCTTCTGGTTCAATTTCATAATATACAAGAATGCTTTTCTGGTGCATGGAGCAAAAGTCATCTGGCAGAACACACCAATCCTGATACTTTCATCTTATTTCACTGAGATAACATTCCTCCAAGTAATATATGCCATAGGGGTCATACCGCTCATATTGGGAGTGTATGCTATCTATTACAACTTCTTCGAGCAAAAACAAAAACCCACATATCTTTTCATGGGGTTTGCCATAGCAGTATTCCTCCTTCTGTGGTTCAAGCTTATACCTCTTGATGTGGGCCTGATATTCCTCGGAGTTGTCTTGACCATACTTGCAGGAGTTGGCCTGGAAATCATGATTGGTTACTTCAATAAGACAAGATTTTCCAAGGTGGCCCCTTACATAATAAGCATATTGCTCGTGCTCTTCATAATAACTTCTGTCTTCCCTTTAATCAATGCTGCAACAATGGAGATGCGGGACAAGCCAAGGTATGCTGAAAAGCAAGCATTGGAATGGCTTGGCAATCACACAGAGAACGACTCTATAATATTAGGCACGATGAAAGAAGGGCACGTGATAAATTATTTTGCAGGAAGGAAGAATGTCATAGACTCAAACTTCCTCATGGTGCCTTTGGCAGACCAGAGATATGCAGATGTGAACAGGATATTCACGACGCCGTACAAGCCAGACTCTGTAAGGCTGCTCAATCAATATGGGATAACTCACATATATTTTTCCCCGACCGCGAGACAAACTTACAACATATCTAAGGTATATTATATACATGATGAGGAATGCTTCCTGCTGCTCTACAACGAGACAGTCCAGATATACTTAAGCAGATGCAGGATAGATTAAGATGAACTACCTAGAAGACAAAAAACTTGTAATTTGGCTTTTCATAATAGCCGCCATTGTACTGCTTAGCCCATTGATGGTAAGGATGTCTGATGACAATCCTTTCGTGGCAGGGGGAGAGACCTATTATAATCTGCGGATGGCAGAAGAGATCCAGGAAAACGGGATCTTAGAGAAGGACGTCATGCAGAGCAGAGATTACTCTTTCAACCTGTTACATTATGTGCTTGCAGGCATGGGTTCTTTCATAGATCTTGGTTTATTGGCCAAGATCCTGCCGATCATACTTGGTATGCTTTTCTTTTGGCTGGGCTACAAGCTTCTCCAGCAGTTCGCCCTAAAGAACCAAGAGCTCTTCTTGGCCATGCTGTTCGTGATATTCACGCCCACATTCTTCCTTGTATTCACGACCTTGACGACCTTCTCGTTTGTGCTGGTGCTCAACCTTCTTGGCCTTTATCTACTGAGATCCAGGAACGTATATCTGCAGTTCCTGTCCATACTTGTATTCGCCCTTATCCCCATGTTTGATTTTTTTGCGTTCATATTGACTTTCATGCTCCTGCTGGTCTACATACTAGTCTATAAGAAAAAAGCAGGAATGATCATATCTGCCTTTGTCTTGTCTCTTGTCTTCATATGGATCGGCCTCTCCACTCTTAGCTATAAGATAACCTATTTCAACTTCATAACAGACAGCTTTGCCTTAAGGTTCTTCCTCACAGATTTCGGAGCAGCCATAGGATATTCCTTCTTCATGTTCCTGCTTGCCCTGATCGGCTTCTCGTTCGCATGGAAGAAGAAACAGAGCGTCCTCGTAGGCCTAATCAGTGTGGCTCTTTTTATCTTCTCTTTTTTCAACGCCTCGATGAGGATATACCTGAGCTTTGTGATGGTGCTTGTAGCTACTTATAGTTTTGACAACTTAATCAATAGGGAGTGGTCCTTGAAGTTCCTAAAGAGGATAACCCTGCTGCTCATAATCTGCAGCCTGATATTTTCTGCTGTCTCTTTCATGAACCGGCAGTATGAGGAAGATCCTAACCAGGAGATTGTTGATTCCCTACAGGCCCTTAGAGGCTCCATGCAGAAAGGAACTGTCCTGACACATCAATCAAACGGATTCTACGTCGAATATTTCTCGGAAATGCCTGTAGTTCTGGACGGTCTTTCATCACAGCAACCAGGATATATCCAACTTTATACTGGCACCCAAGAGCTCTTCGCTACCAGGGACCTTGATACTGCAGAAGCCCATCTCCAGAGATTCAAGATAAGATACATACTTATAGATGATGCTATGAAGAAAGGCCTTGTCTGGAGAAGACCTCAGGAAGGGCTGCTGTTCCTGATTGAAAACAGCGAAAAGTTTATTAAAGTTTACTCGGAAAACGGCATTGAGATATATAAATATCGCGGAGAAGAGATGGGACAATGACTTTTGAAGATATACTTGTGTATGGGGTAAGTTTCTTTGGGCTATATACGGCCATATTCTTTTTCCTGACTTTGTATGAGAACAGGAAGAGGATAGGGAATCCCAGACCAGACGGTTATCCAAGCGTCGGCGTGGTTGTTCCTGCCTTTAATGAAGAGACCACTGTCGGCGCCACCATAGAATCCCTGCTCGCACTAAAATATCCCAAAGACAAGCTGCACATAGTCGTCATCGATGACGGCTCAAAAGACAACACTCTTAAGGTGGCCAGAGAATATGAGAAGAGGGGCGTGACGGTATATACCAAAAAGAATGAAGGCAAAGGTGTTGCCTTGAATTTCGCTCTTGAACGGCTTGACGTAGAATTTGTCGGAGCCCTAGATGCAGATTCTTTTGTCGATAAATGGGCGTTGAAGCGCATGGTGGGCTATTTTAAGGATCCTAAGGTGATGGCAGTCACCCCTTCCATGAAGATCTTTGATCCTAAGGGGATACTGCAGAGAGTCCAGATGATTGAATATCTTTTCGGCATCTTCTTGAGGAAGACCTTTGCGTTCATGGGATGCATCCATGTCACTCCAGGACCTTTCACTATCTTCAGAAAATGGTTCTTTGACACCTACGGCGGTTATGATGAGCATAATCTAACAGAGGACATCGAGATCGCCCTTAGGATACAATCTCATGATTACGAGATAGAGAATTCGGTGGATGCTTACGTCTACACTGTGGGCCCAAACAAGTTTTTGCCTTTGAAAGATCAGAGGGTGAGATGGTATAAAGGGTTTATGGATAATGTCTTCAGGTATAGGCATCTCTTCAGCCTGAAGCACGGCAACCTGGGAGCTTTTATATTGCCGGCAGCTTTCATATCAGTATTCCTGGTCATAATAGCCAGCGCGTTCTTCATATTTATCTATATAAAAAATGCTGTCCGCTGGTATCTCAATGCGCAGGCTGTCAATTTTGACATCTTCCGGGTCAGCTTCAACTGGGACCCGTTCTTTTTCGGCTTCAGCCCCATAATCGTCATCTCTATCATAGGGCTTGTTGTGAGCATAACGATAATCGCCCTGGCTAAATATCTGTCTGAAGAAAAGACAAGCCTTAAATACTCCTTCCTGATTTACGTCTTCATATACGGCATTTTATACGCCTATTGGTGGGCTATGTCTGTCTATTACAAAGCCTTCAACAGGAAACTAGTGTGGGGGAGCAAACCATTATGAGCAGAAAAAAGATAAGAGTGAGCAAGTACGTGCTGGTCTTGATACTTACCTTAATAATCTTTTCAGGAGGCCTGGCGGTTGGCTCTTATACTACCAACAGGAAGTTTATGCAGGTGGATTACCTTGAGCAGGAGCTCAGGACCCAGACCATGAGCATAGAGACCCAGTTCCTAATACTTTCCGAGAATCCCTGCGGGCTGATCAATCACACTCCATTCACAGATGAGCTCTATGAAGTGTCTGAGAAGCTCGGCTATATGGAAGACCTGCTGGGCAAGAAGGACCAGAATGTGCTTCGTCTTAAGCAGTATTATTCCCTGCTGCAGATAAGGCACTGGCTCCTGATGCAGAAGATGAACGAGGAATGCAATGAAGATAATGTGCTGATATTGTATTTCTATTCCAACCTGGGAGACTGCGACAAATGCACAGAACAGGGTTTTGTCTTGACCAATATCCGGGAAGACAGGGAAAATGTCAGGATATATCCTTTTGACATAAACCTGGACAACCCAGCGCTGGACACCATAAGCAGTCTTTATCTAGGGGATAATCGGTCTACCCCTATATTAATAATAAATGAGAAGGTCTATCATGGCTTCAAAGACAAGGAAGCTGTGCTGGAGATACTTGATAATCCGGATGTGAAGAAGAATTCGCCTGAATGGGTAACCATAATCTAAAATGCAGAAATCAAAAGTTTACCTGCCAAAGCCACTTCTCTATGTATTGATACTTGGCTTGGTCTTGAGGATTTTTTTCTTGTTTTATTATAAGCAGCTGTGGTGGGATTCAGCGGTCTATGTCGGGATGGGCAAATACTTATTTTCTGACGGTGTCTTGGGCATCTGGGAGACTTTAAGGCCTGTTGTTCTCCCGGTCATACTCGGCTTCTTCTGGAAGCTGAAGTTTGATGTTGTTTTGGCCGGCAGGATTTTTGGGATATTGATAAGTCTGGCCTCTGTCTATCTGTCATTTTTTATTGGCAAGAAGCTTTTCAACGAGAAAGTCGCGTTGCTCGCTGCTTTTTTGCTTGCCATAACGCCTACTTTCCTGTTTTTTGGCAGCATGATCCTTTCTGGTCCTCTGGCTCTTTTCTTCTTGTTGTTCGGGATATATCTTTTCATTGAGAAGAGAGAGTTTTGGGCAGGCATCTTCTTTGGCCTGGCTTTTGTGACTCGGTTCTCTGTTGGTTTGGTCTTTGCTGCTGCTATTGTTGTCTTGATAGTCTATGTCATTGCCAAGAAAGATGACGTGCTGTCTTTTTTCAAGAAGCTCGGCCTTTTGTTTCTTGGGTTTGTCATACCTGTGATCCCTTTCTTATTATATAACCATCAGCGCTACGGCAACATCCTGGAACCGTTCTTAGAGGCCAACAGGGTGTTTTCTATTACTAACATCTCAACTTATACTTCTGCAGGTTATTATTGGCAGAACATGGTGTTTGAGAATATATTCATTTATCTTGCTGTCATCAGCATGTTCTTTGTTTTTAGGAAAAAGCAATGGGAGAAACTCATAGTTGTCTTGAGCGCTGTGTTTTTGTTTGTGTCTTTCGCTGTGCAAGGGCATAAAGAGATAAGATTCTTCATCACATTTTTCCCTTTCTTGTACCTGCTGGCTGCAGAAGGTGTGTTCTATGTCGATAAGTGGTTCAGGACTAAGCGAGTGAGAGGTTTTTTGGTGGTTGTGATAGTTGTTGCAGTCGTAAGCACGGTCGCGGTCTCTATGGCAAGTCTTACCAATTATGATTATACAGATAATTATATCAAAGAGAAAGAGTATTATGGTTTTTTTGAAGGAGATGAAGGCACGGTTCTGGCTTCGAGTCCTGTGCCTGTGGCGTATATCAACAATCCTCTTGTAGTGATATATCGTGTGCCTTTTGAGGGTATGCTTGAAAGCTATATGCAAGATGCTGATTATGCCATGATAAACAAGTGTGAGCTTTTCTGCCCTGTCTCTGACATGGAATGTCCGGGGCATAGAGCTGATTTCATGCATGAGCTTAGAGAGTATGATATTCTTTATGATAAAGAGCTGCTTGGCTGCCAGCATCTCATAATCAAGAAGTAGGTTTCTTTCTCTTTTTTATAAGAATATCTCCGATAGTCAAGGGTCCTGAGCCGGCCTTTACCAGTTTTCCGTGCTTTTCCTCGTGCTGCTCTACAAGAGTGATATGCAACGCCTTTTCTAATTTTCTTGCTAATAGTATGGATGGCTTGTGCTTGCCGGTCTCTATGCTGTGGAGCAAAGATTCTTTCTCTGCTATCATCTTTGCGAAGTCTTTCTGCTTCATGCCTGTCTTTTCTCTGGCCTGTTGTACACGCCGAGGATAGTCTGGAGTTATTATCTGTATTATCTCTCTATTTTCATCGACATATGCTGGAGTAGCATCCTCTTTGACCTGTTTCTTTATCTCTGTTCTGGTCGGTGGCGGCCGTATAGAGCCTACTACTTTGCCGGATCTAGAACAACTTAAGCATAGGTTCAATAATGAGCCTTCTATCTCTGTCTTGAAAAGGTTTTCTTCTTTGCCGCAGATATCGCAGTTCATTTTCCCCTTTATTTGGATTGGACTGGAGATATATAAATGTTATGTTCTATAAACCAAATATTTATATAGAGAAAGTGCTATGTTGAGATTATGGGAAAGACAAAGGGTTTTGGTGCTGAATGTATAATGTTCTTGAGCATATTTTACTGGCTCATATTCATATCTTTCTTCGAGATGTTTGCTTCGATGGGAAGAAGGATGAGGTAGGTTATTTCTTGAACTCAATCACAAAATAACTCTGCGCTCCAGCCCAGACTTCTCTCTCAGAGACTTTCTTGAACTTCTTTTTCTTTGCAATCTCTAGCAGGGAATCCTTCTTTATGCAGAGAGCGAAGATTCTTCCTGTCTTTTTTAGTATGAACTCTGCCTGGTAGAAGAGTTCCTGATACAGTTTCTCTATGTCTTTCTTGTTCTTCTGCTTTGAGTCGCAGGGGACCTTGGTCACTATGAGGTCTATGTTCTCTTTGTCTAATTTTGTGTCTAGCCATTCGATGTCTGCTCTTGAAAAGTTCAATTGCTTGTCTACGCCTGCAATCTTTGAGTTTTTTCTGCTTGATGTGACATTGTGATTGCTTGAGTCATAGCAGTAGATCGGCAGCTTGTCGTTTTTCATCTTGGAATCTATCTTCTTGAAGAGAGTTTCAAAGTTTTTCTTCTTTAGCGGCTTTAGCTTTTCGAAAGCGAAGTGCTTGCTGTAGAATCTCACAGATTTTTGGGAGGCGTAAAGTGCGGCTTCGATAGGGATGATGCCAGAGCCTACAAAAGGATCGAGAAGAGTCTTGTTCTTCTTGTAATCTGCTAGCTTCAGAAGCGAGAAAGCAAGGGTCCCTTTGATATCTGATTGGCTTGTGAATAATTTGTATTCTCTCTTGCTAAGGTCTTTGCCTGCGAAGTCTATGCCCAGGTATGCTGTCTTGTCTTTGATATAGACATAGAAGATAAGATCCGGCTTGTCCATGACCACTGAAGGTGCAAACTTCATTTTCTTCTCTATCTCCTTAATGATCAATTCTCCGATTCCCTGCTCGATGTCCAATGCGAGGTAATCATGCTTGCCGAAGCGAGCACACTTGACTTTGAAGCTTGTTTTCTTGTCGAACCATTCCTTGAAGTCGATCTTTGCTAGCTTTTCCTTAATTTTTTTTATACTGGGTTCTAACTTATTGCTCACCTGCACTTCGTGGAAAAAGAACATGGTTTTTATCAAGGTCTGCGCCTTGTAGGTAAGAAGGCAGAGGTCTTCCAGCTTCTTGATGCTGAAGATGATGGCTGTGTCTTTTATGGTACTGTCTGCCTTGATGAGCTCTTTGACTTCTTTCTTCGCCATGTCTTCGAATCCTTTATGGCAGATAGCTAGGGCTTTCATGAGAATTCAGAATAAAGGACCTTTTTTAAAGCTTTATATTATAAAGGGAAGAACAAGTATTTGTGCTCATCATAAACTAGGTAATAGTCGTATTCTTTGATAATGCTGGAGAACTGCTCTTTTATCTTGTTGATTAGAGCTCTCAGGTCTTGTAATGATTTCACTTGTATCTCTATCTCCATGTCGCTTCCGCCTAGAACTTCATCATTATAGATTATGTTGGGGTGCATCTTGACAAATGCCCTGAACTGTTTTAGTTTCTCTTCTGTTATGTTTTGTAGGTCTATGTCGACTTTGAAGTATTCATAGCCTAGCTTGTCCAGGTCAAATAGTGTCCTGTAGCCGATAATGACTTTCTTCTTTTCAAGCTCTTTGATCCTTGCAGTGACTGTCTTGGCTGTGATGTTTAACTTTTTTGCTATCTCTAATACAGGTATTCTTGCGTCAGGTGCCAAGAGCTTAAGGATCTCGATGTCTGTGTTGTCAGTCTCAACTTCTTCTGGTTCTGTGATGAAGATATATTCTTCCATGTTCTCTTTTTTCTCCAGGAAATACGCTCTTGGATAGTATGAGACGTTGGTGAAAATGGTAAGTCTTTTTTTGTCTATGTAATTGAGATACTTTTTTTTCATCTCTTTCCACAGATCATTCATCTCTTTGACTTTTTTTGTGAGGACCCACACAGCCAGATTGTATCCGCCATCTCTTGAAGCGAGCCATGTAACGATTTTCTTCTGCTTGAAGAAATCTATTATCTCCTGCTCTATCTCTGGCGTTGTGTTTTGGAATTTTAGATATAATCTGAACGAGATGAAGCCTAGCTTGCCGACATCTATTATGGTGTGGAACTGTCGTATTATGCCTGCTTTCTGCAGGTTCTTGATTCGATAAATGACAGAGTCTTTGCTCAAGCCTACTTTCTTGGCTATGGCATTGTAAGGTTGCCTGCTATTGATGTCTAGCTCATAGAGTATCTTCTTGTCTTTTAGGTCAAGTTTAGCCATATTTTAGATAAATAAGTAGTTTAGTATTTAAATATTGCTGTTTTGACGTAAAAATTGGTGAAAAGTTTCTTATAGTTGTTTTGTTATTACTTAATCATGGTTAATGAATAAGAAGAGGTGAATGAAAATGGAACAAGAAAGATACTTTAGGTTGATGGAAGAGACATCGGACATAACTGATAAGATAATTTTAGATACGATAAAACATTCATGTGCTGGTCCAATAGGAGAGTTGGTAATCGATTTGCCTAAGAGGAGAGCAGATAATGACAGTCCAAAAATAAGGCCTGCAGTTTTCAGGTTTACGTATGAATTAGCTTTGGGAGGAAATTGGAGACGCTTTGAGAACACAGCTGCAGCTGTTGAAATGCTTAACCTGTCCACTTATGTGTTAAACAATGTCTTGGATGACAAGGGAGGACTTAAGAATAAGAAGCGGAGAGACAACGAGAGCATAGCATCTCATATACTAAGAGAGCTTGCAGGAGAACTGGTCAGACAAGATGCAAGTAAGCTCACTTTTGATCAGTATCTTAAGCTCGAAGAGATACTTAGCCAGAACAACAGGTTTGTGACAGGAAACGGACAATACGTAGATGGTAATCTCTTGAGAGAAATAGATAAAGATTATGAAGGCATTTATCGAGTAAGGTGTGCTTTGCTCACCGGGGAATCTATGGCTTCAGCTGCAAGGCTGGGTGCTATTGCGTCAGGTTTGGATTTCAGCGATGGTGAATTTAGAGCTCTATCCCTCTATGGCAATGCCTATGGCACCATAGTCCAGATGGTGAATGATGCGGGAGATTTTGTGCCGTTACAAGAAGGAGAGGGATTGACTGTCTCAAAAGTATATCAAGATCAGTACAGCGATCTACGACATGGCTGCATCACTCTGCCGGCATATGTTGTTTTGACAGAAGGCACAGAAGAAGAGAAAGAAGCTGTGAATAGAGTAAGAGGAAACTTAGAACCTTCAATGGAAGATTGCTTAGCAGTAACTGGGGCTTTTGTCAAGCTAGGCGGCCCAAGCAGAGTGCGTGAAATGACGATTCCTCTTGCAGAACTGGCGAGAGAACAGCTGTATCGGTTTCCGGAGAGCGAAGCAAGAGATTTTTTAGAGAACACATTAGAGATGGCTAGATGGAACAAGTATTTCGATTATTTGGAGAGAAAGAAACGGAGGTTATAACAAACCCAATCTCCTCAACACATAATCCAAGAAAGTGTTATGTTTGGATGTCTGGAAATATCTCTCGCCTAGAAGATAAGAAACCAATCTTTCATACTCTTTTGTGACTTTGCTGTTGGGGTGGCTGTGCACTACGGGTTGTCGCTTTGAGAATGCTTCTTTGATATGTTTGTGATAGGGAACTGTCGATATGACTGGGTAGCCGACCATCTCTTCTATGGCTCTTGGCTGCATCTCAAACTTGTCGTTCTTGGACATGCTTATGACTATGCCAAGGACTGCTTTGCCCAAGAATTCTGCTACTTTGACGCTTCTTAGGGTATCTGTGACAGAGACCAAGTCTGGGGTCGTGACCAATAAGACTTCATCGCAGCTCTCTAAGACAGCCAATGCTTCCCTGTTCAGGCCGGCTGCTGTATCCATGACTACGATGTCTGCGTGATTGTTAAGGTCAGGAAGGATATTCTTGAAATTCTCCATGTCAATTACCTTGAGCTCTTCCATAGAAAGGCTTGCTGGTATCAATTTCAAGCCTGACTTGTGCTTGTGTATGGCCTGGCTTATATTGATATCCTGGTTCATAGCCTGGTTCAAGGTCATCGTAGGATTCGGTATGCCAAGATGCAGACCGACATTAGGAGTCGAGAGATTAGAGTCAAGCAGGACAGTGTTCTTCCCGTGCTTGCTCATAGAAGTAGCGATATTGATGGCTGTAGTGGTCTTTCCTACACCTCCTTTTCCGGATACTACTGCTATACATCTAGACATTCTGCATCATTTCTTCTACATAGGTTAAAAATTCCAGTATATAATGGAAATAATTTGTGATTATGTCAATATTCACCAGTTCCTCTCTTCCATCGACGATAGTTCTCAGTGTGACATGTCTCCTGTATTCCTGTTCTTTCTGAGGGACACTCCTGAATATCTTCCTCAGTAGGAAGTATAATTCGATATTGTCAACGGTTTTCTGGTCCTCTGGAAAGGCCTTTTGGATCAATTTCCCTCTCTCCCTGGGAGAGTCTGGGATCATCTGTATGAGTTTTTTTTCTGCGGCATACTTCAACAAGGCTTCCATGATAAAATCATAGCCGTCTATCATGCGGCTTATTATGTTCATCAAGACATCCACTGTCCTGGTATACTTCAGGCTCACATAGATCTGGTGCTCAACTCTTTTGTACTCCTCTTTGGCGTTGTGCAAAGCGTTTTCAATCTCTGCCTTAGTCACTTCTGAAAATTTGGTCATTTTTGCTTACAAGGACCTCCATTTCCTTGACGAACTTTTTTGTGCTCGCAATATACTTCTTAACATCATTCGTATTTAAAGTTTTCATTTGGTAATCGTTAGAGCAGATGACAAATTTGTCTTTTCTCACAAATTCCATAGGACTCTGCTTATGGCCCACTATGACTGCCTTGATGTCCTTCATCATCTTGAGATAATATGGGTCTATCTTGAATCTCGGAGCGATCTTTGACCTGAAAAGGTTGAATTTAGAGTCAAAAGTGTCATGAAACGGCGGAACACGCTTGAACAATCGTTCGTATTCGAGAACAGAGCTCATGGCGTTGGTCTGGGCCAGGAATACGTTCTCCAGGATGGCTAATAGCAGTTTTGGGTCCTGCACAAGAGGAAAAGTGATGGTGAGCATATGGTCAGCTATCCTTATCTTCTTCTTAGCATCCTCTCTTAAAACCTGAAATTTTTCCATGTTTCTATCTAACCCCACAGTTTATAGAGAACAGCACATATATATAAGTTTCTGTTTTAGTGGCATAATCAGAGATAACCCAACTTTTTCAGGTATTTCTTCAAATCTTTATAGTCTTTATCCCTATCCAATATGCACAGAACTTTTACATAAGGCTTATCAACCAGATAGACGACTCGTTTCTCTTTTCTGTTATCTTCGAATCGTATCCTAAATAGGAATAGTTTATATCCCGCAATTCTTTTATAGCGATAGGGGTTTATCTTTGCAAGCTTGAGTTTCTCTTCTATAAGTTTTGCAGCCTCGTCGCTGATTTCATCTACTTGCTGCAAGAAGAAACGAGAAGGCTTCAGGACGTAGTCCACTTTACCTTCTCCTTAATTTTTTGAATAGTTCTTCCTCGGTACCATAGAGATTCTTCTTTTCGCTAGTAGCTACTAGTTTTTTAACCAGTTCAAGCTCCTCTTTGCTTATTTCCGGCTCTTCAAAGATCTTCTCTCTTATGGTTTCTCTTATGAAATCCTGTATATTTCCATAACCTCTCTCTTCAGCATAGCCTTTTGCCGAGTCGAGAAGGTTGTTGGGTAACCTGACGTTTATTTGCATTGTCATGATACCAGAAGATACCGATTGATATTTAAAGGTTTCGATTATTTCTTCCTCAAAGGCATCCAGACATCCTTCAGGGCTTTGAGGTGCAGAGGCACGAAATTAGAGAATTTGTAGCCTTTATAGTCGCCTTTCAAGATCTTTATAGGGTCAAAGGCCTTTAGCTGGGCAACTTCGTTCCTGTCAAAGCCGTATGGTCCGTCGTCTATGCCATAAAATAAGTACCAGAATTCCCTCTGTTTCTTGCCTTTATATAGGCCTACTTTTCTCAGCCTGAGCTGTGTGGATATCCCAAGCTCTTCTGAAAGCTCAGCGATAGCTGTCTGCTCTATGGTCTGTCCTGCGGCCTGGTGTCCTCCGTGCATATCCCAATAGCCAGGCAGCTGCGCGACTGTGAAGGCCCTCTGCTGCAGCACTACTTCTCCTTTAGAGTTAAAGATCATGATGTGTGCTGCCCTGTGATAGTGATTTATTGTGTTGTGGGCGTCTCTTTTCAGAACAGTGCCGATAGGTATATTTCTACTGTTAGTCTCCACAAGAATCTCGTCTTCGCTGGTGTTTCTAGTCCTTATTGCAATGTCTAATTCTGCAAGGATCTTCTTGTCCATGGTGTAGGCTCTTTTAAGTTTTAAGAGCTCTTCGTGATTGACCCATTTGAACTTATCAAGCTGATCGTTAGGCATTGGTTTGCCTGATCTGTACTCGTATAAGAAGTATAGAGTGACTCCATGAGCCCGTCTGTCATGACCCTTATCAGCTGTTGCAGTAATTAATTTGTTTAGCCTGGCTTTCACTCCTGGAAGTTCTGTCTCCAGGATGCGTTCTGCCGCTTCTTGAGGAGTCTCTGTCCATCTGACCCTGCCTCCGGGGAATAGCCAGTGCAGAGGATTATCTTTTAGTTTTCTCTTCGGATTCCTGTGTCCAATCAGGTATTTGCCTCCTTTCAAAACGACAATATCCACGTTCAAGATAGGGGGAATCCTAGAAACAAGCTCTTTTAGCTGCATATCTTTAGTAATCTTGAATTTACTAGGCATATAATAAAGGAGAAATTAGTGTGATTTATTAAGATTCCTACTTCTTAAGCTTCAGAATAGCCTCAGCCAAGTCGCCCTTGGCGTCTTCTATGGCCTTTTTAGCTTCTTTCTCGCTACAGCCGCACTGGTCGACCACTGTCTGGACGTCTTCTTCAGAGATATCCGGAGTGGTGTCAAGGGATCTCTCATGCTCTTCTCCGACTATTTGGTAGGTCTGCTGGCCCATCATGTTGACCTTGGCCACTTCTGGGTTAGTTATGACTATTTCACGGTCTTCTAGGCGGATTATGACCTCTTTGGCGTCTATGGCCTGCTGCTGGATACCCATCCTCTTCATAGCTTGCCGCATCTGTCTAGGATTCACACCAGGCATCATCTTATCCACCCATCTGGAACTTCAGAAAGATCATTATAGCAATCACGACTAGGACCATAACTATGACGTGCTGTGGCTGGAATTCAACCTTGCTCTTGAAATCGTCGAAATACCTTGTTATGCCTGCTCCAGAGCTGGGCATGCTTATTTTGTCTTTTGCCATGTAAAGGAGGAAATAATAGCTATTTAAAAAGGTTTCCTTCGACGAAGGTTATGTTTGGACTACTGTTCGGTCTCGCGTATATCTTTTATAATAAAGGTGGTTCCTGCGTCGCCTTCAAAGAAATATGAACCCGAAGGGTATGCTCCTAATGGTTCCCAAGTGTAGTTAGGTAATACGTCTCTTGGTGAGCTTCCTTGGGCTAAAGCCAATAGAACCGGATCTCCTATATCTGAAGCAGCTACAGATACTCTTCCAGGTCTGTCTTCCATGCTTTGCCAACCACCACCTTCAAACATTTTTGGATCTGCAGTAGGAAACAGTTCTGCGCATAAACCGCCATCACGTCTTATGACAGAGATTAATTGTCCGTCTGCTGCAAGGCGTCGTGTATAAACTATGTCGCTTGGATTATACACTGCTGGAAGGCCCTCTTGAGAAAGGCTTCCTGGAACCCACTGTGCGAATGTATGTGGCATAGCAAAAGGGAATCTGGCTAAGTTTATATATATTTCTTCTTTAAGAGTGTATTAAATCCCAAGCATCATGTATATCTCCTCAATCTTCTCAGGATTCAAACTCACTTGCAATCCATAAGAGGTTTGCTTTGTAAGAATGAGATTTTTCTTTATCAGACAATCAACTGTTTTCTTGGCTTCTCCGATAATGTGCTTTGGCAGGCCTTTTGTGAGGTTCTCTATTGCTGTGTGTTTTCCGCCAATCACTCTTCGCCTGAAGAGCTTCCGGAGTATGATTTTCTCGAGGTCCATAAGAAAAAAGAAACCAAAGGTTGTATTTATAGATTTGTTCATCAAAATGAACATTAATATACCGAAAATTATATAAACAAACTCTCATTACTGAATATTGAAAATGGAACAAAAAACATCTTTTAGACTTGTATTCGGAGATTCTGCGATAAACAAAGTAATAGATTTCTTCCTAGACAACAGAGAATTTGACTACAGCCTCACAGATATAGCAAAGAACTCAGACATCGGCTGGAGCACACTGCACGGCTTCTGGAACGACATCGTGAACTTGGGAATAGTTATTGAGACAAGAAGAATAGGAAGAGCAAAGCTGTACAAACTGAACAGCAAAAGTGCACTTGTGAAGAAACTAATAGACCTGGATGCTGCAATCTCTAAAAGAATGCTTGAACAAGAGTTGGAGAATCAGAAAGTGAAGATTGTAGCAAAATGATAAAGGCCATAATTTGGGATTGGAATGGTGTTCTGGCTCAAAAAGATGTTCCTGTGGCGACAAAAATATTTGCAGAAAAATATGGGTTTGATCCTCTGGAGATTCGCCGGGCGTTGTTGAGTGAAAAAGAAACTATGGAAACCAGCCCTGATTTCGGCGACTATTTCGACAAGATAAATAAGTTTGGCATATCTAAAGAAGAGACTAGGGAAGCATTAGCCAAAGCCACCACCACAGAAGTGTTTGATTTTGCCAAATCCTTAAACGGTAAGGGTATCAAGCAGTACCTTTTATCAGACCAGTTGAGGTTTCGCTCAGATTGGTGGCGTAAAAACTGTGATTTAAGCTTTTTTGACGGGATCTTCTTTTCAAATGAAATAGGTTTTGTCAAACCCAATAAAGAGGCGTACGAATTTGTTCTAAAAGACATAAACCTAAAGCCAGAAGAGTGTATCTTTATAGACGACAAAAATTGTAATCTTGAGCCAGCCAAAAAGCTGGGTTTTAAAACAGTTCTTTTCATAAACCTAGAGAATTTGAAGAAAGAACTAGTACAGTTTTCTATAAAAATATAAATAAAAAACAAAAAATCTAAGCCCCTGCACACGTGCAGAACATGTTGTAGCCAGGATCAATCTTTGTAGTGCAGCCGATTACATGATATTCGTCGTCTTCGTCCCAGCCGGCGTGTATGCATGTTTTGTCATAGTCCGCACAGACATTGTTGCATGATGGCGTGTCTCCTTCTGATGTTGTATAGGCGAAGAGCTCTGTTTCACTGAGCATGTCCAGGGCAAGCTGATATTCTTGAATTTTTGCCCTTGCGCAGCCGCAGGTCAAGGTGCCTCCGGGTATGACCAGACCGTCGCATTCCATAGGGTGATGGACGCCTTCCTTGTTCCACTCAGCAAACACGCATCTCTTATGGGCGTCAGTGCATGCTTCTGCGCACTCATCCTCGTTGTAGCATTCCGGACTTATCAATAGGTTCTCCTGGATGTTTTCCAGGCATCTATAACCTGTGCAATCGTCTGAGATGTACTCATAACTTTCTGACCGTATTATTTTGTCGTTCTCATCTTTCCAGGTTGTATAGATATTTGGGCAGTTGGGGCAGTTCTCTTTCCTCTCGTCTATGTCGACGCAGGTCCTGTCTTCGTCTTCACACAGAAGGTTGCAAGTAGAAATATCGCCTTCTTCTGTCATATGGCGCACCCTTAATGCATTGTTCAGGATATTCAGGAAGTCTTGATACTCCTCTTCCTGAGGCTCTGCGCATGTGCAAAATAACTCGACGTCAGGCACAATCATTGAGTTGCAGTCCAGGGAGTTGAAGGTGTCATCGTGTTTCCTCTCAGCGCGTATGCAAGTGAGGTCTCCATCTTCGCATATCTGGTCGCAGTTCTTGGTACTGCCTTCTGCCGAGGTGAAGCTGATCACTCTTGCTTCATTTATGATGTCAAGGATGACTTGAGGGTCCAATGTGTCTTCGACAAGTTCTTCCTCGTCATCTTCAGGTGTTTCCTCTTCATCCGGCTCGTCGACATCGCAGATCATGTTGTCGTTCAGGTCAAGGCAGCAGCTAGTAGCGTGTCGTATGTATGGAGGATTGCAGACCAATTCTCTGGGAGGCTCTGGCTCGTCCGCAGGTTCTGCCTCTTCTACTTCGCCATCTGTGCCACTGACTTCTTCAGTCTGGACATCAGATCCGTCTTCCTGCTCGTCATCAGCCATGTCTTCAGGCCCGCAGGCGCTGATGAACAGCATAGCTGCAATAATCAATATAATCAAAATCAAGTATTTCATTTGGTACCACCTCTGAGTTTTACGAGGAGGTTCCAGAAACTTTGTTTCTCAGAACCTCGTTTATGGTAATAACTCTAGAATTCTTATATATAAATATTGTGAAAAGGACGCAGACAGAGCCCTGTATTCCTCTTTTATCTATTCCTCAAGCAAAAGCAAACATTTATATACTTATTTTAACATATAATCTATATAAGAAAAGAGTATCTTAGGAGTTAACAGGCAGTCAAAATAATCAAGAATTAAAGAAAAGGGACGTTAAATAGACATTTTTTGGGTGCAAAATACTTAAAGATAAAGGAATATCCATCTGGATTCACGGAGGTGATTAAGATTCAGAAAAACGAAAAAGAGGAACTAGTTGTTAAGGAAAGCAAAAAAGGAAAAGTAGTGAAGTACAGTCTATATGCTGCTATAATCGTGGCGTTTGTCGTTGGCATATTGGTTGCCAATTATTTCAACACACAGGCCAATGAGCGTGTAACCTTAGAGCAGAAGAATACTGTTGACAACCTTAAATCAGAAAACCAGCGTCTCACAGAAGAGAAAGAATCAGCATTGGCGTTAGTCTCGGCTGAGAAAGGGACATTGGCGGCAGAGAACGCCAATCTAGAGACAGAGAATGCGGCTTTAACTGCAGATATAGCCCTTTTAGACGGCCTGTTGAGCAGCCTGTCTGGAGAGAAAAAAGAGACAGCAAGCGAGCCGTACTATAAGTATGATATGACCTGGCAGAAGTATATCCTGACAAAGCCAGGCCAAGCTCCCACTACACAGGTAAGCATAGAGAATACTGGGACATCGTCAAAGACCTACAGTTTAGATGTCCAGTTGAGGTCCAGCTACAAAGACGCATTGACGAAAACACCTGCAGACGGCAGCCTAACACTAGAAGCAGGAAGCTCAGGCAATATAAACCTGAAATTCGAGCCGGAGAAAGAAGGTTACGCAATATATGGTCTCTATATTAATGGACGCCATTCTGGAGACATCATAGTCTTGGTGCGGGCGGACTAAAGGCGAGATCCAATCCTTATTCTTTTTTTCTTATTTATTCAGCAGAGAAACATCTTTTTAAATGAGCAAACAATCCGATGACAACAGCAGAACAGAAAGTGAAATCCTTGAAAATCAAGATATATGTTACCTTAATCTCAATATTTCTTTGTTTCATAGTTTTTATTTATTGGTTTAAATGTGGAGGTATCTGCAAGGATTTATTCAGTGATTGGTGGTCTATAATCCTCTCCGAGACAATGCCGTTTCTAAAGAAGCTAATGGTTGTTATCGGAATATTCATATTTTTCAAGATTTTTGAACATATCATCCTAAAAGTTGTCCTGAAGAAGATATTTACCGGCTTGGAATTAGGTGAAAGGTATAAAAAGATTTCAAGGTTAATTACCTTTGTATGGTGGATCATCTTTGGGCTGATTGCCATTTCTATTTTGATTGGGAATGTAGTCGGGTTATTGACATCTCTGGGTCTCATAGGATTCGGACTTACCTTTGCGCTGCAAAAGCCCATATTGAACTTCGTCGGATGGCTGACCATCCTGTTCAAAGACACCTATTCTGAAGGAGACAGGATAAAAGTGGGGGGTGTCCGGGGGGATGTCAAGGAAATACAGGTCATGAACACAGTGTTGGATGGTCTTCTGGAGAACTCTGATCTTCGTAGCGGCAAGGTAGTTACTTTTCCCAATGAGCTAGTCCTGACGTCAGAGGTGGAGAACTACACCAAAGACTCCAATTATATCGTGGAAGAGCTGGGGATAAACATAACTTATGAGAGTGACTATAACAAAGCAAGGGCCCTGCTCAGACAGATAATTGTAGAGCAGATCAAGAAAAACAAGACCACATATATAAAGAAGATTTATAGCCAAAAAAAGAAGATAGACCAGTTCATCAATAAACTGCTAAAGAAGAAAGTTAACACAAAAAAAGAAGATGATGATCTTAAGAGAGAAGCAGAAATGCTCAAAAAGGAGAAAGAGCAGATAGACACCAACATCAAGGAGCTGGAGGAAGAGTTCAAGCCAAAGATAAGAGTTGAGATGTTAGACTCGTCCATCCAGCTGATAGCTCAATTCTTCACACCTTACAATCACATCAAGAAGAACCGGACAGAGATACACCTCGCGTTTCTGGATGCAATCAGGAACGACCCGGACATAGAGATAGCTTATCCTCACATGCAGATAGTTCCTCACGAGAGAAAAAAACAGAAAATCCGAAAATCTTGAAAGAAGGGGTATAAAACACACACCTATTATGTTTCTTTTTGCTTGGAGAGAATATGAATGAGCACAAGATACCATTAAGTGAACTTTTTGCAAGAGTCAATTCTTCAAAACAAGGCCTTGCCAGCGAGGAAGCTGAAGAGAGGCTCAGGGAGCAGGGCCAGAATGTTCTGCAAACAAAAAAGAACCAGTCCAGCATTATTAAGTTCTTCAAGCAATTCACCAACTTCTTTGCCATCTTGCTGCTGGTCGGGGCAGCGCTCGCTTTTTTTGCGGAATACCTTGCTCCGAGCGCAGGCAACCTCTACATAGGCATAGCCCTGGTAGCAGTTGTGGTGCTGAACGCCATCTTCACATTCATCCAGGAGTACCAGTCTGAAAAGATCATGGAGACTTTCGAGAAGATGCTCCCCCAGAAAGCAAATGTCCTGAGGGACGGCAAACTGCAGGAGATAGATGCGAAAGACCTTGTGCCCGGAGACATAATCTTCTTGGCAGAGGGAGACAAGGTGCCTGCAGACGCAAGGCTCATAGAGCACAATGCCTTGAAAGTAGACAACTCATCCATAACAGGCGAATCAGAGCCGCAGCTGAGAAAACTTGAGTGCACTCACGAGGACATCCTGGAATCCAGGAACATGGTATTTTCAGGCACCTTGGTGCAGTCAGGCAACGGAAAAGCACTGGTCTATGGGACTGGGATGAATACCCAGATAGGGAACATCGTAAAGCTGACAAAAGAGACCAAAGCGGTAGAGACCCCTCTACGAAAAGAACTGAAGCACTTCATCAGGATAATATCGACCATAGCGATCATCCTGGGAGCTGTCTTCTTTATCATAAGCTTTCTCAAGGGCAATCCAGTCATCGGAAGCATAATCTTTGCCATAGGCATAATCGTGGCGAATGTCCCGGAAGGATTGCTGCCGACAGTCACCTTGTGCCTCAGCATAGCGTCCAAGAGGATGGCGAAGAAGAATGCGCTCATAAAGAATCTTGAGTCTGTCGAGACTCTCGGCTCTACGACAGTCATCTGTACAGATAAGACAGGCACTATAACCCAGAACAAGATGGCAGTCAATACGTTATTCCTGAACTTTGAAAAAGCGAACGCATATGAGAAAGGCATAGAAAAGACCAAAGGCATGGACGTGCTCATAAGGGCCATGGTCCTCTGCAACAATTCAAGATTAGGCGCAGACAACAAGAGCTATATGGGAGACCCAACAGAGACATCTCTCATGAACTTCTCAAAAGACTTTGTCGATATACAGGCGCTTGTCCAAAAAGAAAAAAGAGTGCATGAATCCCCGTTCGACTCCAAGACTAGGAGGATGATCACCACCAACTTGCATGCTGGAAAAAAGATTGCTTACATGAAAGGCGCTCCGGAAGTTATCATAAAGAAATGCGATAAGGTCATGGTGAATGGCAAGACCAGAAGATTGTCAAGCAAAGACAGGAGAGGGTTCATAGATTATTATAAGCGGATTGCTTCAAGTGGAGAACGAGTTTTGGCGTTCGCATACAAAGAGACAAAAAAAGAAAAGGCAGATGAAAAAGGATTCATCCTCATCGGCCTCGTAGGGATGCTTGACCCTCCGAGAAAAGAGATTCCTGAAGCCATAAGGAAATGCAGGACCGCAGGCATAAAGGTCATAATGATAACAGGGGATTACAGCCTCACAGCAGAGGCCATAGCAAGAAGAGTGGGCATGATAGACCACCAAAAGCCGACCATAATAACAGGTGAGCAGCTGGAGAAGCTAAGCGAACAAAAGCTGAAAGAGGAGCTTAAGAAGGACAATGTTATATTCGCAAGGACAAACCCTATGCAGAAGCTGAAGATCGTGAAGGCCCTGCAGTCGATGGGAGAGATAGTGACTGTTACGGGAGACGGTGTGAATGATGCGCCGGCCCTGAAGAACGCAGACATGGGCGTCTCTATGGGCATAAACGGAACAGAGGTGGCCAGGGAAGCAAGCGACATGGTGCTGATGGACGACAACTTCGCCACGGTCGTGAATGCAGTTGAAGAAGGAAGAACCATCTTTGAGAACATAAAGAAGTTCATCGCGTACATACTAACTAGCAATGTTCCGGAGATACTTCCTTTCATCGCCTTTGTCTTGTTGGGCATTCCCCTGCCCCTTACTGTCGTGCTTATTTTGGCAATTGATCTAGGAACAGACATACTGCCCGCCATAGGCTTAGGCACAGAAAAGCCAGAGACAGATGTCATGAAAAAACCTCCCAGATCAAGGAAAGAACGGCTCCTCACGCCGCAGCTCCTCTTTGTTTCATACGGAATAATGGGCTTGATACAGGCAGCTGCAGGGTTCTTCTCCTACTTTTTCGTATTGTTCAAAGGCGGCTGGAGATGGGGGCAGGAGCTCGCATTCACAGACCCGCTTTATTCGACAGCAATTACTGCATTCTTCGCCAGCATAATAATATGCCAAGTGGCGGATGTGCTGATATGCAGGAAGCGAAGACAATCCTTGTTCAAGGATGGATTCTTGCATAACAAAGTCGTGATATTAGGCATAATGGTAGAGCTTCTGCTCCTTGCAATGATAGTTTATTTCCCTCCAGCCCAAAGCTTCTTCGGCACGCATTCATTGACAGCCTTTGAATTAATGCTCTCAGTGCCATTTGCGCTCCTCATATTCTTCGGCGATGAGCTTAGGAGATACTTTGTGCGGAAAGACAACCGCTTTGTGATGAAGTATCTTACGTGGTAGGGTTTCTTACTATGTGGCTTAATTCAAACCACAAAGTTTATATATTACATTGTATTACTTTGTTTTACAATGGGGACTGTGTGCATAAGGATGGAAGAGAGCCTTGCAGCCAGGATGAACAAGAACATAAAAGAAAACGGCTATTCTACGACGACAGAGTTCATAAGAGAGGCAGTGAGAAAGAAGTTGGACCAGGATGAAAGAGAAAGGCTGGCGCAGGAGTTTCTCAAGACGGCAGGCACAGCCAAGAAAAAGACGACGTATGCTGAGGAAAGGAAAATCAGAGAACAAGCCTATAGAGAGCTAATCAAAGAGAAAGGTTGGGACAACTAAAGAATTTCCTCAGGTCTTTTGACCTCCACGATGTCTTTTAATCGTTGAAAATGCTTATCTTGAGAGATCATTATTGCATTGTTATTCCTGGCTAAAATTGCATGCAAGACGTCAGTAAGAGGCAAACTTCTATCTTTAGCGATTTTTTCTGCTTCGATTCGATCTTCTGATTGTATTTCAATTTTTTTCAAAACTTGTGCAACATACAAAAGATTCATCATGACATTTATCTCTTCCATTGTGTAAGATAATCTAAGTTCATTTAAAATAAACTTTGAAAATAGCAAAGTGTTACCATCTTTCATTATTTTCATAAATAAAGCGGTAGCGTACTTTCCTAAAGGTCTGCCTTTCGGTCCAAAGCGATTTTCATAGTGATCTCTCCAGATGCACGAATCGAAGTAATATCTTGCCATTTCAAAGAGAAAAATGTCTTGGTTAATAAGCCTTGCCTGAAGATTTCCGACGGTGGCGGAAGGTTTTCGGGATGGTTCTTTCATAAATTATTCTGCGGTAGAACGGTTGTACAAAAGACATTCATTGGCAATTCTCAAGCACACAGCTAAGACATCTGCCTTCTTCGCATTTGCAGCCGGTTGCGGGGTAATCACACATTGCTACACCTATTTTGATATCACTTATTGGCTTTTCACCCTTGTTGAAGCAGGAGATCCACTCGCCGCAGGGGTTTCGAGTGTATTCCTTCAAGGCACAATCTTCGTCAACTTCACAGTATTTTATGGATTCCCTTTGCTCTTCAGCAATAGAGTTATAACCTTTTATTATGAATGGTAATGCTATCAGTACGATTAATATAATAACAATGATGAGAAGGTTTTTTTTCTTCATAGAATAATCGTAAGATTTGGTTTATATAAATATTGCGAATAGAATGCAGGTAGAACAGTTATAAGCCGCCTTTTGTCGTTCCCCACGTTGCCATGGACGGATCGCCTTAACATTTAACTTAGCCCCAATACAGGGTTGCACAAACCAGGACTCGCCGTTTCATCCTTTCCTGTGAGAACGTCCAAGGGTTAACTCATGCCCG
>JBDRIN010000044.1:0-28299 GCA_043815805.1 archaeon | reverse complement strand
AAATCATTGATAAATATGTTAAAGAAGCAAAAAATCTGGTTTATTAGTTCTAAACATCTGCATCCCACAGGGCAACCCGCACCCTCATTTAATTTCTTTCTTAAAATAAGCTATCAGGGTCTTGGTGACAGGAACAGAAGTAAATGCTATTGGCGCATTTGCTGTGGCAACAGAAATCAGTTCCCAGCCCTCTTTTCCTAAATCATTTAATAGGTTGATGTTTTTCTTATCTGGAACTCCACCATTGACCTTTAACATAACTTCTTTGTATTCGAATTTCATATTTCCGCCCCCTAAATTAATAAAAATAACTTAAATCTATTTAAAAATATTCCTGCAACCTTTATAAACCCCTCTCAGCCCTGCCAGGGCCCCAACCACCTTTCTATCTCTTTGTGTTTAATGTATGGTTTTCCATGCAGGCATAACCCTATAACCTTTTGCAGCAGCTTCATCCCAACATTGACAGTGACAAACCTCTTTATAACACACAAATTGATTTTCTTCTCTTAACGGTGCTCCTTTTTCCTCTGTGCAAGTTTTCTCACAATCTGCTTGTAATTTATCTGGTTTCTCATAGCAATCTTCATCTTTAAAGCATCCTGCATAGACTACATTGCTATAGCCATCAAATCTCCACTCACCTTCCACCTTCTTAAAATAGTATGTTCCAGAGGATTGATCCCAACCATTGTTGTAAGTTATGTCGTAATAAGCAAATCCCTCCTCACCATCAACTTCAACTTCATCTAGTTTCATAGAGGAAACATAGTTAGGATATGTAGAGTTAGATTTAATTAAATCACCCTCACTATCATAAACCTGACGTCGTCCAAAGGCAACATAGGGAAAAAGAGTTACAAATTCTTGTTTAGTTTTATAGCTCTGCCTCTCAGGAGTTAACAGGTCGTACAATTCTTCATAGTCGCTCATCTCTCTTGCTCTGCCAAATTTCTTTGCTACTTGTTCTAATACTTCCTCTTCGGAAACAGGCTCTTCTTCAGGAATCTCGTCTTTATCACAAACCTTGTTACTATCTTGATCTATGCAACAATCAGCACCATGTCGCATGTATGGGGGCTCACAAACTATTTCCTCGGGCTCACCTTCAATAGGTTCATCTACAGGAACATCTTCAACATCATCAGATGATTCATCAAGATTGTCTTCAGGAACAGTTTCACAAGAAGTTAATATCAACAAAGCAACTATAAGAAATAACACCCAAGCATATTTTTTCATATTAACACCCCCAAAATCAATAGAAATAAGCTAACTTCATTTATAAATATTCTCCCAAAACCCTTGTTCACTAGCGTTCTCAATGGTTCCTTTCTGACGAAAGAAACCCTTATAAACCCTTCTTCCTTTCTCAAGTCCATGCCAACCTTCACCTCCTTCGATGGAAAAGAACTGAACACCGACTGCATCGGCTGCTCTCTAAAAGACGAACCATTATACCAAACAGATTCTTTCGAAGTAAGACAGGACTTCGAGACACCTATCCCTGGCTTCCTCATAATCTCTTCTAAGAAGCATATAAAAGGTATTGAAGACCTCTCAGAAGAAGAACGAATAGAGTTCATAGAGCTCCTTTACAAGGCCAGAAAGGCCCTTACAACGGCTTTAAACATAGAATATGTCTATATCATCCAGAAGGAAGACACCATAGTAGAAAGGTCTCATTTCCATTTCTGGCTCTTCCCAAGATACAAATGGATGGATAGATTCGGCGGCAAGATAGCCTCTGTCACAGAAATAATAGAGTATGCAAGAGAAAACATGAAAGACAAAGTAAAAGAAGTGAAGGCTGCTGAAAAAAAGATCAAGGAAGCTTTTGAATAGTTCTCGCAGATTTTCCGCCAAAAACACCACTGGACATCTGCCCGCAATGCTTATTAACAACTATTTCTTCACCAAAAATATGGCAAAAAACCGAAACCCTTATAAGTAAGAAAATTCTTACTTCCATCGGTGAAGCAAGAATGATCATCAAAACAGTTAGGGTTTCGGAAAAAGGCCAGATAGCCATACCAAGGGATGTAAGAGAAATGATTGGAATAAAAAAAGGAGACGATATGCTCCTGATACAGGACCAAGGAAAGATATTGCTAGAAAAAACTCCAGAAAAATTAAAAGACGACTTTAAAGACCTCTTAAAACATTCAGAAACTGTGGCCAAAAAATTATGGGGCAACAAGAAAGATGACATCTGGGACAAGCTTTGAGCAAAGAGAGATAGTATTGACTCCTTTTCCATTTTCAGATCTCAGCAACATTAAGCAAAGACCTGTCCTAATCCTATCGAACAACGAATACAACTATAAAACAGAAGACCTTCTCGTCTGCGGCCTTACCTCCACACTTAAAGATACAGAATATTCTGTATTGATAGACAATAAAAACCTGGAAGCAGGAATGATCCCTCTTAAAAGCAGGATAAAGGTCGACAAGATATTTACTCTTGAGCAATCTCTGTTCAAGAAGAAACTCGGCAAATTAGACAAAGAAACTTTCGAGAAAGTGAAAGAAGAACTGATGAAGCTGATTTGAAGGAAGGGGGTGGATTGCCACCCCCCTTAGAAGAAACGGCTTGAACATAAGCGAAAGTAAGCCCCGCAGGCAACCCGCACCCCCCCAAAACCTTTATATTCTCCAACACATTCCCCTTCTCCATGACAACCCTACACGCGTTTCCTGACTGGACCATCTATCGGCTTGAGAGAGACCTTGCAAGGCAAGGAGCAAAAGCCAACGTGATGACCCTGAACGTGGGCAATCGGCTTTCAAGAGAGATAAAGATGCGCATCGGGCAGGGAAAAGAGGTGCGCGTCGATGAGATCGCTGCTGAGCTGGCAAGGATGCTTCGAGAAAAATCAGCAGAGTGTCCTGGAGTCTTCCTAGGCCAGTACGATACTACAGACGTGGCATATGATCCTAAGAACTCTGCGCCTCCAGAAGAGCTGGGCGCCAGAACCATTGCAAGGTTTGTCTCAGGGACAGACTTCCTGCTGGCGCACCTGAACCGCGAAATAGAAACAATCAATCCTGAAGAGCTAAACGTAGCAGTCTACGTGCGGGATCACACTTGCCCATTAGACGAAGGAGCGTTCAATGACAAAGTGTTGGTGACTGAAATGAGCACTCTTGAACTGTTCGAGCACTGCGCCCACGAGAACATAAGCAGGCCCTGCTACATGATGGGCAGGACAGGGGCACTTCTTCAACTGGCGGACTAGGTTAAGATAAGTGAGCTGGATAGGTAAATTCTCCTCTAAAAGCAGATCCGCCCGCAGATCTTCCGCCAAAAACACCACTGGACATCCACGCATAACGCTTATAAGCAAGTTCTCATTCACTAAAACAACAAGATTTAAATACCAAATCCTATTAATAGGATTAATCACTCCTAAAAAAAGGATTAAAATGATGAACAAACAGCACGAAATAATAGCAGAACTCGTAAAGACTCCTTGGAAAGGCGCAACCTTCAAGCAAATCAAAGCTCTCTCAAAAAAGAAGTCAGAGAGCTACATCTACAACACATTAAAGGCCTTTGTAAAACAAAATATACTCAAAGAAGAAAAGATAGGCAACAATATACTTTACAGACTCAACCTAAACTCACTAAAAACACTTGCCTACGCAGGCTTCATAGCGGAATACACAGCATGGAACAGCAGTCTCCCATTAAAAGACCTGAACCGCATAGCAAAAAAAATACCCGCAGACTTCTTCATAATGCTTGTGACAGGAAGCTATGCAAAAAAACAGCAAAAAAAAGGTTCAGATCTGGATTTGATCATAATCTCCAACAAAAAACCAGAAAAGATTCAAGCAGAACTCACTCACGAATGCGAACTCAACATCCCAAAGATTCATCTATACGTCTTCAAGAAAACAGAATTCCTGGCTATGCTATTGGACAAAAAAGCCAATTACGGCAAAGAAGCAGCGAAAAACAACAATATACTCTTCGGAGCACAAAACTATTTCAGAATAATAGGAGAAGCGATAAACCATGGATTCACTGGTTGAGATCCTACTCAGACAGGGCAAACAACGAGATCATGGCAGCACAATCTCTAAAGATATTAAGTGAACAAGCAAAGCCAAAACAGGACTTCAATATACCCAAGGAAACGACCTTCTACAGCGCAGTAATCTCACATTCATACTATGCCATCTTCTACGCGGCAAAAGCCATCTTATTGACGAAAGGCATAAAGACATCTTCACCAGAGGTCCACAAGAAAACATATGAAGCCCTTGAAAAACACTTCGTAAAGACAGGCATACTTGATGTGAAACTTCTGGAACTCTACAGAAAAATAGCCATAAGAGCTGATGAACTTCTAGAAATCTTCAAACAAGAAAAATGGAAAAGGGGCCATTTCACTTATAGAACAATACCCCAAGCTAACAAGAAACCTGCAGAAGACTCTATAGAGAACGCGAAATCCTTTGTCTCAAACATTCTGAAAGTCATCGGGAAAACATAAGCACCAACATCTCCCGAACCTTCTCCCCCAAAACCTTTATATCCTCCTACTCATTTCCATTTCTGCCTCTTCTATTGCCATAAAAGATAGATTTATATATATTATTCATTCATAATCAATATTATGAAAAAAGAAGTGATGGTTTTACTTTTATTGGGAATATTGCTGGTTTCACCTTTGGTATTGGCTCAGGAACAAGCTCAAACATATTCTGGATTTAATAGGTTTGTTGATAATGTTAAATTAGCTTTTTCTAAAGGGGACAATGAAGTTAAGTTAGCATTGGAAATTAGAGAGAAAGAAGTAGATTCAGCCATAAATAACGTCAAAAATCAGGGAGAAGATAAAGCTATTAAAAATTTAGAAAGAGCAAAAGAAAAACTTAAGATTGTGCAGGAAAAGGTTTCTTTAGATACTTCAGAAGAAATTAAGACAAATGTTGATGAAATCATAGATAAAGTAAATCAGGAAGAAAATCTTCCAGATGAATTTGAAGAGTATCTTTTAGAAGAAGAAAAAACACAACTTACTGCAGTCCTTACTGAAAAGACTTTTGAATATTGTACAGAACTTGCAAAAGAAGATTTTGCTGTGATGTTGCAGGAAGAAGAATGTAATCCTGATACTGCTATTCCTGGACTTGAAGAAGACTTAAAAGAATTAAAAGATATTCAACTAAAATTATTTGTTAAATTAATGTTAGAGATTAGAAGTTGTATAGATGATCCTGGGACCTGTAATTGTGAGGCTAATGTTGATATTGAGCAAAAAGCAAAATGTGAGAAGATGGTTGCTCTTGCTATTAAATGTGAATATAAAGATGATGAAACAGCTTGTAATGAATTAGAATCTATGAAGCCTAAACAGGGAGATAGTTTTGCAGAAAGCTTTGTTCCTGGGTTTTTAATGAATTTGTTTAGAGAAAAATCTTACATGATAGAATATGGTATAGAGCCTTCAGAAGGAGTTCCTGAGGAGTGTTGGGATGAGAATGATAAACCAGAATGTAAACAATATGATCATTTAAAAGAGACAAATGATGATTGGGATGAATATGGGAAGTTTATAGGTAAAAGACCTGAAAACCGAGCACTAACAATGCGAGAATCAATTCCTCAATGTTATGAGAATGATGTTTTCTTAGAAGAAAAATGCGGCAAAATTACGATGGTTGAAAACGAGGACGGTTTAATAAATTACCTTATTGAAACTGAAATTAATGGCATTTTAGAAGGATTTGAAAACAACACAGAACAAAATACGATTGATGTTAATGGAACTGAAGGACGAACCATGGCTGATGAAATAAAAGAAGAGATTGATGAAATTAAAGGACAGATAGCAGAAAGAACTTTTGCTCCTGGAACAGAAGGGACAGGAGAACCTGGAACAGATATTCAAAATGTTGTTGTAGAAGAAGGTTCTGTAGATGGAGGTTTAAAGCCTGAAGTAGAAACAGATGTTGCTGAAGTAAATAATGATGGAAACAATGTTGTTGAAAATGTAGTTGGTGAGGACGGCGAAGGTAATGTTGTGGATAATGTGGTTGTTGAAGATAGTGGAAACAATGTTATTGATGAACCGCCGAAAGAAAAAGATAATGAAGATGTATCTCCTCCTTCTAATGACTTTGATGACACAGTTGACGATGGACCTGGAGAACCAGGAGTAGTTGATGAAGATTAAAAAGAAACAAGAAAGGCTTCAACTAATATCCCAGAATACACAAGAAAACACAAATAAAGCAAGTTCTTGAGTAGTTCTCCTCTAAAACCTCAACATTTATAAATAATTCTTTCTCACCCAATTCCATGGACAAAGAAAAGCTCATAGAACATCTGAAAGCTGCTATCGCTGCTTTTGAGAAAGGAAAAGCTCTTTTTGAAGGGGATTTCTCTGAATTCCCAGAAGGCAAAGAAGACGAGATAATGGCCCACTGCAAAGAGTGCAGCAAGAACATGGATGCGGCAATGGAGCTGGACACTGTCTATTCTAAAGTGTATAAGCATTTCAGCGACGGCGGCACAGAGTCTGACTGCAGGATTGCGAAAAACAGGTGGTGCTTTGCCAAGCAGGACTTTGTCAAGGCAAGGCTGGAAGATCTTGGTTTTGAATAGGATCTTAATTCTTCACAATATAGATGCCGTTAGTTCTCTTAGTGAGATCATCGAAGGTATCTTCTAGAAGAGGGAGTGCGTGTCCATTCCGAAAAAGGGAATAATGGTCAAATCTTTTTCTCATCAGGACAGGATCATCAAAACAAAGAGGATTCTCTAAGAAAAGAGAATAGCTGCCTGTATAATCTCCTGCAGGCACTTCAAAATCTATCTGTATGAAATCATTATATCCTTGAGAGATTATGCCCAAGGCCACAAATCTTCTTCTTTCTCTCGGTAAGCTTGGAACATTGGTGTCAGTCACAATCCCTGGAACAATACCCAAAGATTCAGCTAAAGTTGTAGTATAATAATCAAAAAACCAAGGCTCCTTAAGAAGTGCAGCCATGCTATCCCTCTCTGCAACAGTTGTAAAATTATCCACAACCTTCTGCTCAATGCCTTGCGGAACTGTGCCTTCTGCAGCTGCAAAAGCAGGAGTCGCCAAAGCAAGCCCCGCCATAAGTATCAATCCCCCTGTCGAAGTCATAGAGGACGGGAATGCAACTATATTTAAAAACATTCCGCAGAAAACCCCTCAATACACCTTATCATGATGCTCATAATCTAATATTCTCACGACTTTATTCACTTCATCTATCTCATACAACAGAACAAATGATTTGTCGATATGAACTCTTCTTGTGCTGTACATGTCGCCGCGGAGAGGCTTGTAGTGGTGTGGTGTCTCTCTGATTTGCAGTATCTTCTTGTTCACTATCTCTAGCTGCTTTCTGTTCTTATTCAGTAATTTTCTGAACTTCTTATCTGCTTTGTCAGAGATGACTAAATCAAATCTCATTCTAATCCATATCTCTTTGCAAAGTTATCTACGCGGATGAACTTGCCTTTCCTGATCCTGTCAAGCTTCTCCAGATATTCTTTCCTAGCTTCGGGCTCTTCCTCGACAAAGGATTCCATAAAGAAATCTACTTGCTTGCTCATGCTTATTCCGTTTTCTTTGCAGAAGCCGGAGAACTTGGCATATGTATCTTCCTGCACATTGAATGTTTTGAGTACCATCTTATCACCTAGTTATTTAATGTTAAATAAGATTATTTAATGTTATTTAAATGTTTCGTTTCGAAGAAACGGAATGTTGGGAACAAAGTGACCAAAGTTTTCTATTTTTAGTAAAGATATCTCGTTAATAAAGATGTCCTCAGAATTCTCGAAGAGATTTTGGTTCTCCTCTAAAACCCTTAAATACGAACAAGCATCCTTATCTTTTTGAGGAATCTTCCCAAATTCTCTAGAATTGCTCCTGCTTCTACAACGCTTATTTCTTTGCCGTAGTAGTTGATCTGGTTCCTTAACTTTCTGTAATCATCAAACTCATCACCAAGTTCGGACTTAATAAGTATCTCTTTAAGGAATGCGCAGTAACAGTCGTGGTTATAGATCTTATACCCATTAGAGATAGCGACGGCTTCCAAGAGCTCTCTCAAGGCGTCATAAGCTAAACTCACCTTTGAAGCGGCTGTGACTTCATTCAGCTCCAGCATCTTCTGGGTCTCCATCTTTTTGGACGATGAGTTCAATAGAGAAGCGACAAGGTTGGAATCCACCGACACTTTCTTCACCAGTCTTTTCTTATTGCATTCTCTCCAATCCATCTTACCATCTTCCCAGAAGAACAAACCCATTGCGGATGTTCTTGAGAAGCTCTTTATTCAGCACATCTTTCTCGTCTTTAAAGGCAAACAACTGCATGTTCCTTTTGAGCTTCTTCTCAAAAGACCTCAAATCAAGCTCTTTTTTCGTAACAGAAAAGACAGCCATATCTATGTCAGAATCCTGTTTTATCTCTGCTTTTGAGAAAGAACCAAAAAGCACAACCAGTGGATTCACAAGTTCTTCTTGTAGGTAATCAAGCAGCCCGATCTTTTTGAAACGCATACGCCAGTAAGCCTTACATAGCTCAACAAAAAGCATATTTTCCCTGTTGGCCGAGTAAAAAATATATCTATGTTCCTTTTCGCTCTTCAGAAGGCCTTCGTTTTCCAAAGATGCCAACAGGGTAGAAGCAGAAGGAGGACTTATATTCATCAATCTGGCGTATTCTCTGACATTGACTCGCAGATAGTTGTCCTCAAAAAACATCTCCAGGTTGTTAAATATTTTTAACATGTGTTAAATAAAATTAACACCCATTAATAAAGTTTTCGGTTGTTTTTCCGGAAGCTGTCCGCCATCCTCGGAAAGATTTAAATGTTCTGCTGCATTCCCGACCTCTATGGCAAACCCAGTTATAGTTATTACCTTGGCAACAGCAGCACTCGCAGTGTTTGATTATTGCACACAACCAGAATTCACAACTCCAATCATTGACAGCTACTCACCCTTCGCCAGAGAGCTCGTGGTTATGGACCAAGATATCGCTTCTGAAATCCTCGGCATGAACATGTCACCGGAAGACGCGAATTATCTGGAAGAGTTCATAAACCGGACTCCAAGAACAAAAGGGACGATAGACGACGTAAGAGCAAACAGTCTCTCGCTTTGCTATGGCAACACCCTTCGTGGCTCTGGCTTCCTTCTAGGTCCTGAAGGATACTTCATAAGCGCAAAGCATGTGTTCGAAGAGCCAGGAGACATCCCTAACAGAGCGATCTCCAGGCTTGGAGAATCATTCGAAATAGAGCAGACCGTGCTGATGGGTTCCTACGACCTGATAATAAGAAAGCTACGCACAGACGCACCCATAGATTGTGAGAATCTGGCACTTTCATTCTATTACAGCAAAAAAAGTCCGGCATTCATGATGCCAAGCCACCTTCATCCATTCCCGGCAGTGTCAAAAGGGAGAATAAACGGGTTCCTAGCCACAAATATTAACTCGGGTTTTTTGCAGTTAGAAATAATCGCCAAGGGAGGCCATTCAGGATCGCCTGTTTTTGACCAGTACGGGAACATACTTGGCGTTTTGTACTGTGCTCCTGCGGAAGGCTGGAAAAACAAAGAAAGGAGCTTTGCAATCTCTTCCGCCCTTATGCGCGATCTCATACAAGCGGGCGTACACATGGCTAAATATAGGGATGGATGTGAGCTTTGAGCAAAGGGTTTAAATATGATTCTGCATTCTTAATTCTATGGCAATCGACCAACCTTATCTAGAAGCGCGAAAAGCAGATACCATAGCTATTCTCAAAGAGATGGATTTGGCAGACGACAGGATGGAAGGCTGGCTGGAAAAGATCACTGTTGTACCTGTGGAAAGGACAGCAGAACACAGAGAATCGTGGTATGGAATGCCATTCTCTGTTGAAAAACGCATAGAGGTTTATGTGCCTACAATGGCAACTGCAATCACGACGCATCCTGAAGCCGCCATGCGCAATGATGGAATGGAACAGGCCATGATAGATGACGTCATGAGAGCTATAGCTACAATCCCAAAAGATACCTTATTCGACTTGATACATCAAAGCAGCATGGACCACCTACTCGGAGGCGGCTTCTACGGGTTGTACCACGCCGAAACCCCCCTTCTTGGAGACCAAGAGATATGCCAGACGCACATAGATATAACAAGGTTCAGAGCTCGAACAGATCCGCACTGGGCTGCAATTGCAGAGATCATGCCCGGTGTTCTTGGTTATCATAAAAGCATAGTTTTAGAGTAAGTTTCTTCTCTAGAACCTCAACATTTATATTCTTAAACGCCTTCCCGATCCTCATGGGAGATGTCATATATGCATTTTCAGGAGACCCGATAACTTATGGCCACATCAATGTTATAGAGAGAGCTCTGAAGATGCATAAGGGAGTGATTGTTGGCATAGGAGTGAATGCTGAAAAAGCAGCAAAATACACATTCACATTAGAAGAACGGACAGAGATGGCAAGACAAGCATTGGCAATGTTTCCGAATGTGAAAGTTGTCTCTTATGAAGGTTCATTGGTGGATTTCGCTTATAAACAGGGTAATCTTCCTGTCATCAGAGGCATAAGGGGTGAAAAAGATGCTGTTGGTGAGTTGGATATGTTCCATAGCGGAAGAAAACAAGGTTTAGAAGGAGAATCAATCTTTCTCCCTGCCCTTCCTGAATTCATAGATATAAGCTCCAGCAATGTAAAAGCATGGCAGGTAGCACAGGGCCTTATACACAAGTTTGTTCCGCCTTATGTGAAGCAATGCCTTGAAGCAAGATTGTCTGGACAGTATGTCATCGGAATCACAGGAGAGATAGGTTCTGGGAAATCATATGTCGGCAGCAAGCTTGAAGAACTTGGCAAGAAGACAGGCATGCCGGTCTATAATATCGACCTAGATGAATTAGGACATAGGATACTTAAGGTCGGCCCGTATTATCAAGATGTAAGAGATGAGATCTCTGAGGCTTTCGGAGAAAAAGTCAAGGAAGAGGATGGAAGCATAGACCGAAACGCCCTTGGAAACATTGTCTTCAGCGATCCTGAAGCATTGACTAGACTAAACAAGATAATGCACACCCCGATACTGGTTGAATTAAGGGCTGAAATGATAAATAAGAAAGGCCTTATTCTCCTAAACGCTGCCTTGATCGCGGAATCAGGCATGACTTACTTATGCAACAACAACACCGTCCTTGTGGGGGTTGATGGAGAGAGCCAATTCAGAAGATTAAAAGCCAAAGGGCTAACCAAGGACCAGATCGGCAAACGGCTTTCAAGCCAATATAAACAAGAAGAAAAATATGCAAAACTGGACGCTGCCGTAGACCGGGATGCCCAGGGAACCATCTGGACTCTAGAGAATTCAGACGATTCTGATCCTAAAAAGATAGATTCTTTGTTCGGAAAGATAGTCTCTGAGATGGACATATACGGAGAGCTGCGTTTCAGAGGTTTATGGGAGAGGATTAAGGCAGATGCGACACCTGATGAAGAATACGGAAGATTGCTCGCAGCTTACAAAAAGGGCCACAGGTCTTACCATGCAATGCCCCATATAGTGTCTGGGCTTGATGATATAGCTGAAGCAGCACACCTGATGGACAACCCAGACCAGGTCATGTTCGCATGGTATTATCATGATTTCGTCCAGAGGATAAAATCACGGGTTGATGAAAAAAGAAGTGCAGAGGCAGCATATGGTGCGGCTAAAAACGCATTGTTGTCAGATGAATTCGCAGATAACGTAAGAGGACTCTGCATGGTGACCAGCCACAACATCAAACCAAAAACAAAGGATGAGATGTATATGGCAGATATTGATCTCTCAATATTCGGAAGGTCTGCTGAAGAGTTCGATGAATACGAAAGGAAGGTACGCGAAGAATATTCATATGTACCTGAAGCAGAATTCAGGGAAAGAAGAGCAGGGATACTCCAAAGGTTCCTGGACAGAGACTCGATCTATTACACAGACTTCTTCAAAGAGAAATATGAAACGCAGGCACGAGCTAACCTGAAGAGATCGATTGCTAAGTTGAGATTTAAGTAGATTGGTGTCTAACCGCTCAACACAACATCTCAAACAATTTCACAATAGCCTTGGTCTTATACACCTTCACTGCTGCCTGCTTCTCAAGTGAATGGTTTTACAGATGCTGCTTTGATTTATGAGCGGTGATTAAAATAAAAGAAATTATCATTTAATATTCTTTGTTCATTTTATTGGAAAAAACGCAATGCTTTTCCATCCTTCTTTGTCTTCTGCAGTAAACCATACATGGATCTTGTTTACGCCAAAAGAACGCTTTGATATTTTGATATCCTTTATGGCCTCAAGCTTTGTCTTCTCAGGGAAATCACCGTATAATATGCTCAGATGTCTTACGGATTCTGAATTGAACCTGCCTTTCAAAGTCTCTGCTGTCTCTTTGAGCAATTCCTCGTATTCCAACGTTGATTTGGCTTCAAAAAACAAGCAACGACTGTGTTCATCCTGATAAGAAATCTTGCCAAGTTCTACATCAAAAGGCTTTATCTTTTTTGCCAACACCTCAACTTTTGCAAATATCTCCTCCTTATCTCCCTTTATGCTGCCGATGAGAGTCACATGAGGCATAAACTTTGGAGAAGAGAATTTATCGCTTAAATCATCAATTATCCCCTGAAGTTCATCAACCAGCTCGCCCTCAGGCATCAATTGGATTGAATATCTTGGACCTTTTCCCATAGTAACCCCTCTTTATTTCTTTTCTCCCACAAATTCCCAATGCACGCATTTCATCTGTCTTCTCTTGGAGAATCCTTCTTTTTCTTCGATCTTAAACAACTTGAAGTTAAAAAACAATTCCCGCACTTCTTTCTCGTCAGAAAAGCGGTGATAGACGCTGTACTCTGCCAGGTCCTTTATCTCGTTGTATGTGTGCGGCTCTATTATCGTTCCTTGCCCATACCGCGGATCTTTCCTTGATATCAAGGTAGCAACCAAGATTCCGCCCGATTTCAATATCCTTTCTAACTCAGAGATTACTTTCTTCAATTCATCCAAAGTATTATGTTCTAAAGCATACACTGCGATTATCGCATCAAAGAACTTGTCTTCATAAGGCAGTTCATGCATGTCTGCTACCTGCAGATGGACATTCTTCAGGTTTCTCTCTTTGGCCTTCTCCTTAGTCATCTCCTTTGCTTTCTCAGAGTTATCTATTCCGTAAACCTCAAAGCCGTTCTCTGCAAGAAAAACTATGTGCCTTCCCGTACCAAAGCAGAGGTCAAAGACTTTCTTTGCATCCCTTTCCTTAAGAAGTTTAAGCGAATCCTTGACTAGATCTATTACTCCAAACTGTATCTCGCCCTTGTCTTTGTATACCTTGTTCCAGTCTTGCATGATTCGATTAAATAGGAATGATATAAAAATATTCCCTTTGAAAAATAAGAAAAGTTATCTCTAACTAGTAGTAATAAATACAAACATTTAAATATTAATAGTAATATACTGGAACATGGCTATGGATAACATACTAGTTGTGGAAGATATTCCTGAGTTCCAGTTAGCCGCAGCAACCTTCTTCGGAGAGAACCACCTCAAAGCAGACATTGTCGATGACTACGCCGGAGCAAGGATCTACTTTAGGGCAAAAAGACCGGACGGAGTCATCACAGACATATTCTTCCCATATAAAGCAGGAAGCGAAGACAGGAGATATGGTGAAGAGGCCCTGGCAAAACTCAAGACTTCAGATCCATATGAAAGGAAAGCGCAGGAAATTATAGGTGAGCTAAGTCCCTATGTTACTATGGATGATGATCTTATTAAATTGATAAGAGTGTTTTCTCGACTTGAAGTTGGGGAAGACAAAGAGTATGAACCGGGTTTTGAGCCCAGGTCCAGCCCAGTAATAGGAGCGCTTAGAAGATCAGTAGCTTACATACATACAGATGCATCCACACAGAAAATGCGAGAATACTTTGAAAAATATAGACAACACGAAGATTTGATTAAAAAAGTTAATCATACCCAGGAGCGCTATGAAGCTCTAGCCTTCGCCATAGAAGAAAACGAGACACAGCAGCCTTTAGGGATCCTTGTCGCAGAGACAGCTGAAAAGATGGGCCTCCCTTTTGTCCTTGCATCATCCCTGTTCCATCACGGCGATCTGGTCCAGAAGATCTGTGAATACCAAAGAAGAAACGGCTGGCCAGAGATAGTTGATACAAACAGTGGACATACTAAAGACCAGCCAGGATTCTGGGGAGAAGCTTACCTAAGATTATGCAAAGAAGCCAATCCCGGCCCAGAGCCAGACATACTCTCTATGGCATAGCGAACCACACACATCATTCTATATTCCCATTACCCACAATGCCAACAAAAACACACCATGTGGAAGAACCCTTGCATAGTTATTTGTTCCAGAGAAAATGATTATTCCTAGGTAGAGATAAGCTTTTTCTCAACCAGAAAATCCTTCACAATCTCAAACATCTTCTGATGGCCTTCAGAAGTCATATGCACCCCATCAAACAGCATTTTCTTGTAATCCAGTTCCATGAACTTAGAGAACATATCTATGAAGGACACGTCGTTCTTGTCGCAGACGTTCTCTGCCACTTCGTTGTATTGCTTCATGAGCCTGTTGAAGTATGACGCTTTGGGAAACCAAGGCATTGGATTGACTTTTTCCTCGTCCACAGGTGTCATGCCGACACAAAGAACTTTATCAGTGTAATCTTTTGCTATGTCAAAGATCTTCTCTAGGTTTGATGCGTATTCTTCTGTTGAATGGTTGGTGCATTCATCTTCGACCCACCACCAGGCGTCGTTGCCGCCTATAGCTATGATTATGATCATGTCGTCGCGCATCCTGGCTTTGATCTCTGGCTCTATCCTTTCCAGAAGCTCCTTGGAACTATCTCCAGAAACCCCCATATTGTAGACTTTGTATTTCGGCCGCTCGCCAGGAGTCAGCTTCATTAGATAACGACTAAGACGTCCTACCCAGCCGCCTTCGGGATCAAAAGAACCTTGGGTCATACTGGATCCAAACACTAATATTCCTCGCATTTTATCCGACAAAGCAGGTGTTTTATATAAATTTTTTCTAAAATCGGAAATCTTGCAACTCCGTCACCTTTTTGGGACTATTTCACCGCAAAGTTTAAATATTGGGTTCTTCCTCGGAGGCCACAGTGACATAGAAATGGAAAACTTCCTACAAAAATTTTTTGGAATAAAGAAGCACAAGAGAAAAGAGAATCATTTCGGCGTGTGCTCTGACAACCAGAGCGAGAAATGGAATCCTTAAGAGTTCTTTTTCTTCAATCTCTCCCTATATCTCCTTCGCATCTCTTTTTGCTCATCAGTCAGCCTGTTAGAACCTTGTTTCGGCTTGCCCTGCAGAGCAAATGCTTTCCTTTTCGCATACTGCACAGGATTCTTTATCCTTTCACACAACGCTTCTGGCTTGCAGATAGTCAATTCTTCATAATAGCGCCTGCAGTTCTGAGGAGGAACATTCTCTTTCCTGTACTTAGAATATCTTAACTGTCCCTTTAGGTAGACTTCCCGCAAAGGCTCTGGATTCCTTTTGTTCCACTCTTCAACAAGCTCTTCTATCTTGTCAAAGTTCCAGCCCACAGAGCTCAGGAAGTTTATCAATGTGAACAAGAACCTCTTTTTGCCGTCTTCGATGCCTGCCAGGCCGTTCTGTATGCATGGAGGAAACAAGGAAGCAGGAATAGCCTCTTCAGGCAGGTCAAACTTCTTCTCTTTGTAGCTTTTCCTGTCTCCTTCAAGGTTGATAGGCATGAAGTCAAAGGACTGCACCAACAACTTGGAAGCTTCACCGCCCTCAACATCCCTATCCAAGAACTTATGTTCTACTTTGACTCTGTCAGGCTCTGCCATCTTTTTCTGAAACTCTAAGACCTTATCAGGATCAATAGGAACAGAGATTAACTCTGACTTCTCATGAAAAGAATAAGGCATCCTGTACATGTGCCTTGAGCTTATCAATAACGTGTCCATCTCTATGAATGGCTCCGGGTTAAGATCTAACTTGCCATCCGCCAACCTAACTTTTATCTTGTCGACGTCAATCCCTATCTTCTTGGCTATCTTGCCGAGATCACGGCCTTCTTTCTTCAGGATCTCTTCCTTTATAGGCTTTGCAATTATGTGCCGGATATATGCGGCTATCCTCCTCGGAGCCTCTGGAAACAACTCTTCTATAGGCGTGTTCTGGACTGTCTCTGGGAAAGATTCAAAAGGCACAGCAATATGAAATCCTTTATTGCCTGAGAACTTGACAGTGACTCCTTGGATTCCATGATAACGCAGAGCCTTTATTATATAATGGGCAGCAATCTTGCTGTAATCAAAGAAATGGCAGTCAACATCAATCACCAAGTCCCATCCTTTTCTTAACACATCAAGGTCTTTCTTGCCCATGTTCGTCGACAAGTTAGACGGATTGAACCATAATTCTTCGCTGCAATGGAAGCTGGTGGCTTTCTGCTTGGCAAACTCCAAGACGTCATTAGGATAAGAGATTATGTCTGGACGTTTCCCAAATCCCTCTCCAAAACGCACAGCCACCTCTTTATCTTCAGCCTGCCTGACCATCTCTTCCTGGATGTCCTTCCTCTTATAGAAAAGTAAGGATTTGCTTATGAACATGGAAACAGGGAATACGGCTGTTTTTAAATGGTTTTTGGAATAATTATTTATAGTAATACCTCTAAGAGAGATTATGACCGATGTAGAAGAAATCCTCGCAGAATTAGAAAAAGCCAAGAACAAGCTCATAATAGTTGAGGGAAAGAAGGATATCGCTGCTCTGCGTTCTTTTGGCGTGGACAATGTCATCCAGCTCTACAAGGATCCAATCTATAAAATAGTGGAGAAAGTGGTTGAAACAGGCAGGGAAGTGCTCATTCTCACAGATTTAGACAAAGAAGGCAAGAAACTGTTCGGAAAACTCAACAAAGAGCTCCAGAGAAGAGGCGTGAAGGTGGATAATCACCTGCGAGAGCTGCTCTTCAAGACAGGCCTTAAGGAGATTGAAGGCCTGGATACCTTTATCCAGAACAGAGAAAGAAAACCTTAGTTCACTAACGTTCTCACGTTTTCCTTCTGGAGAAGGAAAACTTTAAATACTCATAAGGCATGATTCTTCTATATGGCATTGAAGGAGAAACTGGAAGCTTTGTATCATCTGTATGCTGTCTTGCGCTGGAAGCTATGGCGCCACGGACGAGGTATGCGGCATAGTGATGAGAAGGAAAGCATAAGAGAGACGCATTGGGTGCTCCATATGAAAGAAGAGATGCTGGAGACCAAGAAAAAGATAAAAAGACTATTAGAAAAGGCCAAAAAAAGAAAGGCACAGCTCCAAGAGCAACTGGCAGAGCTGAAAATGAAAAGACAGAAGGCCTTTTCTAAACTAGGGCCACAGCAGATGGACCAAATAAAAAAGCTCGAAAGAAAGTTCAGACAACAGTACAGGATCCTTACGGCAGAGCTAAATATTATAAACGAATGCTTGGAATATGCTAGCAAAAAATCAAGATAGTTCTAAAAACAGAATGTTTTTATATTAATGTACCTTCTTCCTATAAAATGCGAGCTGAACCTGCAGTTGAAAAAGGACTTGTTGAGCATATGGAAGATAGTGTCTGGGATGGTGGTGGTTGTCACAGAAGCCTAAACGCAACTACAGACTTGACCACGGCCATGATCCATGGTGAAGTCTCACCTGCAATACACAGGAGATTAGTCGCTGTTTCTTGCGGTAATGACTTAGATTATTTTTTAGGCGCTGTGCATATCGAATTAGCTAAGTTAGGCCGGCAGATTAGACATTTATATCAAACAGCACAAGCACGGGTTACAGAATATATCTCACATTACAGGGGTTAAAATGATACAATTCAAACAAATAACAGATTTATTGGACGAGAGAAGAAGGATGCTGTTAGAGGAGATCCATCCGGATTTCATCATAGAGCAGAAAGACTTTGAACTAGAAGTTCTACAGCACATGATGGTTGACCAGAAGGTCCTTTCCATAGGTGAATTAAGGGAATTGAAGAGTCATGTGAAAGAGATCGATGAGTGGTTAAGGCTTATTTAACTACATCCCTTCCAGTTTCTTTATCCTCTCATTTATTGGAGGGTGCGTCATGAACATCCTGTCTAACCAGTTGACTTTTTTCTTCTTCCTTAAAGGATCCTCGAGATAAAGATGTGCAGTGGCTCTGTTGGCAGTATCCACGACAGTGTCGTTGTCGTCCCTTATCTTCTTCAAGGCATTGGCCAATCCTTGAGGATATCTGGTCATCTTGGCTCCTGTGGCATCTGCAAGGAACTCTCTTTTCCTTGAGATAGAGAATTTTATCATCTGGGCTATCAGAGGTGACAATAAGGCTAACACTAAAGCAAAGACAATCAATACAATGATGACAATGCCTCCATTGCCGCTGCTTTTCCTGCTCCTTCCGGCTCCACCCCAAAGAAAACTTCGCAAGATGAACTGGCTTATCAACACGATGACACCAACCAACACAGCAACCAGCATCATGAATCTGATATCATAGTTATGGATATGGCTCATCTCATGGGCAATCACACCTTCTAATTCCTGTCGATTCAATTTCTTTCTGGCTCCAGAAGTTATGGTGATAGAGGCATGCTGAGGATCCCTACCAGTGGCAAAAGCATTTATGCTTTCCTCTTCTATGATGTAGACCTTGGGCTTTGGATTCCCTGCTGCGATAGCAAGCCCTTCAACAGTATTGATAAGAAAAGGATCCTGCTGTTTGGTAACTTCTTTCGCATGGCTCATCCGTAATATGTTGCCTGCTCCACCGTAATATCCTCCAAGGACAGATATTACGGCTATGATAGCACCCAATACGAGCCCTACTACCCAGCTACCAAACCACAACCAAGTTATGACTCCAACTAACACTATAATAATAAAAGAAAAAGAGACCATCAACCAAAATGAGCCTCTTTTGTTGGCTGCGATCTCGTCATAAAAGCTCTTCTTCATGTTCAGTCGAATTTCACCTTTACAGGCTTCCTGTCAGCACCTTCAGTCTTGAAGAACTCTGCTGGCTTGAATTTCAACCATTGTCCCCCAATCACATTCGTAGGCCAGACCTGAAGCTTATTGTTGAAGCTCAACACAGAATCATTGTAATGTTGCCTTGAATACGCCAATTTGTTCTCTGTGCCAGAGATCTCTTCTTGCAGCTGCATGAAGTTCTCGCTTGCCCTTAGCGTTGGATAGTTCTCTGCCACTGCAAATAAGCTCTTCAAAGCGCCTGTCAGCATATTGTCTGCCTGTGCCTTTTGAGGCATGGTCTTCGCGCTCATCATGGCGCTCCTTGCCTTTGTGACGTCTGTGAAGACCTTCTTCTCGTGCTTGGCATAACCCTTGACAGTCTCTACCAGATTAGGTATCAAGTCAGCCCTTCTCTTGAGCTGGACGTCTATCTGTGACCATGCGTTCTTTATCCTGTTTCTCAGGACGATCAAGCCGTTGTATATGCCGATGATTATCAGCACTATTATTATCACAACAATGATAATTATCCACCATAGTAATAACATGTTTATCACCCAGGCTGGAAGATAGTAATAGGGTATTTAAATGTTTTGCTTCGAAGAAGCAGAACGTTGAGAACGAGAGTGAACAAATGTTATGATTTACATAGAATAATTTTATAAAGCAGCATAATGTCGCTGTTTCATGCTCTCAAAACTCAAATCTGAAATGAAAAAACTTGCAAGTCCTGAGAAAGCCAAGGCTTACCAATGGTTCTTCAAGACAGGAAAGGGCCAATACGGCGAAGGCGACCAATTCATTGGGCTTACAATGCCCGAAATACGTGTTTTTGCAAAGAAATACCTTGACCTAAGCTTGAAAGACACGGTCACCCTTCTGCACAGCAAGATCCATGAGCATCGGATGACAGCTTTGGTCATCCTCACCATGAAGTTTGAGAAAGCAGATGAAAAAGGAAAGAAAGAAATCTACGATTTCTACCTAAAGAACACCGAGTACATCAACAACTGGGACCTGGTGGATGTAACAGTCCACAAGATAGTCGGAGAATTTCTCGTCGACAAAGACAGGAAAATCCTTTACAAACTTGCAAAGAGCAAGGATCTCTGGGAACGCAGGATTTCGATGATAGCATGCTTCGCCTTTCTAAGGAGGAATGACTTCAAGGACGCACTCAAGATCGCAGAGATACTTGTTTATGACAAACACGACCTAATCCACAAGGCAGTGGGCTGGATGCTCAGAGAGATCGGCAAGAAAGATCAACCCACAGAAGAGAAGTTCCTGAAAAAACACCATAAAGTCATGCCAAGGACCATGTTAAGATATTCTATAGAACGGTTCGATGAGAAAAAGAGAAAGTTTTATATGGAGAAAGACTAATTTATCACTTCTATAACTCGTCTGGGCCCTGGAAAGTCTATATCTCTTACAACAATTTCTTCTCTGCAAAATGCTGTTGCCGGATAAGGCACGTCTCGCGTTATAGATGAAGCGTGAGCTTGATATTTTGTCATTCCAAGGCATTCATCAATAATCTGCCTGAAAGAACCGTAAGCTAGTGTATCACTGAGCATGACATTATGACTGACTATCGCATCTAATTCTCCATCTATATCTTTTAACCTATCTTCTGCTAATCCCGCCAGAATAACAGGATCTGTGATTCCTGCATGTCTGATAAAAAGCGCATTACCTACAATGACTGATCCGATTCTGGGCGTTATACCTACAACCTCAGCGCCTTTGTTCAAAAGTGCAAATAAGAAATCTCCTGTTTCACATCCTATTTCTAATATCCTTTTCCCTTCAAAAGTTCCAAGTGCTTTAGAAAGAACATTATAAAGAAAAGCATATTGCATCACGGGTGCATTCAACACTCTTCTGTCAGTTATGCTGGGTCTTTGCATTTCTCTCAGTGCATCTTCACCAAAAGGACTGGCAAGACTTTCTAATTCAGATAACAACATACATTCTATCATAGGATCATACCGTTCTCGGGATTCTGTAGGTATTGAAGGCAATCCTTCATATTGTCTTGTCACAACTTCTAATGCCATAAGAAGATGATTTTTTGTCTTTTTATAAATTTTTCTATTGTGACTACTAATTGATAGTTATAGATATTTAGCAAAAACTATATAAACCTTGTTCAAATAGCCTAATCTGTGGGTGAAATGAAAAAAGCTTTAAGCATATTCATGGGAATAATATTCTTAGGAGCAATCTGGGGTATCTTAGAAGCTACCATGGGCCAAGTCCTGCACTTCATCGGCTTGCACCCCTATACTGGGGTGATCATGACGTCTATAGGCACAGGCATCCTGGCTTATAACAGGAAACTCTACAAGGCAAGATGGACAGGCATCTTCATTGCTTGCATCGCTGCTGCTTTCAAAGCGATCGATTTCGTAATTCCTGGCAGCAACGTAATGCGGCCTATAATCGCGATAATAATGATAGGCGTGGCTTTCGAAAGCGTCGTCTATGTCCTGGACAAGTTCAAAGAAACCGTGCCAAACCAAGCCATAACCGGCTTTGCCACAGGCTATCTGTCCATAGCAACATTCGCTTTCATTACAGCGTACATAATAAGATATTATTACTGGCTCGACAAGGGATTCCTAGGGATTCTTGCTTATCTGGGCACTCAGGGATGGACCTTCGCAGTGGGTTCATCAATAGCTTTCCTTGCAGGCACATATCTTGTCATGTTCAACAATAAACTTTTACGTTTTGATTTGGAGAGGTGGGTGAATAGCAGGCCCTTTTATGTGACTTCTGGAGTCTTTACATTGGCCGCGTTTATTTTTGTGGTGGTGGTATAAATGAAAACAAAATTGTTTGTATTAGGAATTGTATTAGTTTTAGTTCTGCTAGCTGCGTGTGTACAACAGCAAGACCATAAGAAGATAACAGTCCTCTTTGAGGATAAAGAAACAGATATGATCCTCAAGTCCGGCGTAGGCTGCGTAGCTTTGACAGAAATGGTAAATAAGATGGAAGTAAAAAACCTCGAGAATCATGTCTTTGAATTAATAGGTGACAAGACAAGCACCATAACCTATCCTGAGCTGGAAGCAGGATGCTTTGACGAGGAGACCTGGTCTTTGCAATTCACAGAGCTGATGTGTGAATGTTCTGACATAAAAAATCTTAACACAATAAAGATTAAGAAAGCTGTGAAAATAACCAAAGGAGAAGAGACTTGGTTCGCCACCATAGATGCAAAGCAGTTCATAGAAGGCTACATAACAGACACTCCTGAAGCATACCTTTATACAGCAGATGGAGAAGAAACAACTTTTGATGTTTTGCCAGAAAATGCTTATATCATCGAGATAAAAAAGCCAGAGGAATCTATCGAGTTCAAGCTCATGGGAGACAACCCAAGCCAGCTTTTCACAGAAGGAAGCGTGAAAGAGATGGCAAGAGGATTCTTGTCTAACGAAAATGATTACGTCTATCTCATCGACGGAGAAGAGCTTGCTTTCGATGACTTGCCTATCTCTGCAGACTACATAGAGTTTGCCAGGAGACGAATCTATGTCAAGAAGAGCATGACCACAAATTCCAAGATAGTCAGCATCTATCAAGACACTATGCTAAAAGACATAACAAGTGTGAAGAATCCAGAAACCTATGATTACAAGCTGATATCTTCTGACGGTTTCTCACCAGCTCCTTTAAGCTGGACAGACTTCAGGAAGGGTATATGGGATGCTTCAGAGCAGATCACTGTCTTTGAAGACCTAGAATCCAAGAAATACTCAATAAGAGACCTCCAGATCATAGAGCTAGTGCAGCCTTCAGAAGAGACTCATGAGGAGAATGAAATCTTGATAGCAAATCATATCAATGACTTGGAAAGGACAGAGATCTGGAACAGCGAAGCTGTCTTACTAGCAGACTTCATAACAGTCGAGAATCCAGAGTCATACACCTATCAACTCATAGCAAGCGATGGCTTCAGCCCAGAGCCTTTCACCTGGGACGATATGAACAATGGTTATTGGCTCTTGGACATAGAAGAGACCTTGTTCCCTGACAAGAACTTCGGCACGAACAGAATTAGAGACTTGGAGAAGATTGTCTTAATATCATGAATATCCTCTTAACATCAGACCCTCATCTTGGAAAGACGACTGTCTGTAAGAAGCTAATCTCTAAACTAAAAGCAGGCGGCATCCTTTGTCCTGGAGAGGATATAATCGACATTGCAACCGGCAAGACAGAAAGATTTCTCTACACAGAGCCGGTTGAAAACGCAGAGAAAGTTGGACCTTATTTTATCAAGAAAGATTCTTTCACTTTTGGAGAGAAAGTTATTGAGAAAGCCTTGGAAAACGACGACTTAATCATCATCGACGAATATGGTCCATTAGAATTCCAAGGAAAAGGCCTGCATAACATCACAGAGAAAGCTCTGAAGAGCAATAAAGTCCTGATTCTTGTGAGAAAAGTCTTCCTGAAACCTTTCCTAAAGCGCTTTGGAGAAGATTTCAAGGTATTCAAACTCACAGAAGCCAATAGAGACAACCTTCATGAAGAGATATTAAAATTCATTTCACATTGAACTTCTGCCTGTTGTGAAGAATGTGTATCTGGTCAACTTTATAGCCCATCTCCAAAGCTAAATCTCTCAAAGCCTCAACCATGTGCTTGTCTCCATGCGCCGGAAATATGTGCTGCGGCTTCACCATGTTGATGAAATCTCTAAGGTCTTCACGGCAGGCATGTCCAGACACATGGATGTCCTTGAACATCCGGACTTTCAGGCTTCTCAAAGCAGACTCTAACTCTGCTCGGTTCTGCTTTGTTATGGGCGTAGGTATTACAGTGCAAGAGAATATGATCTGATCGTCAGGCATGAACTTAAAGTACTTCCTATAAACCATCTTAGCAAGAGTCGCTTTAGGCTCTCCCTGATGCCCTGTGACCACAAAAAGATACTTCTCAGGGTGTTTTATGCCTTTGAAGAATGTCTGCACCTTAGAGCCGTACTTCACCATCTGGATCTTGTCTGTGAATTTTACCAAGCCGATGTTCTCGGCGGCAGTAACATATTTGTTCAGGCTTCTGCCACAGAACACGATCTTCCTGTTGAGCTTCTGCCCGATCTCGATTATGGATTTCAACCTTGCTATGTGGCTGGAAAACGTAGTGACGATAACAGAATGACCTTTGGAATCCACACCCAAAAGAACATCTTTCAGCATCTCTCTGGCAATGCTCTCTGATGGTGTCTTCTTGTCATAAGGAGCATACAAAGAATCTAATATCAACGCTTTGACCTTAAGCTCTTTAAGCCTGTCAAAGTTCGGCTTCTTACCCAGCACAGGAGCGCTGTCAAACTTGAAATCATTAGCATACAGGACAGTGCCTTCTTTTGTGTGCACAGCTATCATGACAGTCTGAGGAACAGAATGAGTCATGTTGATGAACTCTATGGTTATGTTCTTGGAAACCTTGAACGTGGAATCGGTCTTATGAACAACAAGGTCGTTCTTCAGCTTCATCTTCTCGTCCTTTAATATCTGCCTCAAGACTTCGATCGTGAAAGCCGTGCCATGAACTCCGCAGTTGAATTTATTTGCAAGATAAGGAACACCACCGACATGATCCAGATGGGCATGTGTTATGCAGATGGCCTTCACCATATCTTTATACTTCAGGAAAGGCCGAACATCAGGTATGGCCCCCACATCCATCAGATCTTTAGGAGAAAGAAACCCTTCAACATCCTCATCCTCTGTGAACTTGATATAATTCTCAAGGTGCAGCCCCATATCAATGATTACTGCCTCGTTGTCAACCTTTATCAGCGTGCAGTTCCTTCCTATCTCACTGTAGCCGCCGATGGGGATTATCTCTATCATGCGATAGAATTGAGGTTGGATGTTTATATATTTTGTGATTTGACTTATAATAGCCTGATCAATCCTATTCCCTTAACGCATCCAATCCTTTCTGCCCTATATCTGTCCTATGATAAAAATCACAGGCGCTTTGGGCAAGTATAGGATCTACTCCAGCATAAGACATATCTATCGCTCCTTTCAGTCCCTGTTCGCTAAAAGCTGTCACTCCAAGCACTCTTCCGCCTGAATTCACAAGTTTTCCGTCTACCATCCTGGTTCCTGCGTGGAAAACTTTCACTCCAGGCAACTGTTCTGCTTGCTCAATTCCTGCAATTTCTTGTCCTTTTGTATATTTTCCAGGATAGCCGTTAGAAGCCAGGACAGTGCAGCACGCAGCTCCAAATTTAAGATCCAAGCTTGCTCTCTCCAACTCTCCATTTAAAGCAAGAGCGATAGGAACATAGATGCTGCCCTGAAGCATCATCACCAAAGGTTGTATCTCTGGGTCTCCTGCCCTTACATTTATCTCAAGAACCTTAGGCCCATCTTCAGTCATCATCATGCCTGCATAGAATATCCCTTTATAACCTGTTTTTTCCATTATTGGTCCTATGACTTCTTGGCAGACCCAGGATATGACATCAGCAGGAGCCACTGAAGTCGGACAATAAGCACCCATACCACCTGTATTTGGACCTTTGTCTCCGTCCTCCAAAGGCTTATGATCTTGTGCAGAGGCATAAAATGGAACGACATTCCTGCCATCGCAAAAAGCGAATACTGAGAACTCTTCACCGACCAACCTTTCAGAAACCAGCTGTAGGATGCCGTAATCATCAACATGCTGGTCCGCCCTTTCAAGAGCCTCGTCTAGAGAATCGCAGACAACAACTCCTTTTCCTGCTGCTAATATATCTGCTTTAAGGATCACACCTCTATCTGTGGCCATATCACTGATGGCATTCTTAACCCCTTCTCTTGAATAGCATTTTATTCCTCCTGCTTGAGGAACTCCAAGTTCATCCATAACATTAAAAGAATAAAACTTGCTTGCTTCCAACCTTGCTTGTTCTTGTGTCGGACCGAAAACCCAATCATATCCCTCAGCATTAAGTTTGTCCACAAGCCCCCAGGCCAATGGATCTTCAGGACCAACAATCAAGGAATCGATCTCTTCTGAACGGACGATAGCGGATATCTCATCGAGACATGCCTTTGTAGAGAGATCAACTGGATAATTCCGGCATTTATTCTCTTGCTCTGTCCCTGCATTTCCAGGCATGACTAATATTTCATCAACTGGACCTTGGGCAATGCTCCATGCTAAAGCATGCTCTCTGCCACCTGAACCAACAATTCCAACTTTTACCATTTTTTATCACCCTTATTTTTCCCTTATACTACGAATTTTACTTATGATTTTTTTACCATCTTACGACTTCAGACATCTTCATTCACCTTCTCCAAGTTCATGAATTGTATAACATCTTTCAAGGTCTTCCATCCGAACTTGTTGCATGAAAATATTCCTTTCGCGGAAATGTGTTTCAAGATCTTCTGCAGCATGTTTTGCAGCTTGTAATCTGGCAACAAGCCCTATATGACCTCTGTGATTCGGATCTATTAAATCATATGCAAAGAGAGCATAATCTTCAGGTCTTGTAGCTACTGCAGTCGCTAAAAAACCTTTCGCAGAGGTATGGGTAGATGTCGGACCTCCCACATCAATGGCTTGCCGTATTATTTCAACAGCCCTAGGATTTTCTTCTATAGGATTTTCTTTTCTTTTTTCTCCCAATTCATAAAAATTCACTAATGCCATATCAATAGAAGGTATTCCTTGTTCTTCCATGTACTGTGCATCAGATGTAGTATACGGGTGTGCAAGCATTCCGGCATAAAGACGCGGATGCATTGATTTCACCAAGCCAGATTTCATCTCAGGCTGACCGGTAAATTCAGATATAGGCATCACTTTATATCCTGCCCGAGCAATATGATCTGCAGTTCCACCAGTAGATATAACAACCGCATCAGGATTAACATCAAACAAGACACCGATGATGCCCTCTTTAGGCATGCCTTCCATTACTTCTGTTTCTTTATCTAGATTATCAACTAAGCCAGACTTATCTGTTGTACTAACAAAAACATACCTGATAGGTATGAAACGGTCAATATCTTTTACAAGTTCTATTCCAGCCATTTTATTATACCCCCAAAGTCTTCTTCTAATAACAATCAGCATATTCTGCAGCTATCTTATCGACTGCTTCATCAAACTTCACCATCTCCAGCTGCCTGAACCCCTCATCTCTTACAAACGGGGTCTTACCATGATGATTCTCAACATGGTCATCTATAGAGACACCCACAGGAGCAAGGTACCATTTGCCTCTGAAATTATAGGCTAATGTCCCTGTATCTTTATGCACTCCCCAATTTCCTTCATACATATCAAGCAATGTTGCTCCTGAAACAACATGATCACCAACCCATTTCAGCCTTTCCTGAACTTCACTAGCGACTGCTTCTAAAACTTTCTTATCAGAAAGGTCAACCTTGCTCTCCAATCGGTTGTAATCTACAGGGAAAGGATAACTCTTCATTATTATAGGACCAGCATCCATCTTATATGTCATCCTGTGCATCGTAGCATACATTTCAGGAAGCCGCATGGTAAGCGCTTTTGCAGATGCTCTCCAAGCATCGCCCACCAACAACCTCCTGCCTCTCTTATAGCCAGGCATGGCTTCACAGACCTGCAGCAACCCTGGATGGATGTTGACAACCATCCGGTCATCCTTAAAAAAAGCAGGGCCCATCAAGACTTCTCCGCCTGCAGCAAACCAAGGTGTTCTTGGATCAATGCCCTTATCTTGTAAGAATTGTGTGACTTCATCGACAAACTGTTCGGTTAGTTCGTACCTCGTTGTTATTATCTGAAGTTTGGGAAGGTCTGTTGATTTTCGAAGACGCGCTTCTAACTTCGCTTCCTCCTCTAATAATATCTGCCTTTGCGTACCACTTGCCTGCTGGATTTCTTTAGTAATCTCCTGCCATCTTAACGCTCTGTAATAATCTCCAGGATGTATGCCTACTTCCTCTTCCTTGCCTTGAAAATCAAAATCAAAAAAAGGTACTCCGAACTCATCTGCCCTCTGTCTGGCTTTATTCTTTTCCCCATCAGGAAAATGAGTTGTAACGACTGCTTTCAAATGCCCAGGCAATTGTTCATTGAACCTGACAAGGTTAGAGCCACCACCATCCATCCAACCGACAGTGTCTCTGGGAAGCAGATAAGTCTGCACATCGCTTGCAGGGACTTCGA
>JBDRIN010000043.1:0-10158 GCA_043815805.1 archaeon | reverse complement strand
ATATTCTTGCCAGTTCAGTGATGGGAACATATTTGTCTTTCTTTATGAGGAGAAGAATCACGACTTGCCTTTTTGTTAAGTGCTTTCCTGTCCATTTTTCACCCAACCTTTCACCCAACCTTTCACCCAACCCGTTTATCTCTTCATCAGATACTTTCTCCACACTTTTCTGACCACTTTCTCCGAACTTTTCTCCGAACCTCTTTATCTCGTCACTCAGCATTTTCTCCGAACTTTTCACCCTAGTTTTCTGACCACTTTTCTGACCACCTTCTCTCTCTTGCAAAGACCTATCCTGCAAATCAGGCCTCTCAAACCTTATCGTAAAGAAATTCTTATCAGCCAGTATCAAAGGACCGTCTAAACCATACTTATTCATCTCATCCCTAATCCTTAATAATCCAGAACCTGCCTTCTCAACAAGCTCCATCCTCTGCAACAACCCAAACAATAAAGGATTCCGGGATATGCTCTTGCCATAAAGATCCTCAACCTTGACATCCCCTATCAAGCCTCCTGCATTAACTATCTCCACCCTATCTCGATACACATTTACATGGATGCTCGAATTAACAAAATAATCCCTATGCACGAGGGAGTTCAACAAAGCCTCTCTCAAAGCATTTTCAGGCAGTTCAAGCTTCTCCTCTCTGGGACCGCCTTTAATGATGAACTCTGTGTTAAGCTTGGATTTCAGGAAATTCATAGCATCCTCATAATTAGAATAGATATCCCTGCAGAACTCTTTATTATCCAATATCTTATACTTGTCCTTTCCCTGATAGAGAAAACAATTGATCGTACCATTCAAAAAGAACCGTTTCACATCCTTGCAGAAAAGAAGCACTCCAGCATTCCTCAAATAACCCTCTTCAAGCAACTGCATGTTCTCAAGCACATCTCTTTTTCCAAGCACAGGGCTTATCCTTGCTTTTCCCAAAAAATCATCAAACCGAGAATTATTCAAATCCTTATCCAAATCAAATTTATGATTAGGACGTTCATCAAAAAGCAGCTTTCTTTCTTGCCTGAAGAGATCCCTTATCTCATCCCTGTCCAGCTGCTGTGAATTGGCGCCTTGCCGCATAAAGAACCTGCCATTCACAGAATAAGGTTTGTCCTTGCCTTCAGGCACTGCCACAACCAAAATATCTCCAATCTTTTCAACATTGACAACAAGGGCAGGGCATATGTTTCTGGCGTAGTCCTGAATCTTCGACCTTTTCTTGTTATCGTCTCTAAGATCTTTAATCCTGCCATCATCATCAACGCCAAGCAAAATCTTGCCTCCGTTGGCGTTGGCAAAAGCACATATGTCTTTAGATATATTATCAGAAATCTGCTCCTTGAACTCCAGAGCATATCCTTCGCCTTGCTTTATGAGGGCGTTTATTTCCATGAAGCACAATAACTAAGGCCTTAATATAAAGGTATATAGGGATTTTCCGTTCAGTTTTCGTTTTCCTCGGAATTAATATCTTTCTATATGGAAAATAATTATTAATAAAAAAAGATTATGAGATTTCTCAAACAGGCACCAAAACAGCCTTCTTCTGGCCTTCAAAATAAGAACTCAACGGCTTCTCTGCCTTCTTAAAGATGACTTCTGTCTTCTTACTATGCTTCTCCTGTGTCCCTTTTTTGATATGGCACTCTATGCCACGTTCTGAACAGAATTCTTTTACTTGTTCCGCACATTTCTCATAGAAATCTTTATTATCAGCATACTCGCTTGTTTTCACATTATAATTCAGCTTTCCAAAGATTATCTTATCAACAAAAGCCAATTTCTTCAGGATCTTCATCAAATCTTGTTCAACAAGATTTGGTGTTGGGTAAGGCTCTATGCTTACCCAAGTCTTTAAACCCTTATCAGACAGATACTTCAAAGCCTTAATCCTCTCCAAGAAAGGCGCGCTGCCAGGCTCAAACCGCTTCTTAAAAGCTTCATCAAGAGAAACTAAAGTAATCCCATACTCATTAAGATCATAATCAACCAATTCTTTAGGATAAATGCCTTTTGTCAAGACAGTGCACCTTATATTGTCTCTATTAAGCCTCTCAATAATCTTCATAGTCATCTTTCCCACTTCTTTAAAGCCATACATGAAAGGATCTGTCATAAAGCAGAGATGGACAAACTTTATCTGGTTCCTATACTTAGGGATTTCTTTATCCAGCAATTCCAATGCATTCTCAACTAGCTTGGGTTTTCTCCACTCATAATTGTGCTTGATCCTGCCGAATCTCTTGGCCATCTGCATAGCATAGCAGGGATATTGGCATCCATGAGCACAGCCTTCAACGTGGTTTAGACAGAAATCAGCATATTCTACCCCGCTTTTATATAAAAGACTCTTTCTTTTTATTTTGTCCATATAGAATAACATAAACTATGAGATTATAAACCTTACGGACAGATGTCCAGTGGTTTGGCTGAAAAATGGGAAGGTTTTCAGAATTCATACACAAGAACAATCATGATTTTCTCTTAACAGTGAACTTTCTTGCAGGATGACTTCCGATTTTATATTTTTTTGGTTTGGGCGATATGTAATCACTAAATTCACCAAGAAAATCTTTAATTACTTCATAAGCAAATTCATTTCTAGATCGTCGGGTGTAAACAAATATTTCTTCCCTTTCATGAATTATTAATCGTAAATAGATTTCTCCGGCCAGTTCCTTATTATCCATCGTTCTTGAAACAAATATTTTATTTGGATGGAATTGTAACATAGATTCCCAATATGGATCAAACAATTTATGAAAAGTTTTCTCTTTACCACTAGAAACACTTTTGCAGAATTTTAATTGGGGAATAATTTCTTCTTCAAAAACTTCATCACATCTTAACCAGTTATATAATGTACTGCCCCGTTTAGATTTAAAGAAACCACCCAATTGAGACATCATATTTTCTTTTTCTTTCTCGGTCATTCCTGTATCTTCCAAACGACACATAGTTGCTGCATATCTAATGGCCGCGATGTCTGTTTTAGGCAGATGTTTATCGAGTTCCTTTATTATTTTCTCATATTTACTCTCAATTAATTGGGTTTCACCTATGTTTTTAATCAAATCTGATCTAACAAAGTGTTTTCCTGCTTCGTACTCTATTTTCTGATAAGGAAATAATTTATTAAAATAATGGGTTGCATCCGCATTTTTGTTAATGACGAGGATAGGTATTGTGACCTTCGCATGTTCTCCTGTAACAATTAAATTGCCTTTCTTTTTATCTACCTTAACACCTATGATGTTCTTTATCTCAGCTAATTTGTCCGCAAATTTTTCAATTATAGAAAGTGGCATGTGAAATTACCCTCATCTTTGTTTTTCCAAATAGGATAAAAAACACAGAGGGTTATCGCAGAAGAGGTGATTAGAACCATGAGCAACACTCCCCACATTTTCTTTAGTTATTTTTTTCTCACATATAAAACATTTTTGAATTTCGCCATCTTGATTTATAACAATCTCTTTATTATTTTCCTTTTTTAATTTAAAACCAAGATTGGAGATTAATCCACCTATTTGTTCTTTTTCAAATTCAAGCATACTTAATTTTTGACTCATAGTATCACCAATCAATATACTTTTTCGTATATCAAATATTTAAATATATCGGTTTGAAGTAGTATTCCCTGCCGATGAAATCACTAATTGGTAAGCTCCTTTAGTTTATAAATCTTCTGTGTTTTTATTCGATATATAGTCGAGGATTTCGGAAATCTTGCACAATTCCCTCGTAGAGTGTAGAAGCGGTTCCGGGAATTGCCCATGCCCACCGCACCATGCCCCCTTTCTTTCGTTCTAACACATCGCTTTGATCTGTATTGCTTTCACCATGCCTATCCCTTTCACCGCCCGCAGCTCTGTCAAAGACAATCTAGACGTATTCCGGACAGCATCCGCAGTCACCGTAACCCTTTCGAACCCAACCAAAACCTTTATACACCCAACGTTATTTCTATCTAAAAAACAAGAAAAACCAAAATTCATTTATAAACAAACCGAAAACTTTATATATGATTATAACGTTATAACTATTATAATCATTATAAGTGATATAAATGAACCTAAAAGAAACCAAAAAATTCCTTGAACCAAGAAAAACAACGATAAGCGTGGAGATGGATGTACAAAGAGCCCTGAACGAATTAAAAACAGACAACAAAACCTTCAACGACGTACTTAAAGACCTATTGCAAAAATCAACCATCTCAGCAGGCAACGAAAACATCAAAGCCATAAAATACGCCAGAACCATCTCTTTTTTCACATATGAATGGGGTGTGGACACTATAGGGTTCGAATTCGAATACAACGAGATAAAAGGCACAAGGACAGACTTCACTCTAGACCTAAAGATAAAGAAGGTTTTTTTCAACAAGAGAGTCTTCACGCCTTCAGAATTTTTCGGAACAGACAACACGCACAAGCATTTCTATGAATTCTTCCTGCTTATCTACTTCAAGGCCATCGCATGGGCGTTATACAGAGAATTCAGGATCAAACCAGACCTCCTGGAATTCAACAAAGACTTCCTAGATATAGCCAGGTGGGGAAAGATCTATCATGACTATAACCTAAGCGAGGATTCCTTCAAAGAAGATATAGCTGAACCTTTAAGGTTAAGCGAGGAAGAAAAGCCAAGCAGCCAATGGAAAAAGAAGATTGAAGACTCGGTTGCTCATAAACTAGAGAAAAAATGGGATGGGTAGAGTATTCTAAGAGATATTTTAAAGAACCAATTTATGATGATCTTAAAGCAGGAGTTAGAGTAAGAATACAGCAAACAGGCAGCATTCAAATTATCGAAGAAGGGTTCTCCTTAAGCGTTTCTACACAATACCAAGAGCCCCGACCAATTCATAGAAGGTATTCAATAGAGCAACATCAGGATCCTCCGCACAACTTCCCCCACGTCCAATTTAAATTTGCAACAGAAGAGATAGGAAAATTCCGAGTTAGATTCGACATAAAAGACAAAAACGAATATAACCAGGTTATATTAGGATTCATCTACAAGATTAAAGGCGTCATAGAAGACCTTGAGAAATTTAAGAAAGGCATCACAGAAGAAATCATGGTTTTGGACCTTGTTGATGAACTGAAGTCAGAATCAGAATTCCTTATCAAAAAATTGAATGAGGGGATTAAGAAATACCTGGTCGAATTCGATTCCAGAAGAATAACACCCAACAGTTTCGATAGGTTAAAACAAAATCCTTTGCTTCTTGACTTTCTTGGTAAGGAAAATCTGCCTTTGATAGAGAAAGCGTACTCTGTAGTTTCAAAAAAATGAAAGAGAGTCAAATATGAACAAAAAACTTGATAAGAACATCAAAGAACTTGTATTGTGGCGATTAGATACATCAATACCTAATAATCTCAAACTGGCCTGGGGGAAAGGAAGCTATACTAAAGAAGAATTAATAAAACATGTAGAGCAAGAGGACGAAATAGGGCTGCACATTGTGAATCTTGAGATGGAGTTTATCAAAGATCTGGCCAGCGGAAGATTATCAGGATTATTGAGGGAGTGACAGCTCAAATTATGATTCTGTGGAATAACATCCAAGGGCAGGAGATTTTAGGCGAGAATAATATATGTATCTAAATAAATACTTTTATATACTTCTTGATATTTGCTCAACTAGCGGGTAAAACCGGCAGATTAGATGTACCTTGAGGTGCACTTTCCAAATATCTGTGGGTGCTGCTTTCTTTTTGGTTTGAGTTTCCAATTCTTATTCAGGAATACGTAAGTCTAGGAATTGGTAATAGCCGCCGCCCCAGGCCCCAATCCACCGCAACCTCTCCGAAATTCTCTCAATAACCTTTATTAACAATATTCTCATCTCACCACCATGCAAACTCAAACCTTACAAACGTATCAAAATAAAAAACAATCGTTTTTAATAAAAAACGAAACCTTTATAAAGTTAAAAAACAAAAACGATTCTATGAAACCATTATTGAAAATAACAAAATTCTTCCTAGAAAACCCATACAATGAAGTCTACCTAAGAGAACTTGCTAAAAAGCTAAAACTCAGCCCCTTCGCAACAAAGAAATACGCAGACTTACTAATCAAAGAAAACATAATAACAGAAGAAAGAAAAGCCAACCTAAGATACTTCAAGGCAAACACAAAAAGCCTCTTCTACAAATATTTAAAAATATCCTTCAGCTTAAAATCTCTCCAAAAATCAGGCTTAATAACCTACCTAAAAGAGAACACACCCAACCTATCCTCAATAACCTTGTTCGGCTCCATAGCCAAAGGAGAAGACGACGAGAACAGCGACATAGATATCTTAATCATAGGAAAAAAGAAATACTTAGACCTAAGCAAATTCCAAGAGAGACACATAACAACCCACATATTCAGCTGGAGCGAATGGAACAAGACAGCAAAAAACAATACAGCCTTCTATTACGAAGTCACAACCTACGGAATACCGTTATACGGAGAGCTGCCTATAATAAAATGGAAGTAACCAATATAGAAGAATGCTTCAGGTTCAGGCTTCTCAGAAAGATAAAACCTGACCAGGACAAAAGCAAGAAATCCTTGCAGTTAGCAGAGCAAAAACTAAAAAGAGCACAAGAAACTATAAACCTAAACATATATGACTTCACAATTTTAGAATCCTACATGGCCATGTTCCACTCAGCCAGGGCTCTTCTCTACAAAGACGGTATCCAGGAAAAAAGCCATTACGCGATCTTCATCTACCTTAAAGAGAAATACAGCAGTAAGATACCCCTAAACATTCTGAACTTCCTCAACATCCACCGGACAGAACGCCACGATGCCATGTACGGTCTGGAATACCAGCCAGGTAAAGAAGACGCAGAGACAGCCCTGAAAGATGCAAAGATTTTCGTGAAGGAGATGAAAGCGATGCTCCAAACAGAAAGATAAGATTTATAAACATTAATTCTTCACCTTGACTAGCGGGTAAAACCTACAGATTAGATGTACCTTGAGGTGCACATTCCAATATCTGCGGGTGCTGCTTTCTTTCTACCTAAAAACAGGTACAATCATACCGCAAAACAGGTGACTACAAAAACAAGAAAACGTAGTCACCCAATTCCCCCTCAATTCTACGTCGACTGGGAATTGCCACCAGCCATAACCTTCTCACCCTCCTCCAACCCATCACAACCACTTATCTCCAAGACCTTAAGAACCAACAACTCCATTCTTGATCTTCTCAAGCAGGTACCGAATACCATTCCTCTCTATCTTGCCCATATCTTTGCACTTCTGCACACTATTAACAGCCAACCTGGCCAGATTCTCAGCATCAACTGAAGTATTCGCTTCAAGATCACAATATATTACCTGTTTGTATTCACCCATCTGCATCACTTTGATATTTCTTGCAGAAGTATTCCCTTCTCTCACCCCTTCTTGAACCTCAGCCAGGTTTTCCGGAGTATCTTCCAGATCCAGCTTCAACAACGTATTCAAAGCCACAGACTTTATAAGGGAGGATATTGACCAGAAATATTTTAGCTAATTATACACCTTATCATGATGCTCATACTTCACAAAAGTCACTGTTTTCTCGTTGTCATCTACTGAAAATATGAGAACAAAGCTTGTATCGACATGCACTGCTTTATACTTCTGCATAGGTTTCCGGAGATTCTTGTAATGGTGAGGATTCTCCACAACCTCAGAAATCTTATTTCGGATGATCATCAGCCTTTTAGGATTCTTCTTTTCCAATTTACGCATAGGATTATACAATCCTTCACTGATTATTACTTCATACATTTTTATTTTATACCGAAATGTTTGTCAAAGTCCTTCATGGTTCCTATTCTGATCTTCTTCTCTTTCTCTATCTTCTTCATATCTTCAATGAATTCAGGCCTCAATTCAGGCTCCAACAATTCTTGATCATACTGTTTAATAACAAAATTTACAGCATCTGATTTATTCTTAAGCCCAAACTTGCCTTTCACTATCTGCAATACTCTATCTTCATATTCTCCTAGTCGAACAATAGCTTGTGTCATGATATATCACCTTTATAACATTTTATAATAAAAGATAATAAAATGTTATATTTAAAGGTTTCTATTTAAAGAACATAATTCCATTAATAAAGCTATAGAAGAGAAAAACGGAAGCTATCCGGGAACACCCTCACAAACACCATTAACACACATCGGCACCATATTCTCATCACAACCTCTAGGATCAAAAGCACCGCAGGTCGCATTCACATTCAAAGCACCGCAGTCACACGTCCAATAGCAGTCTTCTGAAACAGTACAGCTTCTATCACAAGAATCAACATTAGTAGTAGTACATACTTCTGAAGTGAGCTTTTGCACAACCAAGAAGAAAGCAATAGCTATGATGATTACAGCTATCAATGATGCAAACACTCCAGCTTTGGACATAATATATTAATTAGAACAAGTGATATAAAAAGATTGCCCTAACTGCCGTATATTGCCTTGCCTGTCAGGTCCACATGCTAGTCTGTAAAGGCATTTATCACCATGGTCTCAAGCCTTTTCCTCAAAGCGCTACCTTCAAAACGCCGGTCACACTCAAGGACCCTAACGATTCTCTTTGCGTCAGGAAAAAGGTCCATATAAAGCTCTCCTGTCTCTCCTCTTTTCAAGTTCTCTGTGGTCAGGGCAATGCAAAGATTTCTCTCATACTCATTTTGGAAATCCTCAAAACTTTCTGAACTAAAATCCAATACAGGAGACACCAAAAGCAGCCTTTTCACAGCTTCCCTTTCCACAGCAGGCTTGAACAAAGCATCAGCCCCCTCAGCCACGCCCATAAGATAGAAATCCGGGATCTCATCATTGCAGAAATCCCTAGAATTCTCATAGATATGCTCCAAGACATGATCAAGACACAACTGCCGCAAAACAGGATCCTCCCAGGTATTGGCGAGCCTGACAACAGTCCCGGCTCTTTTCTTCCTCAAAATCGCAGCCAGACCAACATACAGATCACTGCGATGATCATCACCCACTCCAGGATAGATGACAATCACATAGCCGGAATCAAACCTGCCAGACTTCTCTAAAACCCTATGTAGATCCAGCTCTATTGTTGGAACGCCTAATTCTACAGGAGCATCGATAGATACTGTCTTGTAAGCCATATTACCCCCTCTCCAGAAACCTGGAGTGAACTCACCCCTTATAGACGGGAGAATACGTTCCTAATATAAAAAGGTTGCTTAAAATTACAGCGTATGATCTGGGCTGCCCATGCAAGAAGAAAGGCTCTGCAAATCATAAACAGACAAAATTCCAGATTTCAAGACATGAAGATTGCTCTCTACAACAGCAGATACACCCTCTGTGGGGTGATACCAGTCCCCAGACCTTACCATCACTCCTTGCCTAGTAAGGGCTTCAAAATGGGCTCTCATATCTTCTTGAGTCATATGTCTTAGTTGTTCCGGCATGCTGGGATTTGATCCGATAGCATCTACCAGTCTGCTCGGTTTCACCCATCCGACATAAACAGCACAGCAAAGGACATCTACACTGGCTGGAAAACCAGTAGCTTCACATTTCGTTCTGACAGACCCAACTTCATCAAGCTGTCTCTGATATAACTCCTCTACCCGACTATCTGGTTCACCTACTTTAAGCTCCCCTTCGCTTATCATACTTTCACAATAGTTCTCTAACTATATAAGTTTTACCATTTTAGAGTAGATTTATCCTGAAATGATGAAAAAATAAAAGAAAAAAAGATTACCCTAATCCCAGACCTTCGGCGACATAGCGCAGCTAGAGCACCCTTTATAGCCAGCCTTTCCTAGACTTTCTGAAGTTGCTCTTGCAGCTCTCAGAACAGAACTCGAATATCTTATTGCTTGCACTCTTGGTGCAGCACACCTTCTCCATCTCTTTGCCGCACCAATCACAGATAAGCTTCTTTGCTTTTTTCTTGAATGAAAATAGTTTCATCTTGATAAAAACGTCTATTATATTATTTATATTTTTCTTTTAGGAACTCAAAAAACTCCTTATTATCAGTCATCTTCTCTGCCTTCTTCTCCATCGGACAGACATCTGTCTTGTCAAAGTTCAGAATGCTATCAACGACTTTCTCTGCTTCCACCGCAATATTGTTCTCTTCCAGCA
>JBDRIN010000042.1:0-8306 GCA_043815805.1 archaeon | reverse complement strand
CTTGATGAGATTGATCTGCCGTTCTGTTTCTTTCTCTATGACTTTAGGAATGCTCTTGTAGTCCTGGAAGCCTTTGACTTCTGTCCTTGCACCGCCTTTTATGGACAGGTTGACGTCCTGGCGTATAGAACCAATTCCTCTTTTGCATGCTCCTGTGCTTCGTAATATCATGCCTATCTTTGCAGCTACTTCTTTGGCTTCTTCCGGCGTCGCCATGTCCGGTTCTGTCGCTATCTCTATGAGTGGGATCCCTAATCTTGATAGATTGTAGACATCGTGGTCTTTTTTCCTCTCTATGACCTGGCACGCTTCTTCTTCCAGGCAAACGCTCGGTATTCTGATCTTCTTATTGCCTAACATGAGATAACCGTCTCTTCCGACCAAAGCTGTCCTCTGGAACCCTGAAGTGTTGCTGCCGTCGACGACTGTCTTTCTCATGACCTGGATTTCGTCGACTATCTTGCAGTTCAACATCATAGAGACTTGCAAGCAGGTCTTCAAGGCATCTTGATTTATAGGATGCGGCGGTTCAGAATCTGTCTCGACTAAGCAAGTCGTGTCTTCGTAGCATTGATAGATGAAGTACTTGTCTTTTTTCTGCTCGTGCAATGCTGCCTGGTCGACTTCTCCTGTCTCTCCAGCGCTTGCCCTGAGCTTCCTTGTGATGGTGAAGTCTGGCTTGTCTTTTCTTATTGTGGTTGGGCAGCTACAAAAAAGTTTTTTTCCTTCTAATTGTTGGTGACACTCGATACCTGCTTTAAAACCCAACTTCTTATAGTCCAATCCCATTTGTACCCCCAAAATAATTTAACAAAAAAAGTTCTCTTCTGTCCTTTCTGAGATTTCTCCTCTCAGATTCTTTGAAAATAATTCTTGGACTTCTTTCTTGTTGTTGCTCAACAACCAAGCCAGCTTTATGAATGCTGTCTCTGAAGTCATGTCCAGGTTGTTGCCCAAGACGCCTGCTTCCTGAAGTCTTCTTCCATAAGAATACACGTTCATGTTTACCCTCCCATAAATGCATTGAGAAGTCATCACAACAGGCATCTTACCGGCGAGAGAACTTATCGCTTTGTATATCTTATCATGCTCTTTTGTGAAGGTGTCTATGTTCTCAGCAGGGGCGTGTCCCAAGCCAGTACCTTCTATGACCAAGCCATCAAAATTCTTGTAAGCAAGGAATTCATCAGCGAACATGTTGGTGTGAGTCTTAAGGATTCCTACTTTGACATTGTCTTTGAAAGGTTTAATCTCTAGACCATCTTTGGGCTTGAAAACAATCTCCTTGTTCAGGATATCTACCTTCTTTTTTTTGTAATCTATCTTTGCTATTGCAGAAGAATTTACCGCTTTGAAAGCATCTCTTCTGCTTGTGTGCATCTTTCGCACCTTGCAGCCATGGAAAACCAAGCATTTGTCGTCTTCCATGTTCTCATGCATACATACATAAACACCCGGAAGCTTAGCTTGGGTTATGAAAATGATTGCCGATATCAAATTTATGGTTGCGTCGCTGCTAGGACGGTCAGAGCTCCTCTGGGATCCGACGAGAACGACAGGTATGTTTATGTTCTCTAAGATAAATGACAATGCTGCCGCAGTATAATGCAATGTGTCTGTCCCGTGAGGAACAATTATGCCTTTCACTCCGTTCTTTGCCTCTTTCCCTATCTCTTGGGCTATCAGATTATAATGTGCAAAGCGCATGTTGGAAGAAAGGGTGTTTGTCAACATTCTGGAGCTTATGTTGGCCAGAGTTCCTATCTCGGGGAACATCCCAAGTAGCTCTTCTGGCTTGAACTTTGCAATTACAGCTCCTGTGTTATAATCGACTTTTGAAGCGATGGTTCCTCCGGTGTGCAATATTGTCACTTTAGAAAGCTTCTTGTTGCTCTTTGGAGCGACAGGCTTCTCTAAGCTGGATAGTTTTTTGCCAATGCTCTTTATGTTTTTTATATTTCGCTTGGCTATGCCGATATTATACCCTGAATCTAATTTCACAACAACAAACTTGTCTTTAGAAGGCATAAGAACTCCTTTGATGGTCTCATCCTTGCAGACTACCTCGACCAGATCCCCTTGCTTGGCTGTCATTTTAAAAAGAGAGTTAAAAAAATAAAAAGCTTATTTTTTTCGCCTTACCGCCTTCTTGACAGTTTTCTTGGCCTTGCCGACTGCTTTCTTGGCTTTGCTTCCGACCTTTTTGGCTGCGTTCTTGACTTTCCTGACGTCTTTCTTGACAGCGTTCTTGGTCTTCTTGGTCAAGCCGTACTTTTCCCATTCATAGGCTGCCAATGCTCCTGCCACTGCTGCTCCTACTGCGATGCTGACATCCTTTATTATCTCTGTTTTTGTTGCTTTTTTCATCTTTTTTCTTTTTTTCATGGTTCTCCACCCCATTTTTTTCCAAATAGGAAACTGTTAATCTATTACAGGTATAGGAGTTTATAAACTTTATTATTTAAGAGAAAAAAATAAAAAGAATCAGCCGTAATAGCTCGGCTTATCCTTCTGCATCTCTTCTGCCCTTGCAGACTTGAAGTGCTCTCCAATCTCTCTATAGTTTTTCTCAATCTCTTTGGTCACTGAAGGATTAACTTTCTTAAGGGCTTCGCTGAAATGCTTCATCTTGACGTTCTTGGCTTTCATGTCTTCTCTTAGAGCAAAGATTGCTGCTTCCCTGGCAACTGCCTCGATGTCTGCACCCACGTAGCCTTCTGTTTTCTCAATCAATTGAGATAACACGACATCCTTTGCAAGCGGCATGTTCTTTGTGTGCACCTTAAAGATAGCTTCTCTTGCTTTCTTTTCAGGCACAGGCGTATATATGATCCTATCAAATCTTCCAGGCCTCAATAATGCGGTGTCGATTATGTCTGGGCGATTGCTCGCTGCCAGCACGACCACATCATTCAAGTCCTGCAAGCCGTCTATCTCTGTCAATAGCTGGTTCACTACGCGCTCTGTCACATGGCTTTCTTGGCTTTGGCCTCTCCTTGGAGCTATGGAATCTATTTCATCAAAGAAAATTATAGTCGGTGAAGATTGTCTTGCTTTCTTGAATATTTCTCGAACTGCTTTTTCTGACTCTCCAACCCATTTGCTCAGCATTTCAGGTCCTTTTATAGGGATGAAGTTGGCTTCTGACTCTTTGGCGACTGCTCTTGCCAACAGGGTCTTTCCTGTTCCAGGCGGACCGTATAGAAGGACTCCTTTTGGGGGCTTGACACCCATATCTAAGAATCTCTTTCCGTGCTTCAAAGGCCAGTCTATTGTTTCTATAAGCTGCTGTTTTACATCTTCAAGTCCGCCGATATCATCCCATGTGACGTTCGGCTTTTCTATCAGGACTTCCCTCAATGCAGAAGGTCTGACTACTTTTAGAGCTTCTATGAAGTCTGTCTGGTTTATCATCAGCTTTTCCAATAGCTCTGTGGGTATGGCTTCTTCTTCCTGCAGCTTTAGGTCTGGAAGTATCCTTCTTAAGACTATCATGGCTGCTTCTTTTGCCAATGCGCTTATATCTGCTCCTACAAAGCCGTGAGTGATATCTGATAGCTTCTTCAGGCTGACGTCTTTGCCTAGAGGCATATTCCTAGTATGAATCTTCAAGATATTCAATCGTCCTTCTTTGCCAGGTACTCCAATATCTATCTCTCTGTCAAATCTTCCGGGCCTTCTCAGGGCAGGATCTAGAGAGTTAGGTATGTTTGTGGCTGCGATGACTACGACTTTGCCTCTGCTCTTCAGGCCGTCCATCATGGCAAGCAATTGTGCGACTACTCTTCTTTCGACTTCTCCCTTTGCCTCTTCTCTCTTGCTGGCGATGGCGTCTATCTCGTCGATGAAGATTATGGCTGGTGCATGCTTTTCTGCCTCTTCAAACTTTTTCCTGAGGTTCTCTTCTGACTGGCCGTAGAACTTGCTCATTATCTCTGGGCCGTTGATAAGAATAAAATGTGATTGTGTCTCAGATGCTACTGCTTTTGCAAGCAGAGTCTTCCCTGTCCCCGGAGGTCCATGGAGCAGGACTCCTTTTGGAGGTTCAATGCCTAGCCTTTCGAAGATCTCTGGATGTTTCAATGGCAACTCTACCATCTCCCTGACTTTCTTTATCTCTTCGTTCAGTCCGCCGATGTCTTCATAGGTGACTCCTAGTGTGGACTGCTCATCATCTTTCAGCTCAACTGGCTGCGCGCTATAGACAACTTCTGTGTTTTCTGTGATCAGGACAGGCTGCTTGGGAGTTGTCTCAACTACTATAAGCTTCATGTCTCCAAGCCCGAAGTTCATCATGCTGTCATCTATAAGGCTGAACATCTCGTTGAAGAAAGGGTTCTCGCTCATGGTGGTCTTTCTTCTCCTTGTGCCTCCCAAAGAGACGATATCTCCTTTCACCATAGGTCGTCCCAGCAATCCCTGCTTGAAAAGCTGGGGGCTTGCATGTACTGTTAATCCTTGGCTGCTTGCCGGCGCTAATGTGACTTTCTTGGCTTCTTTCACGACTGCCTGCCTGACAGCGACTACCTCTCCAATACCTGTTCTGGAGTTCCTTCTTATGAGGCCGTCCATCCTGAGGATATTCAGGCCGAGATCTCCTGGCAACGCCCTGTCAACGACTGCGACAGTCAGCCTTTGGCCTTCTATCTCTACTATATTGCCCGGCCTAATGCCAAGCTCTTTCATGAATGTCATGTCAATCCTTACTATGCCTTTGTTTACATCATCTTGTATGGATTCTGCTACTTTCAGTTTCAAGGTTTTTTCTGGTTTTTTTGATTCCATCTTGTCCTCCTCTAACTACACACAACAACACAACCTCGTTTATAAGTTTTTTGGTAGAAACTTATTTCTTTGCAGGCCCTGGTTTGACAGGTTGGGTGCCCACTTTTGGCATGGGTATCGGAGACGGAAGGTTAAGGTCCCTTGTCAGGATCAATGCCTGGATATTGCACTTGTTCAATATCTGGTTCATTATGGGCGTCATCACTTCCGGCAGTATCTTCTTGTCTTTCTTCCATTGGTCCAATACTTTTTTTGCCACTTCTTTGGTCTGGAGATAGAGCAATGTTCCTTCAAGCTCTACTTTCCCGACGTTAGGCTCGAACTTTGAAGTGTAAAGAAACGTGAATTGCAAGGCTGTCTTGCTCTTGTCAAGCGGCAAGGTTGTCTCCTCTATCTTGGTTATTGAGACGTTATTGTTTATGTTTATCCTTCCCCTTATCGGGGCGTTCTTTTCCGCGATTACTCGTGTGAAGTTGAATCCTACTACTGTCATGATATCACCATGTGTTGTAATTCTTGCGTGGTTTATAAATGTTTTGCTTAGAATAAGCGAAACGCTGAGAACCAAGTGACCAGATGTTTTGCTTAGAATAAGCGAAACGTTGGGAACGATAGCGACCAAAGATTACGATAATTGACGGGAAAATGAGAATCTTTTTAAAAAGCAAGCCCCAGATTCATGGCTATGATACTGCTGCTCTGGATACTGATTTTTGCAGGGGCGCTGACTGCCCTGATAATAGCCGCTAATTTGTTCACAGATTCTGCTGAAAAGCTTGGCTTGTATTTTGGAATGCCTCCTTTTATGATAGGGGCTGTTATCTTAAGCTTGGGAACCTCTCTTCCTGAACTTGCAAACAGTATTCTGGGTGTTGTGAAAGGAGTTCCTGATATCATTGTGGGAAATGTCCTTGGAGCGAATATCACGAATATACTGCTTGTCCTCGGCGTCTGTGCAATAGTGGCTGGAAAGCTGAAGATCACAAAAGAAGTCATGCAAGTAGACTTGCCTTTATTGATCGGCTCTGCTCTTTGGGTTGTTTTTGTTGCTTTTGACGGCAAGTTTGTGCTTTGGGAAGCAATACTCACCATTATTTTCCTCGTCGTGTTCTTGAGGTACGCTGTGTCAGGCAAAGTCAAGGAGTACGGAAAAAAGGTCTGGAAGAAGAAGGTCCACCCAAAAATCACTGCAAAGACCATAGTCACTTTAGTTGTTAGCGGTATATTGATTTATTTTGGCGCTAAATTCACGATAGAGGCTTTGCTTGAGATTTCAAAAGGAGTCGGCATTGCGGAAGGGATAATAGCAGCAACTGTGCTTGCTATTGGAACGACTCTGCCAGAGCTCATCGTCGGCGTCCAAGCAGCCAGGAAAAAGAAGTATGAACTGGCTGTTGGTACTGTGCTTGGCTCTAACATAATCAATGTGTTGCTTGTCTTAGGAATACCCGGCTTGATAGCAACGATAACTTTTTCACACACCATGATATTCATCGCTTTGCCATTCATGGTCGGAGCAACCTTGTTGTTCCTGTTCACGACGCAGAGCAAACTGGTTACAAAGCATGAGGGCTGGATGCTTGTGTTGATGTATGTGTTATATGTGGGCACCATGTTTGTTATGGGCTAACAGATAGATTTAAAAACTTGGTATTCTTAGCTTTTTTCATGGAAGAGATAGTCTTTATTCAGGATGATTATTACGAGAAATTCGACAAGGCCTTCAAGCAGTTGGCCAAGGATTTCTTTAATTCCGGCGAGACAGTGTGTGTGAAGCTGCACATGGGTGAGAGCAAGGGTTTTTTTGATCCTGAACTTGCAAGGATGGCTGTCCATGTGCTCCTGAATCTTGGCTGCGATCCTTTCTTATTTGACACTACGACCAAATATAGAGGGAACCGCTTCACTCCTGAGGGTTATCTGAAGACAGCAGAGAAGCATGGTTTTTCCACAGAACGGATCGGCTGTCCTATCTATATAGATAATTCTTTTGTTGAACAGAAGACAGAGCATCTGAATGTCAAGATTGCAAAAAGAGTCATTGATGCTGATGCAGTGCTTGTATTGACTCATTTCAAAGGCCATAGCCATTCAGGAGCCGGGGGTTCTATTAAGAACATCGCTATGGGCTGTGTCCATCCGGATACCAAGGCAGAGCAGCATGAGAAAGCAAATCCTGTTGTTGATGTGAACATTTGCAATGCGTGCAAAGTCTGTGAGGAGCTATGCCCTTTTGATGCGATGCATGTGGATGAGAAAGCTGTTGTTGATGTAAAGAAATGCTTCGGTTGTGGAGTCTGTATCAATAACTGTCCTGAAAAGGCCATAAATCCTGTTGTTGAAATGATAGAGATTTTGATGTGCGAAGCGACAAAAGCAGTTCTTGATAAATGCAAGAAAGTACTTTATGTCAATGATGCCAGGAATATCAGCAGATTTTGCGATTGCGCGCCGGATCCAGGCCCAAAGATGGCCAACGATGTTGGAATCTTTATGGGTAGGGATGTTGTTGCTGTTGACAAGGCAGCGATCGATATGACCATTAAGGAGAATGGTGATGTTTTTCAGGAAGTCAACCATAAAGATGCTCTTGTCCAGGTTGATGAAGGGGAAAGATTAGGTTTAGGTAAGAAAGATTATGAGTTAGTCAGGGTATAATGAGTTGAATTCTTCTACAAACTTTGCTGCGATCTCTTCATTATGGATTATCAATATGTTCTCATCATTCCTTGTGTTGGCATTATTGGTGGGGTTGTAAGAGCCTAGGGTGACGATTTTCTCGTCGATGATGAAGACTTTATGGTGCAGGTTGGCTGGGTTTGAGTCTGTCTTTGTGTCCATGTTAAAGACATCCATCTTTTTCTTTTCGCTCCATTTGCTGTTCTGGGATTTTTCGAAGATGCCTTTGATCTCAATATCGTTGCGCTTGTCGATAAGAAGGTCTCCAATAGCATCAGATGTGAAAGAGAAGGTCATGAAATAGATGGAGCTATTAGCTTTGTTTAACACTTGCAAAACTTTTTCCTCGCACATGTCGTCTGGGCAGAAAAAGTTTTGTATGGGGTAACCGTTGTATTTTATTTCAGTTATTTTCGTCTTCTTGTTTTCTTTTCCATTTTTGATCTCTTTGAACTCTGCGAGGTAGTTCTGTGCTAGAGTGGGTGACTCGATTATGATTAAATTGTTGTTGTTCTTGTATGCGCCTCTGAGAGTAGGATTCATGGAGCCTGTGATGACGATTTTCTCGTCGAGGATGCAGAATTTGTTGTGCATGAGCCCGCTGCCAGATATCTCCTGGCCGTAGCCTTCGTAATTGTCTTCGTCTATGAGAAGCTCTACGTTTTTTTCTTTGAGAGTCTTTGTTAGATTAATCAAGTCTAAGTCATAGAAAGCGCACTTTACATCTTGCGCTGAGCTGATGGTGTCTATCATGACCTGCTCGCAGTCATCTCGCGGGCAGAAGAAGACTTCAAGGCTTCCTGTCTCTTCAGGAATACTTTGCTCCACAGTGCATGCTGTAA
>JBDRIN010000041.1:0-6834 GCA_043815805.1 archaeon | reverse complement strand
TAGATTGGCCGAGACCACATCAAGAACATATGAGTTTCCCACAACATCTATTCGGGGTCGTTTAGGGACTCTGCCTCCAGAACTCTTGGTCTGATGCTTATATAAGTCAAAAAGCGCTCTTACAATTAGGGGATTCGGCTTCACATAATCATACTCTATAGTTGGATCTAGCTTATCTCCTGAACACATAACCTTCGTAAGATCAAAAAGTTCACGTTGCTCTTCATAATATTGCCATACTTGGAGTTCACCCTCGACAAACCTTATCAAATGAGGTCCTCTCAACCCCTCAAAGCGAACAAGCTTGTTCAAGGGCACACACTGGACTCCTGCTTGAACCATATGGTCTCGGACCATCTTCATCTCATCAATGGAATAGGTTGAGTCTATTTGTGCTCTTGGTCCGAGCTCCTGCAGAGTATCAACCATGGGAGGATATACAAGACCATGTGTTGTCGGGCTTAGAGTGTGATCATAATCAAGTATGAAAAGGTCTGCAGGCAGGTTATGCAATCCTTCTACAGAACTCAATCTCTGGCCTACATGATAATTTGAAGGATCAGCGTAATTCCCTTTATTATCCCACGCAGTCCGTATCAAGATATCCCTAAGATATGCCATTTCACACAGAAAATTCCCCCCATATTTAATTTTTTGCTTATACTATGGCACTGGACACATGTCCATAACCTATTTAAAGCCTCTACCCTTCCTTAGATGATGGTCGAGTTCCAGAAAGAGCCGTATAAGGACCCAGAAATCTATAGGATGATGACTCCTTTGGTTAGAGACTGGTTTAAAGGCAAATTCAAGCAGTTTGCACCTCCTCAGAGATACGCTGTCCTGAACATTCATAACCGCCAGAATACGCTTATAAGCAGCCCTACAGGCTCTGGAAAGACCCTGAGTGCCTTTTTAAGCATAATAAATGAGCTCGTGATGCTCTCAGAACAAGATCTTCTCTTGGATAAGATATATTGTGTTTATATAAGCCCTCTGAAGGCCCTGGCCAATGATATAGAGCGCAACCTGAACGAACCCTTAAAAGAAATCACAACCCTAGCAAAGAAACAGAACAAGAAGATAGATGTCAGAGTCGGCCTAAGGACAGGCGACACCTCTACAAGCCAAAGAACATCCATGCTCAAGAAACCACCCCACATTCTTATCACAACACCAGAATCGCTCGCAATCGCCTTATGCGCCCCCAAGTTCAGGGAGAAATTCAGAGATGTCCAGTGGGTCATCCTAGACGAGGTCCACGCCCTAGCGTCAAACAAGCGGGGCGTACATCTTTCACTTACTTTAGAGCGCCTCCAGCATCTTGTTGACAAAGAATTCACCAGAGTCGGCCTGAGTGCGACAGTTAGCCCATTAGAAGAAGTTGCCAAGTTTCTCGTGGGTTTAGAAGACCCTGAAAAAGAGAAATATCGACCTTGTAAGATTGTAGATGTGCAGTTCCTGAAGCAGCTTGACCTGAAAGTCCTGAGCCCTGTGGAGAATCTCATCACAACAGACCATGAGGTCACGCATAAGAAGATGTATGAACTCCTTGACAATCTCATCCAGAGCCACAAGACTACTCTCATCTTCACTAACACAAGAAGCGCTACAGAACGCGTAGTGCATCATCTCAAAGATAAATTCCCCAAGCATTATATGCACATAGAAGACGACGCAGAGACAGATGGCAGAGGATACATAGGAGCCCACCATGGCAGCCTAAGCAAAGAATCAAGACTCAACGTCGAGAACAGATTGAAGCAAGGTAAGTTGAAAGCAGTCGTCTCCTCCACCAGCCTGGAGCTAGGCATAGATATTGGTTACATCGACCTAGTCATCCTTTTAGGCAGCCCTAAGAGCGTTGCCAGAGCTCTTCAAAGAATTGGAAGGTCAGGACATAAGCTACATGACAAGGCCAAAGGCCGCATCGTCGTCTTAGACAGGGATGATCTAGTAGAATGCAGTGTCCTTCTAAAAGCAGCTTTAGAAAAAAAGATAGACAAGATAGACATACCAAACAACGCCTTAGATGTCCTTGCACAGCAGATATATGGCATCGCAATAGAGGAAGTAAGACCCCTTGCTGATATCTGGAAACTTGTCAAGAGCAGTTATTGCTATAGAAACCTCGATAAGAAGGATTTCAGACAGGTCATCAGCTATCTAAGCGGAGAATATGTATCTTTAGAAGAAAGGTATGTATATGCCAAAATTTGGTATGACCAAGAGACCAAGATGGTCGGAAAGCGCGGCAAACTAGCAAGAGTATTGTACATGACCAATATTGGTACCATCCCCGACGAGACCAGAGTCCAGGTGAAGATAGGTCCTCAAGTCATTGGTTTCATCTCAGAGCCTTTCCTAGAGAAGCTAAAGAAAGGCGATGTCTTTATTCTAGGCGGGCAGAGCTATACTTTCGCCTACAGCAGAGGCATGACTGCACAGGTCAGAGCAAGTGCCAACCGTCCGCCCACAGTGCCAAGCTGGTATTCAGAGATGCTGCCGCTGAGCTTTGACCTGGCCATGGAGATCCAGAAGTTCAGGCGATTCATGGAAGGCTATCTCGACGCCAATACTTCTAAAGAAGATATCTTGAAGTTCATCAACGACTATCTTTACGTCGACAAATATGGAGCTAACTCAATCTATGAATATTTCAAAGAGCAACATGATTATGCAGAGATTCCTCATGACAAGAAAATTATCATAGAATATTATAATGAAGGCACGAATAGATTCATAGTGTTCCATAGCTTATTTGGAAGGAGGGTCAATGATGTGCTTAGCAGGGCTCTTGGCTTTGCCATAAGCAAGATATCTGGAAAAGACGTAGAGATCAATATCTCTGACAACGGCTTTTACATCAGGACCAATACTCAAGTGCAGGCAAGCAGGGCCTTCCACGCACTTAAAAGCGAAGAGCTAAGAAAAGTAAGCGAGATAGCTCTTGAGAAGTCAGAAGTCCTCAGGAGGAGATTTAGGCATTGTGCTGCCCGTGCTTTGATGATCCTGCGTTCTTATAAAGGTCATAAAAAGACTGTGGGAAGGCAACAGAGGAGTTCTATGATGCTGATAACTGCTGTGAAAAAGATATCTAATGATTTTCCTGTGCTGAAAGAGGCCAGGAGAGAAGTTCTAGAGGATCTGATGGATATCAAGAGCGCTCAGTTTATTTTAGAGCAGATAGGGGAAGACAAAATCAAGATAAGGGAGATCCATACAGATATTCCCTCTCCGTTTGCCTTCAATCTTATAGCTATGGGTTATTCTGATATCATGAAGATGGAGGATCGGCAAGAATTCTTACAGAGAATGCATAATATGATACTTGCTAAGATCAGTTTAAAAGGAAAGTAAAAGAAAAAAAGATTTTATGTCTTGGCCACAGGCTTTTTCATACCCATAATCCTGTACATTCCTGTACCGCAAGTTGGGCATTTTCCCTTCATGGCTTTTCTGCCATTCTTCATTGTCACTTCTTTAGCTTCAATCATTTCTCTTTTTGCTTTGCATTTAACACAGTATCCTTCTACCATTTAAAACCACCTCATTATATGATTATATTAGTAAATTACGTCCTGTATTTATATAATTTGCCTTTTTTGTGCTTAAAATGCCAATATTTATAAGAAATAATCACTTAGTGATAGTATGAAGGTAAAAATTTGTCCTCATTGCGGCTCCAGCAACATAACTCTTTTTGCAGGAGGAACTACAGGAGCATATAAGTGCGAAGACTGCGGCTATGTAGGTACTTTAATAGTCGAGAAAGAGCTCTTCAAGAAATGATCATTCCAACTCATAATAAATCCTGCGGTTGCTCTTGCCTTTGTTCTTGGCTTCTATGAACTTGAGATGTCCGACCTCTTTTGTGCTTTTGACGTGGGTGCCGCCATCAGCCTCTTTGACAAGTCCGACAATATCCACTATTCTTATAGTATCTATTTTGTGAGGGAATCCAGCGACGAGCTTGAACAGAGAAGGATCTTTTTCTGCTTCTGTTCTTGACATGAAGCTTATCTCTATAGACAAGTCTTGGTCGACTATCTTATTGGATTCCGCAAACCAAAAAGGGATCCTTTCCCAGTCATATTTCTCCAGGCTGAAGTCTAGTCTGCTCTTATCGAGATTGAGCTGGTTGCCGCTTATCAACGCGCCTGTCTCGTTCTCAATGACTCCACTTAATATATGTGCAGACGTGTGCATCTTCATGAGCTTATAGCGTCTTTCCCAGTCAATCTTGCATTTCACCCTGTCTCCAGGTTGGAGGCCTTCTGGTTCTACTTCATGGCTTATCTGGCCTGAGAACTTTCCGACGTAGACAACCTTGAATTCTTTGCCATCAGACTCTCTTATCATGAGTCCTTCGTCGTGAGGCTGCCCTCCTGATGCTGGATAGAAAGCAGTCTTGTCAAGCACAACAAACTTCTGGTCTTTGACTTCTTTGACTTCAGCTTCAAACTCTTTAAGATAAGAATCCTTAAGATATAATGCTTCTTCCATTGTTTTCACCCCTGTTAAACTATTGATATTTGCATTCATAGGGCATAGATGCCCTTGTCATATCCCGGATCTGACGTTCTGTATTCAAAGGATACTGTAAATGCAATATCTCGTGACGTTTGACTTCTTCGAAATCCGAACCATGGAGCGTGTCCAGGATCTCTATAACGTGTGAGAATAACCATGCTCTCCCCAGGACATGTTCTCCCAGCACCTGCTGAGGCACCCTTCTTATGACAGCGCCCATGGGCAGCACAGAGTACATGTACATCTCATCTTCTTTTTCCTTGGATTTTGCAGAAGAGTAGTATACTACCCCCACAACGCCTTTCTTGGTTTTCTTGTTGTAATAAAAATAATCATCAGTCTCTTCCTGGCTTGCTTCCTCGATGGCTTTCTTGATCTCCTCTTGAGGCAGCTCTTCTTTCTGAGCTTGCTCCATCCGTTCCTGATGGGTTATCTGCTTGAGTATCTCTCTAAGCACATGATCATCTTTGTCTATCGGTGGGAGCTCTAAAGGTTCATCTAGAGTCAACTCTTCCAGACTTACTTGCTCTTGATCCACTTCAATCATTTCATAGTTCATCTTTTCGACCAGACATCAATGAATTTATCAAAAGATCTATCATATGCCTTTTCAGCGTCTGCAGGGAAGCAGCACGCTGGCAGTTCTTTATTTGCAAGATGACTCTGTAGGCACTCGCAGCACTTTCCTTTCTTGCTGCAGGAATAGGTGCAGTTACAGAATTCCATGTTCTCTTGCTTTCTATCGCATGCCATGATAAAGAGAAATAGGGCTGACTTTTAAATTTTTCTTAAGACATCGACTTTAGGACAGTACTTCCTGACTCCGCATTCATCACAGAGAGGTGTTATGGGCTTGCAAATCGTCTGCCCATGTATGACTAGAACTTCATTCACGTCCATCCAGAGGTCTTTAGGAACAATCTTTTCAAGAGCTATTTGTGTCTTTTCAGGTGTCTTGGTCTTGGCCCAGCCCAAGCGATTGCTTATTCGGTGGACGTGCGTATCTACAGGTATGGCTGGTTTTCCATAGGCATAGACAAGGACACAGCCAGCTGTCTTAGGTCCGACGCCGGGTAAAGCGACTAATTCTTCGTAATCCTTAGGCACATTTCCTGTATATTTATCCAGAAGTATCTTAGAGACTTCTTTTATCCGTTTAGCTTTTGTATGGTAGAAACCGGATTGCTTTATTAGCTTTTCAATAGATCTAATCGGAGCGTTAGCGAGCGCCTTCGGCGTCTTGTAAACAGAGAAGAGCTGCTTAGCTACTTTTATCGTCGATTCGTCGCGGTTTCTCTGGCTTAGAATCGTTGAGATTAAGATGTAGAATGGCAAGTTCTTTGAAAAGCCGCCGAGCATGGTGAGGCGAGATTTCTTCTTGAGAATGTTGATTACATTGCGGATTTTTTCCTCGCGTTTCATGGAATGAGCAAAGAACAAGTAATATTTAAATATGCCAGTATTTTAATCTCTGAAATGGTAGACATCGGCAAAAAAATCATGAGATTTATCGGCCTAGAGCAAGAAGTAGAAAGTGTCATCATCACGACAGAAGTCATAGACAACATCATAGAGCTTGCCAGGCAGGCCTATCCGAATGAATTCATCATGCTGCTGCAGGGTTCTGTCAAGAACAAGAAGCTTGTCATTGAATCAATGATATTCCAGACTTATCATGCATCGCATCGTTCCACATTGATGCGGTTTGACCTTCCTTTACTTTCAGGAGCAGTAGGAAGCGTGCATAGCCACCCCGGACGGTTCAACACGCCTTCGGCAGCTGATCTAAGATTCTTCAACAAGCACGGCTTTGTCCATCTGATAATCGCGCAGCCATACACCCGAGAGACCATCCAGGCATATGATCTATACGGCCATAAGATAGAGTTTGATGAAGAATAGTTAAATTTTTAAACTTCTGTTCGTGTAATATTTAAGATGATCAAAAAAGAGGTGTTTGAGCGCTTATTTAGGAGGCTGGTCGGCGTTGCAAGTGTCTATTATCTCATAGTATTATTTGTTATATCCTATCTCTTAGACAAGAACCTATTTATAATCTTCATAGGCATACTGCCTCTATTTATCTATATCCTTGCTTTCTTCCTTATCCATAAATATGCTCCTTTAGACACACGGATTGTCTGGATTCTTCCGTTGGTATTCTCTTTCCTGTTCTTGTCTGTTTGGTATGCCAGCGAACTTCCTTTCCTGAGGAGGATGAACGGAGAGCAGTTGTTTGTTTTGAACCTTGTTTTATCTTATTTCCTGAACCTACTCTTTATCTTGGCATATCAAATTCCC
>JBDRIN010000040.1:0-15828 GCA_043815805.1 archaeon | reverse complement strand
TCTCTAGGAGAGAGAAAATGTGAGAACGCTAGTGAACAGATTTAACTATTTACCGTGTTTACTCCGACGTATCATGTTTTCACTCATAAAAAACACATAAGTTTAAATATGGGGGAGTGACCTCTGGCTATATGAGACATCAGCACATGACAGAAAGCGATCTGGTGAAGATCTGCGAAAAATGCAAGAGACCGCATGAGTCTCTTCCAAGGCATGAGTTCTTCGGGCATAAGCATTACGTATGCTTCACCTGCGGACATTGCGGAGAAGACATGTGCATAATGTCTGATCATCTCAACTCTGGCCATGAATCCCCTAATTCTGTGTTGATGAGAGACAGGCCCGACGCTATGAAGGACGAAAGGATATAATTCCAAAAGCTTTTTATTCTAGTGACTTTATGGATGTAATATGCCTGGCTTTTATCCTCATTTGATTGCAGCACTGATATCTGCAGCTGTTGTGCACAGGATACATTTCAAGCTAGAGTTTTCTGTGGCCATATTTATCGGTAATTTGTTGCCTGATGCAATCAAGTTTGTTTTTGCTGCGATAATGCAAGGCACAATTTATGTCTTTCACATAGAGCACAATTCTTTGTATAGGGAGATGGCTGCTGCGACGAGCAATGTCGGCTATTGGATGGCGTTTGGGTTTGTGTTGTTAGGAGTGTTATTGTTCCTTTATCATTACCATGTCATCAAGAAGCAGAAGATGGAAGAAGTGGCTAAGTTCTGGGGTTTTCTGCTGTTGGGTGTAGCTATACACCTAATTATGGATCTGTTGTTCTTAGAGCAAGGGGTTTGGTTTTAGTACTACTTCTAAGTGGTTAAAAACCGAAAGATTTATATAGTAGTAAATCAGAGGAATAATAAGATGTCTAATAAACCCAAATCAGAACTTGAACTGCTTGTACAGGAAGGCTTCCCTCACCTGAAGGAGGAGGTCCTTAAAGGTGTCTATAGAAATTGCACTGGACGGAACGAAGGTGGGAAGACTCAACCATTATTCTATAGGGATGTTGAGCTGACTCCTTTAGAGGTTTCACAAGTACAAAGATTGCTTGGATTGGCAAGAGCAGTTGTTGGGATCTATGCAGAAAGAAGTACTGATTATACAGAATTCCGAAAGCTCGCAGATGAAGCTTCAGAAAAAGGACTCCTTATATTTGGATTTATGGGATCCTCTCCTAGCTTCGAAGTGCATGATGATCGGCCTATTGAAAAAATAAGATTGACTAAAGATGGGTCTGCAGGCATAAGCGTCACTTCTTATGTAAACGACTTGTATCGCTGGGATCGCATGGCTTCTAGTGTTGATAAGCAACTTAGATGTTATCTGCAACCAGAATTAAGCAGCGGTACAGATGCCGGATCTTTCGGAAAAGAGGTAAAACGACTTTACGAGTATGTCCTGCATGCAGTAGACAAAGAAGGTCTGAGGAAATAATTCTAAATCTTCGTAGTTATTATCGGCTTATCCAACACAATAATAGAATGCTCTGCCTGACTTACTAGTCCGTGTGCTTTGTCAGGCAGCGGTGGATGCTCTTTTAACATTTCCAATTGGTTCATCTCTTTGAGTGCGAACTTTATCTTGCCTATTGAATGTTTCTTCTGCAGCCATCTTGTGCAAAAAGGCAATCCGTTGTATTTCAAGACATCTTTTAGGATCTCTCTTGTCATTCGGTTCCTGACTGGCTTTGGATTGACTAAAGTAAATATGGTGGGATTGGTGCTCTCATAGATGGCGCCTTGTCCATCTGTGGCAAAGGGTTCTATGGCTATGGCCATGCCTTCTTCTAGCTCTGTCTCGTCTCCTGTGTCGAAGTTAGGTATGGTTGGATAAGTGTGGATATTGAAATGGCCTAGTCCATGACCTGAGAGGTTCTTTATGGGTGAGAAGCCTTTTGCTGAGATGGCCTCGTGTATGGCCCTGCCGAGCTCTCCCAGGGTGATTCCTGGCTTTACGAGCTTTAAAGTTGCTTCTAGGGCTGCTCTGGAGGCCTCCAGGAGCTCCTTATGGTTTCCTAGATCGACTGTCTTGGCTGTGTCGCCTATGTAGCCGTCTACGTGTACGCCGACGTCTAGGCTGGCCATATCGCCCTGTTTGAACTCTAAAGGATCGTCTTTTTCAGGGCAGAAATGAGCTGCAACGTCGTTCAATGAGATTTGGGCTGGAAAAGCCATCTCGCCGCCTAATTCATGTATCTTGGCCTCTACCTGGTCGCAAACGTCTACTACACGAGCGCCTGGTTTTATGAGGCTGCAGCCGTATTCCAGGGCTTCACCAGCTATCTTGCCTGCTTTCTTGTATTTCTCTAGGATTTCAGCTTCCATGGAGAAAAAGTATAAAATGGAGGTATTTAAAGGTTTGCATGTGGTTTAGCTAGCCTAGGGAAACAGTCATATTCTGGTTTGCCTGGAATCCATACGAATCTTCCTGCTTGCTGGAAGGTCAGCATGTGCTGCATGGTTACCTCTCTTTCCGATAAGAATCTACTCATCTCATCCAGGTCAAACTTAGGTATCTGGGCTGCTAGGTTCATTTCAAGATAGGGTTTCAGACAAGGATCGTGGCAAGCCATAAAATAGGTCAAAATCCTTCTTGTCTCTTCCAAAGCCACTTGTGCTATAGGATATATTTGGTCAGTAGGGATATCTACTAATGGTCTCACATCTGTCAGCTCTCTGGGAACTGGATTTAGGTCTGAAGCAGGTCGATTTATGGTGCCTAGAAAGAAATAATTGAAATAATGATTTCCTCTGAAGTCATCTCCGATTCCTCTTATTGGGACCAAGTCTGAAATAGAATCCATATCTGGTTTTTCGCCATCAAAAAGCTCTTCAAGACATTCTCTTACAGCGGTGGATAACATATATTCTCTTCCTTGGGCAGCAGCCATCCGTTCTATGACGCTTGGCTGCATGGATCCGCCTGGTTTCTCTATGCGATGGGGCTCGCCTTGTCCTTCTGCTCTTGGCTCAGAGTGTCCTCCAACAGCGCCATATAGTCCTTTTTTCGGCTCTGTTGCTCTCTGTCCTAGATGAATCAGACCACCTATCACTGGAATAGTATATGCGATCAAGATTTCAGGCACTATTTCTTGGGTTTTAGTCATTTTGGGAAGATTGGGAAGTCAGAGAATGATTTAAAGGTTTGCATCAACTTATTGATATATCAATATTTGTTTTCTAGGCTGCCTTGCTTGTTCTATCAGTATTGCTGCTTTTTCATATGTGTCTGGATATCCTTTACAGCCAAGCCGTGTCAATAGGTCGCCTGATTTTGCCACATCTTCTATCATCCTTCCGTCTGGTGGAGCTTTGCTCTTTATGGCTCTGCTATATGCATCTAAAAATCGGTCGCCAGCGATTTCTTTCTCTACCTCTTTTGTCACTTCTTCAATCTCTCTGTCCAGATGGAATAGCTCTCCAGGGCTGTAGCGGTCTATGAGTCCGAAGTGTCTCGAGGCCATATGTTCTAGGGCAGCAGCATACTTTCCTGTGTAGTCTGCTAACCTGTTAAGTGTGTCGGCTAAAGCAGCGGGTTGTTTGTATACTCTTTTCTCTGTTTTTTTCCCATTGAAGACTATTATTTCTATCTCGCCTCTAAACCCTCCTCTCCTGTTCATCTCATAGTTTGATGCTAGTGCATAATATGTGCTTGCTCTTCCGATTAGGGATCGTCTGTGTTCATCTTCTGTCTGGGGAAGGGAGGCTCTGCCTCTGGGTTGCTCTCTGAAGACACTAGCTTGCATCAGAAGAAAATCAGCGTTTGCCTTGTATAGGTCCCTTTTCTCTCTTGCTGTTGTTCCTGGCTTCAGGACTTCTTCCATTATGGCGGCATCATGAGGTTTGACGAGATTTGCCATGCGTTCCATGTAATCAGGGTTCATAAAAGAATTCAACAGAGCAATTAGGTAGACATTGACGTCCTCGTCAGGGACTTCTGAGTTGCTCTTGAATCCTGTGGCTTCGCGTGAGTCCAATATGGAATCTAGAAAAAATGAATCTGTTGTTATGAATTCTGGCTCATGTTGTCCTTGGGATCTTAACCATTCAGAAAGATCATTTATGTCACTAACGGATTCTTCTGTTTTATTTAATAATAATACTATTGCCATTTTGTCTCAAACTGATTTATATTTTTAAACTTTATGCACTTCTATTTCAACGCGCTCAGCATTGTAGCTATTATTATAAGGATTATAAAGGTTGTGTAAAGCCAGTTCTTTAGGTTCATAAAGGCATCTTTGTTTATAGTAGAGAACATCAGAATCACCTATCTAGTAGACCAGCATCACGACTGTCCTTTTTATCTGGTCGCATCTTACCCTTCCTGGGTCGCTGGTCGGGTTATTGTCACCTTTCATGATGAAATAAGTGCCTTCTTCATCTTCGTCTTTGTGGACCACTCTGTGGATTATGACGCCGTCTGAGAATTCAGAATCATATGAGATTATATCTCCTATTTGGACGCCATCTGGACAGTCAGGCACTACCTGGATGGCGTTGGCTCCTGCGAAGATGACTGGCTCCATGGACTTGGTGTCTGCAAAATAAGACCACTGCGCATCAGCTAGGTCTATGACTATCCTGTCTTTGAAGACATGGATCTGGTCTTCCAATATCCTGTTGGCAGGATGATCCTTGTCTTTATCTGCAAGAGGGAGCTCTAGGTTGATAGGATTCTCTGGAGCTATGGCTGCATAGATAGATGTAGCGTAAAGTCCGAGCAAGAATACTCCGATTATCAGTATAAGTTTTCCTAACATTTTATCACTCCCAATAGGCTAGATATGTCTAATGGAGTTTATAAATGTTTCGATTTTGACACTTCTAAAGAGTGGTGACATAAGAAAGGTTTATAAGCTTCTAGTTCTTTCTCAAACCATGAATCACTTCCTGTTTTTGTATCCAACGACAGAATACATGGATTATGAAATAGAACAAGGTGCAAGGTTGCACAGAGCTTTATTAGATGAAGATGATGGAAGATTTGATAACCGCTGGAAGGAAATCAGTTCTGAAGAAGAGAGAGTGGCGCTGCTGGCGGAGATAAAACAGTTTATGGAACAGACGTTCAGAGAGGAATACGGAGCCATGCTCAATGCATGCATAGACTTAAGATATAGAAAAAAAGGTTTCCAGATTAACTATGCGCTTTTCGATGACACCGAAGTTTCTGATAAGGTCATATTGCAACCAACAGACAACATAATACGTGTTGGCTTGGATTATGTTACTCACACCACTAAAGTCGATGGAGAATATCCATATCCAAATCAAGATTACATATTAGACCAATTAGGGCAGCCAGAGAAGTTAAGGGTCGCTGGCTTTCATGAGGATTGTGTAGGAAAACTTGCAAGAAGGGCCTATGAAAGAGGCATGGATGTTCTAGTTGACGAAGACTTGACAGAATTCTTCATATCGCGGATAAGGCGTCCTGATTTTCGTTTGGATACCTATCCTTCTGTAGATCGAAGAAGTGAAATAGGACCTGAACTCTTTGAAATATCTATAGAATTAAGAAGGGACAAGCCATGGCTTTTGCGGGACTATTGATTAACCTTCTCTTCCCTTCCTCTTTCCTCAAGGACTCTTTTGGCGACTTCTAGGAACTTCTTTTCGTTTGCTGTCTCTATGATGGCGCCTGCAGCGTCTTTGTGTCCGCCTGCTTCCCCGCCTGCTTCTTTCACGATGCTGCTGATGATCTCTTTCAGGTCGTTATCATGATTCTGTCCTGCGTATCTAAAAGATACTTTAGTTGTTCCATCTACATTTTGGGCAAGACCCAAAATGAAAGTGCCTGCGTCTATTGAGTTAGAATTTGATAATATCGAAGAAATAGTACCAATCATCGTAGGAAGAACCTTATCTTCGGCATTAATAATCATGTAGCCTTTGCCTTTGGTGATAAATTCTGAGTCTTTGTTAGCCTTATACCACTTCATGGCATTCACAATCTCTTTCTTGTAGTCTTTTAGGCTGGCAATGGCTTTCTCTTTCATCTTCTTGTCGCCGAGACACACTCCGATGCCAAGAGATGCGTTGTTCATCCTGCCGCAAGCATTCAATAAAGTTGAAAACTCACGCGCATCCCTAAAAGGGAGTCCGTTCTCTTCACCAGGAAGCTCATAGACATTCGTAAATATATCCTCGGGATCTTCAGAGTCGGATCTTTTCATAACAATGCCAGCGATAAGCTTCTTTTTCTCGTCGTCAGTAAGGTCATCAAGTCTTTTCCAGTTGCCTTTATCATCCTGAGGCTCGATTCCAAGGTTTTTCAGGAATTGTATGCTAGAGCTTTCAGAACCAGTCACTTCTGGGATGATTAAGTCATTGCTGTACTCTAGCAGTTTATGTATCGGCCTTGTCTGCAGGCCAAAGAATCTTAAGCCTTGCCTTCTCTTGATCCTGCCTTCTTCAATAGCTAATTGCAATAGTTCATCGTTTAACTTGCCAAAACCTTTGTTCTCCTGCACATCGCCTATAGCGCCGATGATTGCCAAATGAACAAAATCTTTGTTCTCTGGATTCAATGCTTGCACAAAAAGAAAGACAACGCCAGAACCAGAGATCTCTTTTGAACCATCTATGTCAAAGTTCAAAGGATTGATGTGGGTTATGTTCTCTGTGGGTTCACCTTGTATCTGGTGATGATCAAGTATCAACACTATCTTATCTGTGAAGTATTTGCTTATGTCACTCAGGTTTCCAGAGCCCAAATCAGTGAAGACATAATACTTGTAGTCCTCGTCTGCAATCTCTCTGACTACGTCTTCTTTGAGCTGCGGCACTATGGTTATAGAATACTTCCTGTTGTCCCTGTTCAAGGCGTGTGTCAGAAGAGAACAAGCGCAGATGCCATCTGAATCAAGATGACTTATGACTCTTATGGTGGCTTTCTTGTCCCATTGCTTGAACTCTTCTGCTTTTGCCTTTACAAAATCCTTGAATTCTTCGACTCTCACTTTAATTTATGTACAGCTTGATCTTTTCAGGATCATACTTCCAGTCAGCTGGCAACTTATTGGTCCTCTTGTAATATTTTACAAGCCGCCTTATCTTTGACTCTGTTAGCTGCATACCTCTTTTTGCAGGCATGTCCTTGTGGTTCTCTTCGAGATGTTTCTTGATCAAGACAGCTTTTCTTATCAATGCCATCAGATCTTCTGGAATCTCTTCCAGCAGCTTCTTGTCTCTTAAGATATCTGATATGGTCTTCTTGGTTATAAGAGTGACATCCGGTATTCCGTACTCGTCTCTCAGATAAAGACCGATCTGTGAAGGCTTCTTGCCTTCCTTGGCATACTTTACTATCAACAGCTCTATCTCTTTTGACTTGTACTTTGACCAAGAAGGAACAGACTTTTTAGCTGGTCTCTTGCTGCCTGAAACTCCTTTCTTTCTACTATGCATTCTTGCCATAATACCACCTTTTTATGTTCTTAGTTATTAGGAAACAATAGAATTTGCTTCCAGTATAAACAAGCCCTTTCGGACCGGTTTATCTCTCAATAAGCAAGAGGAGCAAATGGGTGTTTATAAATATTATCATTTCTTATGAAGGATTTCCGGTTTTTCCGGACAGACCAGTGGACATTTCCGAAAAACCTTCGTAGCGGACAGGACATGTGGGCGTAGCGGTTATAAAGAGTACTTCGTTATACCAATAATGACCTTTATCAAGCTCAACGGAAGCGTATATGATTATAGAGAATATCTAAGAAAGATAATACTATTGAAGAACTATCTGAGGATAGCGCTTTCAGAGATACTTGACATGAACAATTTTGAAAGGACAGACAAGAAAGGCCTTGTGTTTTATAATAAGGACATGGACATTGAATTAGAGATAAACATAAGAAAAAAGCACAAAGAGGAGTTTGTATAGGACAAAATATTTAAACAAATCATGATTCGACTAGTCTATGGAAAATAAACATCAATTCATAATCGTTGTAGCAGGTTTTCAAGCATCAGGAAAAACCACTATGGCCAAGATGATTGAAGAGAATTACAACATCAGCAGAATAGCAGGCGATGATATCAGAAAATTCATATGGTCCACAATAAAATATTATGAAGGCATGGATCATTCTCATAAGAATCCACTAATAAATTCTGCAAATATCACAGTAGAGAACACAAGAAAGTCTCTGTTCGATGAACTCATGAACCAAGAACAATCTGTGATTATTGACGGAGCTGGTTTTAGTGTAGAACAAAGACAGAGATGGCTAAGCAAAGAAGTTAAAGACAAGTATGGAGTGAAAACCATCCTGATCTATGTCAAAGCAGATGAAGAGGCTCTTGTGAAAAGATACAAAGAAAGAGACAAAACAAAGGGAAAATGGAAAGATACATATTTTAAAACAAGAAAAGATGCTTTTGAAGAACCAAAGCCTGAAGAAGCTGACTATTTCTTTACCGCAACTAATGGTCAAGAAGACCTAGTTCTAAAAGAGTTAGATTCAATACTTAAACCTTGAGATGCCCATTTAGAGCAAATTATATAAACAATCTTATGTTCTCCTAGAGAATGGGTACAATATCTACAATTGCAGTTTATGGATTGGGCCAATTTGGTTTTGCATTAGCGCATCATCTTGGAAAAACGCATAGTGATGATGCTTCTATAACCATTAAAGGCACGGATTATGATAAAGAAGTCGTGGAGAAAGTGCAAGCTGAAAGAGAGCAACCATACCATTTCGACGGGTTCAAAATATCAAAAAAAGTGGAAGTCGTTAGTGGCATAGATGAGCTTCTTGAAGATACTGATCTTTTGATTATGGCTGTGCCAGCTCAGAGAATGAGAGAAAGCCTTGAAAGAATAAAATCAGAGATACACAAAAATATTGTCATCCTAAACGTAGCCAAAGCATTGGAACGTGACACTAATCTCACCATGTCGAAAATTGGATGGGAAGTGTTGGAAGGCATAGAATATGGATATACTCCCACTGCTTTGTCAGGAGGCATGAAAGCTTCTGAATTCATTAAAGGATATCCCTTAGGAGCTGATCTTGCATGTGAAGATCTGGCAATAGCTGCACAGGTAAGAGATTTGTTTCTTAATCATGAACTAGGCAACTTAAGGATTTACACAACAACGGATCTTGGAGGGGTTGAGTATGCAGGCGCAGCTAAGAATGTTTATTCGATAGCAGCAGGCCTTTCTGATGGGTTAGGATACCCTCCGGGAACAAAATCTTTTTTAGTTTCTCGAGCAGCAAAAGAAGGAGTCAGAATAGGAGAGGTTGTTGCCTCAGACCCTTCCACCTTCAGCATAGGAAGCCAATGCTGGGGAGGAGACCTGATGTTGAGCTGTTTCGGAACTACAAGGAACAGACAGTTCGGTGAACACATCGGATCTGGAAATATGACTTCTGAAGAGGCTTTGCGCCAAATGGAAGAAGTTGAACATATGACTGTGGAAGGATATGCCACAACCGCGGCTTTACATGACTTAGGGATGCAAAAAGGCCTTGATCTCCCAATAATAGATGGAGTTCACGCAATTCTTTATGATGGAAAAGATCCAAAAAGGGCTGTACAAGATTTAATGAATAGGACTCAGAAACAAGTTGGAGAATAAATAGCCCCGCCCGGACCCAACCCATCCCGATGATCTGAAAGGACTCGATAAAACGCTGGTAAAATTTGGAATTGATTTCATATTAGTAAACATTTAGGGACAAACTTTATATACTATTACTTTTTACATAAAAATATCAAAAATGAAGATTTATTATGCGAGTCAATCGTTTTATCCGCACATTGGAGGAGTTTCTACTTATCTTCTTAACCTGTGCAAGGAAATGGTCAGCAAGTGCAACGAAGTAGTTGAAGTTCATCTAAGGCCTTCTGGAGAGGAAAATTTTGAAGAGATAAAAGGTATAGAAGTGCATAGGGTCCCAAAAGAGCCCATCGACAAGAAGATAATGCTCGGCTATTCAAGATTTAAAGAGGCAGTATATCAAGAATGTCACTACAACAAAAAGAATTTCATAAAGCCTGCAGATCAGATGGAAGGCTATGTGGAGTTCAACGAAGTGAACGAATACTTTGGTGAAGAGATAAAGAAACTGTTAGAAGACAACCATGTCGACATAGTGCACATCCATGATTTCCAGTTATTATTCGCATATAAATATGTGCCGAGAGGAACCCCTCTGATCTTAACATGGCATATTCCTTTCATAAAGAACATGTCAAAGCCCTTGCTAGAATTCCTTATAAAGCACTTAAAAGAATACGACAAAGTCGTGTTTTCATCTCAAGAATACATAAAGGCCGCGATCAAGGCGGGGTTGCCAAAAGAGAAAACAACACTTATACATCCACTCGCCAATACTAATCTTTTCAAGAAACTTGACATAAATCGGGATGTAGTTAGAAAAAGATACAATATTCCTAGAAATGCCAAAGTGATCCTGTGCGTGCAGAGGATAGATCCTAAGTCAGGGCATGAGCAATTAGTGAAGGCAATGCCAAGAATCCTAAAGAAAGTTCCGAATGCAAAGCTCGTCTTCGTAGGCAGCGAATCTCTGAGCAACAAGCTTTCCAAGACCAGGGCAAAGCTTGCAATGAAAGTCAGAAAGATGATAAATAACATGAAGCTCAACAGCAAAGTGATATTCACAGGCAATATCGATTATCCTTTGCTTCCGGAACTCTATAATGCATCAGATATGGTTGCTCTTTGCTCAAAAAATGAGGGATTTGGTCTTTCTGTGACAGAAGGCATGGCCTGCGGCAACCCAATCGTTGGTACAAAGGTTGGAGGAATACCTATACAAGTTAAGAATGGGAAAAATGGATTCTTGGTTGATGTAGGTGATGTTCAGGCTACAGCAAACAGTATCATAAGCATCCTTACAGATGAAAACCTAAGAGAGGCAATGGCAAAAAAAAGTCTTGATATGGTTGACAAATACTTCAAGATGAAGGTTGGAATAGAGAAACACCTCGCTCTGTACAATGAAGTCATGGAACACAAAGACGAGTTCCATAAAATCCAATACTTCGATTTGAAAGAGCTTAAAGGTATTATAACTGACCTTGATAGAACCATAACAGACAAACCTGCAAAAAAAGAATTTGACCCAAAAGACTTTGATGCAAAGTTTCTGAAAGAAATGAAAAAGTTAGGAATTGATCTTTTTCTGGCAACCGGAAGGAACATTCGCTACGTTAAAAAACTATGCAAGAAATACAAAATCTGGAGAGCAGTTGTTGCAGAGAACGGAGCTGTAATCTATATTCCCAGCACACGAAAAACCATAACCACTAACACTTTCTACATGAAAAAAGTGAAGAAAATCGTAAGGAATATGGGCCTTCCAGGAACAACCATAGGAAAAATCATAACTAGTAACAAGTGGACAGACAAGAGAAAAATAGAGGGAGAAATTGGCAAACTGGCAGAAAATGTTTCTTTTGTAAAGAATGTCGATGAATTGATGATTTTACCCTTAGGCGTAGACAAAGGCCTTGGTTTGAGATTAGCAATGCGTTATCTGAATGTTGATATGGACAAAACTATCGTAATCGGAGACGGAGAGAACGACATTGACATGTTTTTGAACCCAGGATTCAAGGTTGCTTTGTCCAATGCGCATCCAAAACTGAAGAAACTAGCTAACCAAGTGACAACCAAACCAGCCACAAAAGGAGTGAAAGAGGTAATTGAGCATCTGAGAAAATGATTCCAAAAATACAGGATTATCAAAGACTAGTTGGAAAAAGAGTCATAGAGAAGATCAAAGAATCTGCAGAGCCACTGCAAGAAAAGCACATTGTGCATATCAATGCGACTTCTCAGGGTGGAGGTGTCGCTGAAATCCTCAACACAATGGTTTTTCTTATGAATAACCTCGGGATTGATACTGGCTGGCGAATTTTGTTAGGAAGTCAATCTTTTTTCAAGATAACAAAAGGTATGCATAATTCTTTGCAAGGAAAGAAATGGAAGATGAGCAAGTACAGGAAGAATATTTATCTTGACTGGTGCCAGAGAAACTCAGTGATAAATCACATAGAGGATCATGATATAGTTGTGGTGCATGACCCCCAACCGTTAGGTATGATAGAGAATTATGAGAAAAAGACCAATTGGGTGTGGAGATGCCATATAGATACCTCTCACCCTTATAAAGAGACCATGGATTTTTTGCGTCCGTTCATTAAGAAATATGATGCTACCATTATCTCATCAGAGAAGTTCAGGATTAAAGGCGTTAGAAAGCCTCAATTTATCATTCCTCCAAGCATTGATCCTTTGGCTAGGAAGAACAAGAAAATAAGCCATAAGAAAGCTATAAGGTTCTTGAAAAATTATGGAATAGACTCAGACAAACCGATAATCTCTCAAATATCACGGTTTGACCCTTGGAAAGACCATTTTGGCGTCTTGAAGATGTTCGAGAAGATAAAACAGAAAGCAGATTGCCAATTAGTGCTGATGGGTAACATGGCAACTGATGATCCTCAAGGACCCATGATATATCATAAGATACAACAGAAGACAGAGGACATGCCGGATGTGAAGATCATAACAGAGCATAATGACCTGTTAGTAAATGCTCTGCAGCAGGAATCTGCTTTTGTTTTTCAGAATTCGATAAGGGAAGGATTTGCCCTTACTGTTTCTGAAGCATTATGGAAGAAAACTCCAGTCTTGGGAACAGCAGTAGGCGGCATTCCCTTGCAGATACAGAATGGCAGGACAGGCTATTTGATAAAGAACAGGACTGACGGGATTGAGAAAGGCATAAAGCTACTTAAGCATCCAGAGCTTAGGAGAAAGCTCGGCCAGCAAGGCCACGAACACGTGAAGAAAAACTTCTTGATAACACGACACTTACAAGAGTATCTTGATTTATTCAATAAGTTCTATCCGCCATCTACGATTTAAAAAATTAGTAAAAACTAAGGTGTGCATTTTAGGGGTTATTTTGGCCTTATATAGCGTTATTTTGGTTTTGTAGGCTAGAAGATGGGGGTCAAAATGTGGGCTTAAAATACGTTTATAATTAAGAGTCTGGCGTATTGCTTTCTCGGAGATTTATATTTAAATCAGCGTAAACTCCTCTTTTTTGATGATGCAAGCTATTCTAACGCAAAAAGTGGATAAGATGACCAAGAATTCGGATTCGTGCTTATCGAGTCCTCTGATGTCTGCAAAACAATAATAGCCCCGCCCGGACGTGACCCATCCTGATGATCTGAAAGGACTCGATTTTTGATAAAAGCTAGGGTTTATCATGTTTAGGGTGCTCGTGTCCTGCATTTTTTCTTTTGTTAAGATGTTCTATGTGTGCAACTTTTTCTTTCAGGAACTTATCAACTTTCAACCCGTGTTTTTCAATTAATGTTGAAGCATGGTAGCCGCCAAGGAAGTGGGGCATGATGACATAAGTCGCGCCTTTTCTATACAATTCTAAAGCCTCATCGATTTGGTGAGAAACCACGATTATGATTGCTTTGTCATTGGACTCTCTGATTTTGCTGATCAATAGAATATTTGTATCAAAGTCAGGTATTGTGGAATATACCATCTTGGCTTTTGAGAGATTCAACTCATTTAATAATTCGCAATCACCTACATCGCCATATCTGCAATCAATCCCTTCTTTTGCAAGATTGATTATTGTTTCTGGATTGTAGTCCACGACTAAAAACTTCTTCTTTATCTTTTTGAAGGATTCAAGTAGATCATACCCTATTCGATTATAGCCGAACAGTATGATATCATAGTTACCGTGCTCATGGTATTTGTGCTCGTCGACTTTTCTGCCTTTTTTTTCAAAAATCTTCAGATATTTTGAGAGATAGGGATACATCTTGTTTGCGTAAAGTATCATGTAAGTAGAGCCCGCAATGGTTATTAGGCCGATAACCGTAACTAAGGATAAGATATCATTTGTTAGATGCCCTATCCTCACCCCTAATGCTATAAGGATTAAGGAGAATTCGCTTATTTGCGCCACCGTCAGCCCGGCAAGGAAGCTGTTTCTTTTTGTATACCCCAGCAGCCCCATCAAGGTCATGACTATCAACGGGTTTCCAACCAATATGAATATTGAAAGCAGGATTATGGGAAGGATGTACTGGACAAGATTTCCAAATGCCATCTGGGACCCTAGTAATATGAAGAAGAGGACAATGAAGAAATCCCGTAGCGGTCTCATTCTGGAGCTGATTTCAAAGCGGTATGGCGACCAAGCCAATGTTATGCCTGCAAGTAAAGCCCCGATTTCCATTGAAAAATTCATATAATAAAAAAGTGAAGCCAATGCCAGACACCATCCTATAGAGAATAACAGCAGGAATTCCTGAGATTTTGCAATAGCTTTGGTTATGAGCGGTAAAACGTAGATTCCTATCAAAAATACCATTACCAACAAACTGATTCCTTTAAAAATTGTGCCGAAGACTATTGAAGTTAAACTAAGTTCTTGGGTGCTTGATGAGATAACCATCAAGATGAATATCGCTATCAAATCCTGTATAATCAGGAATCCTATAGAGATTTTCCCGTATAATGTCCCGACGTCCCCTTTGTCTGACAATAATTTCATGATGATTATGGTGCTGCTGAATGTCAAAGCAATAGCGATATATAACGAGATTATAGTCGAGAAACCTAACAATTTACATATGAAAAATCCAATTAGAGAAGTAAATATTATCTGACCTAGCCCTGTTATGGTAGAGACTTTACCAACTTCCTTAATGACTTTCGGGCTTAGATTCAGACCGACAATGAAAAGAAGCAGCGCTACACCTATTTGTGAAAGAAGTGATATTGTCTCTGTTGACGTGACAAAGCCAAGAAGGCGTGGCCCCACAAGTATGCCTGTCAGGATATACCCAATTATAAGAGGCTGTCTCAATAATCGCATTAGTCCTGCGAATAGAACTGTCACACCCATGATTATGGCTATTTCAATGAATATTTCCATTATGTTTCACAACTCTTTTTTTTAATAGTGTTCTAGGCAATTGAGTATGCTGCTTGGCGTTACGACCCCGATGACCTTCTCATTTTGGTCTAAGACAGGGATATAGTGAAAACCTTCTTTATAAACCAATTCTATGACTTTGTTGATGGGCGTATCGATAGTCACGGTAGATTTGTGCTTATTTATCAGGTCTTTAACTTTCTTGTACATGAACTCCCGCCGGTACCCCACGTTTAATTCTCTTGTGAGGGGTTCATATTCCACTTGGTGCAAAAACAGCTTGATCAAATCCTCGTTGCTAATCTCGCCCACAAATTTCTTATCTTTTGTGATAACTATACAAACGTTTGTATCCTCTCTTTTTAGCTTCTTTATCATCTTTTCTGCAGAGTCATCTTCATAAAGGAAAACCGGCTTGATCATTGCGTTTTTTGCAGTCAGGACCCTCGGCCCCTTAGCATCATGTATTTTTGCGGCATCGTTTTCTCTTAGCGTTTTGATATTCTTTCTTGTAAACATTTTGCATCACCCAATTTTCAGTTTTTCAACGATATGGTCATATACCCTGAATAACTTTCCAATCTCCTTTATCTTGAGAAAATAAAATTTTTCAGGCGACTTATCCTCGAAATTCACAAATCCCAAGTCGTACAGCAGCTTTAAATTCTTAGAAGCTGAAGACTCAGAGATCTCAAGTTTTTTTGCTATTTCATGAACAGATACTTTCTCTTTCTGGCAGAGTATATGTAAGATATCCCTTCTGATCCGGGACCTTATTGCTCTGGCAAGCTTTTCATCAGGCATGATGCCAAAATTAACATTTAGATTTATAAATGTTTCCATGTTGC
>JBDRIN010000039.1:0-18124 GCA_043815805.1 archaeon | reverse complement strand
ATGCCATAATCTCTGCATATTCTCTAACACTTTATCTAGAAGGAATGATTCAGGCAGTTGCTTTGCGACTTCCTGCAACTGAGCGACTTGCGGACAATAGCAGACAAGAAAACCTCCTGTCTTCAATGCTTTGCTTGCATTCTCCAGAGCTCTCCAGGGCTCTGGCAGGTCAAGAAGGACAAGATCCGCATTTTTTACTGGAATACTTTCATAGACATCCTGTTTCTTGGCAGCAATGTTCTTTATTTCCAGCCTCTTTATGTTCTCTTCCACTATCTCCAGATTCTTATCATCGATTTCAAAACTATGGACTTTTTTCACATGCTTTGAGAAGAAGATGGCTGCTGCTCCTGATCCAGAGCCTGCATCGACGACGACAGAATCTTTTGTCAATCCTGTCTCTGCAAGTATCACCCCAAGATCCTTTAATATCATTATCTGGGCGCCTCTCTTCAATCGCTTGTAGTTATCTATGAAATCAGCAGGGATGATGAAGAGTTCCTTGGCCATGTTGGTCTTGGTCTTCTTTTTCTTGAACTCTTCATTCTTTATGGTTCCGAACTTACAGTGATAATCCTTTGTAGTGTCTTCTATATAGAACTTCCTTCCTTCTTTAGATAGCAAGACTTTCTTTATCATAGAAGATGAGAATAAAGGATTGTTTAAAAAGTTAGTGTTGGCTTTCAGGCACAAGGTCGTATCCAACCATATCCGCGAGCACGATTCCCTCATGGACTGTGACCGGTCTCCTCAGGCCTGGTGCTTCGCAATCAAAGAGCATATCTAGATGTTCTTTCCCTTCGTAATGAAATAGGTCCATCTGGGGGCTTACTGTGAAGCTGTTTATTCCCCTGGCCAGGTGTTCTGCTATGACTCTTGATATATAGTTTGAGACACTTGTATGCAGAGTTTCGTTTAGCTCTGGCAAGGCCTCTGGAAAAATACCTCCAATAAAATTTGAGTTCCCCAATTCTTCAAGCATCTGGTCTGCTGTTATCTCTGCGATGGAAGCTATGCTCAATCCTGGCTTGTATATCACATCACAACCGTATGTAAACTCGGACTCGTTGTCTCTCTTGACAGGATGGCCCTCTGATCTGATGCTTTCACTGTATACAAAATCAGGTTTATATACCATCTTCTGCCTGCCTTTAGGGTTTGCCTCTGTTGCAGGAACATCATATTCTATAGTATATGTTACCCTGTTTTTGGCCCTTTTAGGATGATGGGTCACTCTGAGCCGGACATTAGAGTTGACATCTGTATCATTTTCAGGGGAATTCTGAAAGATTATATCATGATAATTGTCAAAAATAAACTGCTGTAGGTATTCCCCGACTATAGATGCTACTCGAGGACTGAATTCTGATAAGATCTCATCTGTATGCACTTCTACAATGCTTTGTATAAGGTCTTCTAGGTCGTTTCCTTGATATTCTGCAGGAATGCCTAGCACAAACCTTTTCTCGACTGTGTTGCCTTCATTCAAGATAAACATTTCTCTTTTCATACACGCATAGCATAAGCTTTTATTTATAAATCTTTCGTTTTTAACCACTATTAAGTAGTTATATTTCTATACGAAAGCACATCCAGAGAGAAAAGTGGTTGTTTATTATAGTTAACGGAACAGCAAAGCATATAAATGAGTAGTTATTCACGAGTGGTATGGTGGTGATATGAGTCTAGAGGCTTATCCGGAAGATATGGTTGTTGTACCTATTGTACCTCACCCCCTACACGTTAGTTATTCTGAATATATTGCTCAGAACCTAGGACTCTCTTACGAGTTAGGAGATGTTGTCGATCTAAGAGATATGTCTGGCGGAGAGTTCAATCCCCAATTCTTCCCTACGAACAGAGATGAAGACCGACCAGTAAGTTGTAAAGGAAAAACCGTATATCTGGTTGTTCCCCAAGGGCCTGGTGTTAAGCCAGAAGAGCTTTTTGGCAGAATATCCTTCATGACCGACGCTGCAAAAGAAGATGGTGCAAAAGAGGTTGTGTTAGTAGAGCCGGACCTTCCTTATTCAAGACAGGACCGTGGCCCTAACGAAGACCCTGAGACCATAAACTTGATAGGAACTGGTCGATCAGCATTAGTACAGGCCAGAACACTTCACACTGCAGGGATATATCGAGGATTGACTATGGATGTACATAATCCCCGGGTAGTTAAGATATGGGATGATACATGGGGGGTCGAGGAAGGTGACCACGCTTTGCATAATATAAGCCTCTCATTTCTTGCATCATATTATTTTAGACATTTCTCCAGCTTATACAAAAAAGTAGGCGATAGAAAGCCTGTAAGAGAAGAAGATATTGTTTTTGTTGCATGTGATAGTGGAGCAAGGCATAATACTGAAGAAACCATGAAGTATATGGGCCTAGAAGGCGCCCCCATATTACAGCTAACAAAAGGAAGAAGGGTTGCTAATAAGCCAGATGCAGTAGAAATTAAAGAGCATAAATTGATAGGTACTGATTCTCTAGAAGGAAAAACACTTATAGTGCGAGAAGACATCCTCGACACCACAGGCACACTAGGCAGATCAATGGATTGGATATTTATTACGCATGAAGAATTAGCACACGAATATGGCAAACCAAAAGAGTTTTACTTCTTCGCACCCCATGCCATCTTTGGAGCATTCGGAGCAGAGTATATCAGCCAAATGCAAGGAAGACAGAAGAAAGCAGCAAGCAGATTCCAAGACAGAGCTGTAGAAATGGTAGTCACAGATTCAAGGCCATATGTGGCAGATACGATGCATGAAAACAAATTTAAAAGAACCCTCACAACCTTAAGAACAGCAAGGATAGTCATAGATGCTATCCGAACCTTCCATGCTGGAGAATCTATTGAAGACAGGTATAGTTTTGGTTCTCCTGATGAGATAGATAAGTTCATGGAAGAATTATATTCAGATCCGCTCAATCATCCGAGCAAGTTACTCAAAAGAAGCGCTTCTCATTTTATGGTAGAATAAAAAAGCGGACGGAGGGATTTGAACCCACGAGTAACCGCTCTGCAGGCGGTCGCCTTACCACTTGGCCACGTCCGCGACATAGAAGACGAATTATGAGTAATTTATAAAGGTTTCTTCTTTGCGCTCAAAAGAAACAGCACTCCCGTCACTATCACGGGCAAAGCCACTATCAAAAGACCTGAGATAGGATTATTTCTGCCAAAGAAGACTCCAAAGAACGCACCAATGCCAACATATATCCATCCGCCTATCACATGGCTTTTTTCTCGCAACAAAATAAACAGCTGCCAAAGCGAACGCAGGGATGAGATGTATTATGAAGCCTAAAAGCAGCATGTACCAAGGCCCAGGTCCTTCAAAAGCATCAAAGGACATCAACACCATGAATGCTATGAAAGCCAGCGCTAATATCCTCGGCGTCCAGAAAAGCCAGCCTTTACTCTGCTTCTTGGTTTTTTTAGACTCCTTTGCTATAACCTTTTTCTTCATAAAAGAATAGATGATTGCTGAGTATTTAAAGTTTGTGAAGTTTATCCTTAACATAATTGAAATCATTCACAAAACCAGGACAGAAATTGTCAGGCGTCTCTTCCATCTCCTTCTCTATCTCTTCAAAGGCCATCTTTCTGAAAGAGACCAATTCATGGTTCAATTTGGGCTCCTCATCAGTATGACCTAGGAATACTGCGCAGAATATCTTCAACTTCTTGCCCTTCCAGTCGATCTCCTGATAGAATTTATCCAGCATTTCAATAGGGCATTCCAAGTCAAGCTCTTCTTTCAGTTCGCGCTTAGCAGCCGTTTCATAATCCTCACCAGCATCCACGTTGCCGAAAGCAGCAAGATCATACTTGTCAGCATCCAATATCTTATGAGAGCCACGTTTACACACGACAAAATTATCTTTAGAATCGCGTATCATGATGGCAACGACCCGAGATATGAAACCCAAGTCAGCTTTCTTGCTCTTGAGTTCTTTTCCTATGACTTCGTCTTTCTCATTGACGATGTCTATGTAATGATCACCCATACAAAAGAAGAAAAAAGGATTGTTTATAAAATTATTCCTCTCCAAACCTCAGCAAGCTGAGAGCAGTAGCTCCTGCGCCGTTCATCAAGTCTCCTACTCTAACCCATTCGTTCGGGTTGTGCGCTCTAGCCTCCTTTGGACCATAAGCGCAAAGCAACACAGGCCCCATCTTGCCTAATTCCAGAGCAATGCCTATGCTGCCGCCCTCTTCGAAATGAAGCGCTGGTTTTCCATAATAATTCTCTGCAGCGCTTGAGAAAGTTTTGCAGAACAGGCTGTCCGAGTCAGCAATAAAGGGTTTTGACTGGTGAGATTCACCAAGTGTAGCTCCGTGGAGGGCAACAAGCTGGTTCAAGGTAGAATGCACTACATTAGGATCCTGATTAGGGACCAACCTGAAGCTCAGGCCTGCTCTTGGAGTTGAAAACTGACCTTCTTTAAAACACTCTCTTTCAAGATAATCTATCCTATGATCCCTATCAACCATTTCGTAATCAAACAAACCAGCATCTCCAGCAGTCCAGACACCTGCAACATACACTTCTACACTCTCGGCAATATCTCTAGAATCACCTCCATATATCGTGACTTGCATCTCGCCAGTAGGGCTTATATTTGTTTTAAGAAAGTCATTAGACTCTCCGTAGGCAATATAATCGATCGATACACCCAATCCTAAATTTCTTAGGCTTTCTAGTATCACTGTTGCACGCGCCAGATACAAACCTGGATTCTGGACAGGACCACCGAAAGAGCCTGAGTGAAGGCCTTTGGGAGGGCCTCTGGCAGTGATTTTTATTGTCCTCTCGACTTCGTCTCTGACAGGATGTGGATCTGCAAAGAAAAGTGCTAAGGGATCATAAGTCGGCCTTCGTCCGCGATGTGTTGCCTGGTCGCAACCAATCTCAGGCGTTAAAACCTTGCCCAAGATTTTTCCATTCGGATCAGCCAGTAATTGTAGAATATGCTCGTCTCTGATAGGACCTCTATCATCTACTGATTTATAGAAGCCTGGCAAAGCAACCCTTCTTGTTTCTGTATCGTAGAGGCTGCTCACAAGCCTGGCAAGACCAAAGGCGTCCCGTTTATTCATCATCAGCTCAACGGCAGAGATTCCTTTAAGACTTCTTATGAAAGTCGGGCTTCCGCTATCATCGTATTGCTCACAATCCGCAATGACATAACCATCAGCTGCCAGAAGTTCTCTATGACTTCCCATCCAAGAGACCAATTCATCAGGCAACCCTGTCTCTTCGTTGTGCTCAATCAGGAACTTCACATTAACAGGCAATTCTCCTCCCTTAACCTCTTTGGCAGCAAGGACACCTAACATCAATGCAAAAGTTTGGCCTTTATCATCAGCAACTCCTCTACCATATAATTTTCCATCGATAAATGTAGGATCAAATGGTGGTGTGTTCCAGGCTTCTGGCCTGACGCTTTTCACGTCTCCATGGCCATAGAACAAGACAGTCCTCCTCTCGGGATCCTGCCGGGTCTGTGCAAACACTAAAGGATTAATCCCTTCAACATTGATTATCTCAGCTTCCAATCCGAGATTCTGGAGAGCACCGCGCACGTGCTCAGCGCTGGCTGCAATGCCTTCGATATTAGGATTCTTCCCTGAACTTATGCTGGGACAACGAAACCAAGGAAATCCAACTTCTTCAAGATATTTTGGTCCGTTCTCTTCTAGAAATGCTCGAATATCATCTTCAACTGCCATAATGTCACCCCCGACGGATAGAGGAAATTATAAGAATATATAAACTTATTGCTGAAATCAAAATAATCTTCAGAAAATTATATAAACTAACCGAGATTCGAATATTACATGGATGAGGAGAATCTAAAGCTGAAGGTTCGAGAAATCGTAGAGCAAGCTCGTGCTCTAAAGGACAAGCATACAAATCAGAAAGACGCTCCAGTCAATTATGCCTGCATTTTTTCTCAAAGCAAGGAAGAATACGATACCTTGATCGAAGTCATGAATAAGATGGGAAAGATCATAAAAGAAACCTCTATGGGACCTGTGTTCCAGATTGAACCTCTAGATACGGTCTCAGGCAAACTTAATTTGCTGAAGATCCGGCTTCCAGACGAGAAAAGACCTGAAAAAGGCGACGCTGACTTCACTGTCTCTGATTATCCTGCTTTCAAAGAGAAATACTTGTCTAAAGAGGGCTATAAGCTCATAGAGCGGGACAACTTTGAAATGATAGAACTCATAGATCCAGAATTTGATGTTCTGGCATATTTTTCATATCCTACTCTAGGAGAATACTTAGGTATAAAATGATAAGAATACTCTGCTTCGGAGACTCGAATGTCTGGGGACTCAACACAGGCAGGACTCGGACAAGACTGACAGAGAGATTCCCTAAAGTGCTGCAGAAGCTTCTCAGACAAGATTACGAAGTGATTGAAGAAGGACTGTACAGCAGGACCATCAGTTCAGACGATACAAGGCCTAACAGGGAAGGCAGGAATGGAAGCAAGTATCTCATCCCTTGCCTGGATTCCCATGATCCTCTAGACCTAGTCGTCCTTATGATAGGCACAGCTGAACTGAAAGAGATGTTCAATAAGACTCCTGAAGAGGTTGGAGAACTCTTAGAAGAGCACATGGTCAAAGTTGTACTGAACAGGAAATCTATCCTCAAAGAGAAAAAACCTAAAGTGTTGATCATTGCTCCACCAGTCATCGATGAGACGACAGAGTGGGCATCCACAAGATATCTTGGAGGAACAGAGAAATCCAAGAAAATAAGCGAAATCTTCTCAAAGATTGCAGAAAAGAACAGCTGCCTATTTCTAGACGCAAGCCAGCTAGAGACCTGGACTGACGGAGTCCATATAACAAAAGAGAGCCATAAGAAGCTGGCAGCGATGATTGTTGAGAAGATTCGGTCAATAGAGTAAATGGGCCTGACGAGATTCGAACTCGCGATCTACAGCTCACTTCCGTTAGGATAGAAGGCTGTCGCCTTATCCAGACTAGGCTACAGGCCCATAGTCCTAGAGAACATCTGCCCTTTTTAAATGTTTTTTTCAAAAACATGTTGTAACTAGGCAATAACTACTAACCGAAAAGCTTATAAAGACCTGCAGATTCATTGGTTTCATGAACAGAACCATTATAGAGGACAAAAGCACAACCCGTGCTGGTTGTATTCATTCTTAGTAGTTTAATTTCTGTTCAGATAATTCATCATCATTGAAACTCTAGATATTTCTCTAGAGTCATTCTCAAATTTATACTCAAAACTATAAGCCGTGCGGGCTCTAAACGCGGAGGAAAAAGAAAATGAAAACAAATGAGGCGAAAGGCACCACAAGTGCTGGTGGTGTTCACAGTCAGCAGAAGAACCCTAGAGCAAGCTCTAGAATATTTAGTTTGCCCTGCTGATTACAGCGAATTAACACTGGACACCGAAAGAAGCGACCTTGTTTCTGATGGTGCCTTTGTGTGCACTACCTGCGGAAAAACATATGAAATAAAGAACGGTGTGCCTTATTTCTTTGAGAAAGGCAATGGCTTTGAGTGGCGAGAAACAAGTTTTGTCAGTTCTATTGCAGAAACTCTGGGCGACAGAGACTTGACTTGGTCAAAGATTCTTAGTCTGAGCGGAAGTTTCCTGAGCAGCTTTGGCAACAGAAAAAGAGCCATAGATGAAATCTTTGATATGATAGAGAAAGTTATTGAAACCACTGAAGTCGAAGATGAAGTGGCAGCTTATCTAATGCAAGCAGGAACAGCAGCACGCTATGACATAGAGACTTACCGAGGAACTTTCTTGCTCCCCAGAGATATCCTGGCTTTTTTAGCGACAAGATTTTCTGGAACAGGCATCCTAGTAGAGGGAGCATGTGCAACAGGTGAATGTCTAGTAGAGATAGCAGGAGAACTTAATTCTGAATTTTATCTTGGTCTTGACATTTCTGGCGGCATGGTGAGACAAGCACAACAGATCGCAAGCCCAAAGATGTTGTTTGTCCAAGGAGACATTCGTTTTCTTCCATTAAGACAAAGCTCCGCAGGAGTCTATGTTATGAACAATGTCTTTGACAGAGTGGTTGATCCGCCAAAGGCAAGCAGAGAAGCAAACAGGATTTTGGACAACACACGTAGCTTGTTTGTACCAAGCAATTGCGATCCATTACAGTATGCCTATGGAGATGACATTGTTTGGGTTCCACCAGAAAAACAGATTTCATTGGAACAGGGACTAGAGCTTGCAGGATTCAGAAAGATGATGGAAACCAGAGATGTGTGGAACATTGAAACAGCAGCTTATGGAAAAGAAGCATTACCAACAATAAGCTTGGTAGGAGGTAGAAAATGACAGCAGTACCAATAAATGAAAAAATACCCGTAATAAGAGGATTGAATTTGAACAACGAACAACTAAAGAAGGTAGAAAACAAGAATAAGATGTTGTTAATAGACATCGAGACAAGCAATAGGTGCAACCTTAATTGCAAATATTGCTTCAGAGATATCTATGGAACACACGAAGCCTTGAAGAGAGAACTCAACCTCAAACAAAGACTGGACTTGATAAAGCAGGCAAAAGAGCTTGGTTGTGAAACCATAAAGATAACAGGGGCAGGAGAACCGTTTGCAGATAAGGATCTGTGGCCCATGATAGAATATGCAAATTCATTGGGGATGTGGGTCATGATCTTCACAAACGGCTCTCTGATAGACAAGGAAAAAGCTAAAAAGCTTGCAAAGATGAAAGTCTCGCTCATTGTCAAGTGCAACTCTTTTGATGAGGAAAAAGAAGATGAGATGGTTGGAGTGAAAGGTTATGCCAAGAAAAGAAACAAAGCAATCAAATATCTGATTGAAGAAGGATTCAACAAAGGTAATCCTACAAGACTTGGTAGGGATTTAGTAGTGACAAAGTTAAACCAAGACGAAGTCTACGATGCTTTGAGATGGTGCAGAAAAAACAACGTGTTTCCTTTGTTCAGGCCTCTTATGCCAATAGGCGCTGCTAGAAAACTAACCGATTGGATGTTGAGCAAAGACGAGACTAAAGCCATGTATGAGAAATCAAGAGAGATTGACATAAAAGAGTTCGGGTTAGAATACAACCTCACCTTGCCTTATATGGGCGGAGTCTGGTGCAGACAATTACACTATGCAATATATGTCAACATATTAGGAGAAGCATATGCCTGCACAGGATCCAAGAAATCTCTTGGGGACTTCAAGAAACAAAGCCTTAAAGACATATGGAACAGCAAAGAAGCAAAGAGAATCAGAGCGACGCCATATGAAAGCTGCCCTTTGAGAGAATCCTATTGGAGAGGTGACAAGGACTATGATTGTATTTAATTTTTTATTTTTTTATTATTTTTTCAAAAGATATATAAACAACAACCAATAAGGTGATACCATGGAACTATTGAACCCGCGAGGTATGTCGGATTGTGCACCTGAAGAGATGATCCTGAAGCAGGAGATCATCGACAGGATTCGGAGAGTCTTTGAGATCTACGGCTATTCTCCTCTTGATACTCCACTCATAGAGCGCTACGAAGTATTAGCCGCCAAGTTCGCCGCAGGAGAAGAATCCGATGCCATGAAGGAGATGTTCACTCTGACAGACCAGGGCGGAAGGAAGCTAGGCCTTAGATTCGACCTCACCTTGCCATTCGCACGTTTCATAGGCATGAATCCCAATCTTAAGATGCCTTTCAAGCGCTACCAGATAGGAAAAGTATATCGAGACGGTCCAGTCTCCATGAACCGCTTCCGTGAATTCACACAGTGCGACGTTGATATAGCAGGCACTTTTTCCATGCTCGCAGAGACAGAATTGATGCTTCTGACCATCAATGTGTTCAAGGCTTTGGGCATCGATGTCTCAATTGAGATAAACAACAGGAAACTCATGTTCGGTCTCTTTGATTACAGCGGAATTCCAAAGAATAAATACCAAAGCGTTGCTATCAGCGTCGACAAGATCGACAAGCAAGGTATCGACGCTGTGAAGAAAGAGCTGAAGCAAAAGGGCATTTCTGATGACTCTATCAAGAAGCTTGCAGCTTTCTTTGGCAAAAAAGGAGACTTGACTTTCCTAAAGGGCATGCAGAAATTCTTGAACTCTGATGAAGGTAAGCAGGGCTTTGAAGAACTAAAGCAGGTCCTGGCAAACGTCAACACAAAAAAGATCATATACAATCCTATGCTAGCGAGAGGCCTTGGCTATTACACTGGAACAGTATACGAAGTTTTGATGAGATCCAAGGATGCCATCGCCGCAGGAGGAAGATATGACAAGCTCATAGGCTCATACATCGGCTCTAAGGAAGACATTCCCGCTGTGGGCATAAGCTTTGGCATTGAAAGGATAATGAACATAATTAAGGAGACCAGAAAAGAGAAAAGGACAGTCTCAAAGGTATATGTCATCCCAATAAACACTGCGAAGAAATCTCTTGCCATAGTGCAGAAACTTAGGGCACAGAATATTCCTGTCAGCATTCCATTGACAGATAGAGGCATTTCAAAGAACCTGAACTATGCCAACACAAAAAAGATCCCATATGTCATATTCGTCGGTGAGAAAGAGCTCAAAGAGAAAAAAGTGAAACTAAGAAACATGGAAACTGGAAAAGAACAGCTTCTCAGCCTTGCAGACGTCATAAAGAGACTTAAGAAGGCTTAAAAACCCAAATCTTTAAAAACAAACCATTTCTCTTAAATACCATGGATTTACCTAAACAATACGAAGCCAAGGCTGTGGAGAAGAAATGGCAGGCATTCTGGGACAAGGAAAAGCTTTATACTTTCGACAAGAAGAGCAAGAAACCAGTCTTTTCCATAGATACGCCGCCGCCATACGCTTCTTCAGGCCATTTACACGTTGGTCACGCATTGCATTACACACAATTCGAAATAATTGCCAGATACAAGAGGATGAAGGGCTTCAATGTCTATTTCCCGCCTGGCTTTGACAACAATGGATTACCAACAGAGAAATACGTAGAGGAGAAATACAATATCAGCAAAGCAACCACAACAAGGTCAAAGTTCAGGAAACTTTGCCTGACAGAATCCAAGAAAGTGGAAGATGCTTACGTCGACAATGTCTTCAAGACTCTAGGCCACAGCTATGATTGGTCATTACTCTACACAACTATCAGTCCAGAAGCACAGAAGGTAAGTCAGACAAGCTTCATCGATCTATTAGAGAAAGGACATGCTTACCGAGCAGAAGAACCAACCCTCTGGTGTCCATATCATCAAACTGCGCTTGCACAGGCAGAACTGGAGAATGTACAGAGGCACTCTGTCATGAATCACATCCATTTTGATTCACAAGGCAAGAAACTAGAGATCGCCACCACAAGACCCGAGCTGCTTCCTTCCTGCGTCGCAATCTACGTTAATTCTAATGATAAAAGATACAAGGATCTAGTCGGAAAGACAGCCAAAGTGCCCTTGTTCAACCAGGAAGTAAAGATCTTTGCTGATGAAAACGTCGACATGGAGTTCGGCACTGGAATAATGATGGTGTGCACTTTCGGAGACACAGAAGACATTGCAAGATGGAAAAAAGACAATCTCGACCTGAAAGTCTGCATCTCAGAGGACGGAAAACTCAACGAACTCGGCGGAAAATACAAAGGCCTGGACATGAAAGAGGCAAGAAAACAGATCATCGCTGACTTGGAGAAAGAAGGCAGGCTTGTGAAGCAGGAGAAGCTCCAGCAGAGCGTAAATACCTGCTGGCGATGCAACACGCCTGTTGAGTTCCTTGTAAAAAAACAATGGTTCATCCACGCTCTAAAACACAAAGACCAACTTATCAAACAAGGCAAGAAGATTAATTGGTATCCGGACTTTTATAGGAAAAGATTCGAAGACTGGACAACCAACCTTGCATGGGACTGGTGCATATCAAGGCAAAGGTTCTATGGAGTCCCGATTCCTGTCTGGTATTGCAAGAAATGCAATGAAGCCATGGTCCCTGATAAGAAAGATCTTCCTCTTGATCCCACTGAATCAAAACCCAAGAAGAAATGCAAGTGTGGCTCTTCTGACTTTGAACCAGAGAGCGATGTCTTTGACACATGGATGACTTCAAGCATGAGCCCGCAGGTTGCTGGGCAGTGGCTGAAATCACCCGATGTCTATAAGAAAGTCTATCCTATGTCATTAAGGCCGCAATCCCATGACATAATCAGGACCTGGGCTTTCTACACAATCCTGAAATCATATCTCCATTTTGACTCAATCCCCTGGGAAAACGTAGCCATAGGCACTTTTGTTCTGGACGAGCATGGAAAAGGGATGCATAAGAGCAAGGGAAATGCTGTCTGGGCTGATGAGCTCCTAAAGAAATACAATGTCGATGTCTTCAGGTATTGGGTCGGCACAGCCAGATGGGGAGAAGACCTTCCTTTCAAAGAGAAAGACTTCGTGACAGGAACCCGATTCGTAAACAAATTATGGAACGCTTCCAAGTTCGCTTTGATGCATCTTGAAGATTATGATAACAAAAAACCAAAGCTCGAAGTCATGGACAAGTGGTTCCTCAGCAAATTGCAGGGCATAATCAAGAAATCCACAGAAAGCTTTGACGTCTATGAATCAGGAGATGCCAAAAGGGTTGTAGAACAGTTCTTCTGGCATGTTTTCTGCGATAATTACCTTGAAATTGCGAAGCCAAGATTATACAATGAAGATAAAGCAGGTAAAGAGGCAAGGAAGAGCGCACAGTACACATTATATACTGGATTACTTGCCCTATTGAAGCTTTTCGCGCCCATCATGCCTCATATCACAGAAGAGATTTATCATCTCTACCTGGACAAGAAAGAGAAGATAAAAAGCATCCATATCAGCGGATGGCCGGAATATGATGAGAAATTAGTAGATAATAAGACAGAGAAAGCCGGCGACTTGGCAGTAGATATCATAGGTGCTGCCAGGAGGGAGAAATCAAGCAAGAACCTCTCTCTGAAGACGCCTGTGAAAGAGCTCATTATTTCCGAGACAGACAAGAAAACCCTAGAGCCTTTCCTTAAGGACATAGAGCTGGCCTCTAGTGCAGAGAAGATAAGCTTCCACAAGGGAGAGCTCAAAATCGTTCTATAACTACCACTAAATAGTAACATTTATAAATGAGTGCTTCTTAGCAAATTTTAAATACTTAAAAAGCTTACACTATTGCTTTGATGGAGGAAAGAAGATGGCAGAATCGGATAAAAAACCATACGAATGGGGCAGACACGAATTTCTAGGTAGAGCAAAAGACTTAGGCCTTGATTTTCTTTTTAGAAGAGTTGATAAAGATAGATTAAGATCTCACCTGAAAAAAACAGGATTAGAACTAAGAGTAGATATGGAACAAGGCGGAGAAAAAGCAGATATTGCTGAAATCCAAGAGATGACTGGTTTAGAACCTGAGGTAATTGCTGTTTACGGTATGGCTTATGGTATAGGAAGATTCAGGGAACTTGTTGGGAGCCTAGATCCAGACGCCATCCAAGACACATCATATTTTAGAGACCACAGATTCGTACCTGGCTTAAAAGGCGGATGGGCAGTAGTGCCCACAAGCTTTGTAACTCCTAGGGGTGTATTAGGGATAGATTTGGCTGCAGATGTTACTCCAATCCCTATAAAAGGAGGGGTTTATGGGCTAGAAAAGGGACATGGGATCCCTATAGAGAGAGTTCCTATCGAAGCTTTGCCTGCGGGCCTATATGAACAAACATGCGGAGCAACAACGCCAGAACTATCAGAGGAGATTTTAGATTATCTTACACATGTTGTTGGAATGAGTGAAGCAGAGTTGGAAGCAGCAACCCAACCAATATCTACATGTCAAAGAGATGGATACAAAAAAGACGATCCCTGGGTGTCCAGCCATGGCGATGAACACAGAGCCACAAGATACTTTGACAGGCTAGAAGAACAGGCTAGAGAATTACCAGAAGACGACTAAACGCTCTTAACCTTAGTCCCGTCCTTACTATCATCAAGGACGTAACCTTTCTTTTTGATTTCATCTCTTAGTTTGTCGGCTAGAGCCCAGTCTTTGTTCTTCCGAGCGTCTTTGCGCTTTTGTAATAACTCAAGAACATCTTTAGGGGCGTCGACTTTCTCTTCTTTCAGATCTTTTAGACCAAGGCCGAATATCTTGTCAAACTCAACAACTAACTCCATTTTTTCCTTGCTGCCGAGCTTTTTATCTCTAACAACCTTCCAAAGTACAGCAAGAGCCTTGGGAATATTCATATCATTGTTGATATCCTTCACAAACTCTTCTTTATATTTGTCATAATCTTTGGTCTTCTCGCTGTCTTTCTTGCTCTTTATCTCCAGGACAATATTCTTAAGAGTATCAAAGGAACTTTTTGCGTTCTCCAAAGCTTCCCAGGTGAAGTTTAGCTTAGAACTATACTGGGCAGTCAAGCACATATAGCGATAGTCCAGAGGGTCGAAGCCTTTATCGACCAAAGTCTGCAGAGTGACAAAGTTTCCCCCGGATTTGGCCATCTTTTCCTTGCCCATGACCAAAAACTCTCCGTGCAGCCAATAGTTGACCCATTTCTTGCCTGTTGCAGCCTCTGCCTGGGCTATCTCATTGGTGTGATGCACTGGAATCAAATCAGTCCCGCCGCAATGGATGTCAAAATTATCACCAAGATGTTTTATTGACATCGCACTACACTCGATGTGCCAACCTGGCCAACCTTCTCCCCAAGGAGAATCCCAAGTTTGCAAATGGCCTTTGAATTTTGAACCCGTAGTTGAGAACCAAAGGACAAAGTCTCTCGCATTCTTCTTATCAGGATCAACAGCTGTCCTTGCACCTGCTTTTAGGTCATCAAGCTTCAGAAGAGCCATCTTGCCGTAATCCTTAAACTTAGAAGTGTCAAAATAGACATTTCCGCCCTCACCTACATAGGTATAGCCGTTCTTCTCTATCCATTTGATAAGATCAATCATGGCTTGGATGTGCTCTGTGGCCTTACAAACCACATCCGGATTGATTATGTCAAGATTCTTGAGATCATCAAAGAACGCGTCGCTGTAGAACTGTGCTATCTGCTCAGGAGTTTTGTGTTCTTTCTTAGAAGCCAATTCCATCTTGTCTTCGCCTTCGTCAGCGTCAGAGGTCAAGTGACCTACGTCAGTGATGTTCATGACATGCTTCACCTTGAAGCCATCATAGACAAGGACTCTTTTCAAGATATCTTCAAAGATGAAAGACCGAAGATTGCCTATGTGCGCAAAACTGTAGACAGTTGGCCCGCAAGTATACATACCGACGTGCCCTTTCTTTATAGGCTCAAATACCTCTTTCTTCCTGGACAGGGTATTGAACAGTTTGAGTGCCATAGAGCATAAGAATAAGAGTGGGTTTTTAAAATTTCTTGTTTTTAAACCAAAACTTTAAATAATCCCCCTGACAATACAATAGAAAAAGAGGTGTAAATTGAGAGATCCAAGGAAGTTTCTTGCAGATGTGCCTGTAAAAGAGATATTTCATGCTCAAGATGGACGCATAGTGAGGAATCTCTATGAGCTTCTGCATGTTTTCGAAGAGATAAGCAGGCACGGCTTTGAATATCATACTTCTACAGACAGGGATGACTTCCTGAAATGGATTGAGCATTCAGTGAAAGACAAAGAGCTAGCATGCAGATTAAGAAAGACTCGTGGCTCTAGGGAAGACTACATAGATGTCCTGAAAAAACGTATAAAGGAGCATGAGAAAAAAGCTGTCTTCATAAACAAAACTAGATTCTTTGGCAGGAAGACCAAGGAAGAGACTAGAAAATACGCTTTTTTCATATTGACCATCTCTTTCATCGTGCTTCTCTGCCTGGTCATCTTCCTTGCCATATTGCAAATGAACACCATATACACCTTAGAGCAGATGTCTTATTATATCAAAGAATACCAAGAAGAGAGCTCTATCTTCCAGAATTATATGTTCCAGGAGATAAGGAAGACCCAGCTCCTTGTCAACAATACTGTGACCCTAGACCATAATGTAAGCGAGAAGAACATCTCCCCCATACTTTTCCAGAGGGACCTTTTTGCTCCGCCAGAACATGTTGAAGAAGCAGACATAATGGTATATGATGACCGGGTAGTCATCTACCTGGACAATCCTGTCTGGGCCAAATTTGCCGCCTCGGGTTCCATGCTCCCGGTTATAAGCGAGAATGCCAACAGCATAGAGATAGTGCCTGAACAGACCTCTGACATCATGGTAGGAGACATCATCTCATTCAAGTCATGGCAGGATAGCATAATCGTGCACCGCGTCGTAGCCATAGGCAAAGACACAGAAGGTTGGTATGCGGTCACAAAAGGAGACAACCTTGCCTTCCCAGATCCTGTAAAGGTCCGCTTTGAACAGGTGAAGAGCATCGTGGTTGCTGTCATCTATTAAGTCACAGAATAACTCTTAGCTTTCTTACAGAATCCTGTATGGAGTTTCAACTCTTCAAAGAAACCACGTGTCAGGTCCAAGTCAAATATCTCGACATCTTTTTCAGCAATAAGCGCATTTAAGGTGGCAGCTACCCTGATGAAAGCATCTTTATAGTCTAAGTCCTTATATTCAGGATCTTGACCATATGTTTCTTTCATAGCATTCAAAACATCATACATAGCCAAGTAAGCAGGGGTTACTCTTGCCTCTTCACTCGTAAGTCTTTCCATGAATGTCAGAATCCTATTTTTTTCTTCTGGTTCGCCAGAAAACAGCCTTCTCTTGTTTCCTTTAACGACTTTTCCTCCTTTGATGACAAAATAGGGCTCTCCTTTTTCTGAAGCAAGCCTAATGTGAGTATCTGCTGCTTCCCGGACATATTCTCTCGCCTCTTGATATATTTTCGAAAAGTCTGGCTCTGAATCATCACCAGGAATCCAGTTTTCAGCTTCGAGAAATTTGCAGCTTAAATCATAGAGTTCTGTGTGAGCTTCATAGAATCCTGTTTCATACTTCGCCAACCTTTTTCTTGTGAAATCAATGACTTCAGCGGGTTTCTTTGTTTTTCTATCTCCGGGTTTATCTTTAGGCTTTGGCACGTCTTCTTTCTTGCCATTTCCCCCATGATTATATTGCCTTTCATCCTCCAACAGAGCATTCTCCATGGCTCTAGGTATCTTTATCTTATGCTTATGGATATATTGTTCCGTGTGCCTGTCAATCTCTCTTTCGGTCAGGACATATCTCATGAACGGAGGAAGCACTCTGTCCCTATTGCGGCGCGCTTTAGAGCTAGGAGTCTCAGCACGCAACCAATCATAGAACTCTGCCTCATTGATGAGCCATCTTCCCAGCTCGTCTTGCTTCGCTGTATAATATTCTGGATGTTTCTCTTTGGCTTCGGCATCTCGGGCCATATGATTAAGGACGGTCGCAGCCGAGAGGTCGATTTCGTCTGCAAGTTCTGATACTCTGATATAATTAGAAGGGTCTGGGACGTAATTATCTATCATCTTTTCTGCAACTTTGACTTTTTTTCGCTTTTTTGCCCTCTCCCCTTCTATCGTCCTGTTTACAGCATAAGTCGCTATAGAGAGCTCTTGACCGTATTTAGCAAGGTATTCGAGAAAGTTTGTTTCTTCAATCAGCCGAATTAGGCCAATCGCATCCGGATCAGGACGCCAACTCACTGCATGAGAATTGACCCTGTTGCGGAAATGATGGTCTTCTTTTGATCCTCTCAATATGCCAGCCAAATTGCAAAGGTTTCCCTGTGTGAATTCTATGTCTACAGGATTATAATCAAAAGATAGCTTCGATAAAATCCCTTCTAATCTGTTGCTCATATAAAGCTCCCATCACCTCTCCAGGATTAGAGGAATGAAACTGCTTATTTAATGTTTATTGTTTTCGCAGCCTGCAAAGCTTCTTTTATCATAGAATTCACATTTAATTTACTCTCTTCGTACTCCACTTTTTCCAGTTTGGCTTTTGTAGAAGGATTCATCGGAAGGAAAGGGCAATCTAACTGCCTCTTGATCGAGATATCATAGGTGCCTATGTCTCTGGCTATCCTTATGGCTTCTTCCTTGTCAAAGCTCAATAGCGGCCTGGCCACCATCATC
>JBDRIN010000038.1:0-3442 GCA_043815805.1 archaeon | reverse complement strand
GAAGAGCTCAAAAAGCCAAAGTGTAAGGTGTGCAATGGATCACCGGTTTTCAAGGAAACAAAACATCTTTTCATAGACTTGCCAAAGCTCCAGCCTAAACTGGAAGCTTGGATAAAAAAATCAGAGAAGAACTGGTCTCAGAATGCAAAGACCCTGACTAACGGCTGGCTCAAAGAAGGATTGAAGTTGAGAGCAATCACAAGGGATCTCAAATGGGGAATAAAAGTGCCTAAGAAAGGCTATGAAAACAAGGTTTTCTATAGTTGGTTCGACGCGCCTATAGGATATATCTCGATCGTAAAAGAGACAAGGAAGGACTGGGATAAATTCTGGAAAGATAAAGACACAGAGCTAGTGCAGTTCATGGGCAAAGATAACATCCCTTTCCACACATTACTGTTCCCTGCATTCTTGATAGGTGCGGATCTGGGCTATACCCTGCTCGACAAGATATCTGTAAATGAATACCTGAATTATGAATCCGGCAAGTTCTCAAAATCCAGAAATGTAGGAGTCTTTGGTGACGATGCTATGAAAACAGGCATTCCTGCAGATGTCTTTAGGTATTATATCCTTGTCAACCGCCCAGAGAAGACAGACACAGAATTCAGCTGGAAAGACTTCCAGGAAAAGCTCAATACAGAGCTGCTCGGAAACTTCGGTAACCTAGTCAACAGGACACTTACTTTCACTAATAGGTTCTTCGACGGTAAAACGAGCAAAGCCTCAAAAGAGCTGAGTTATGACCCAGAGCTAAAGCAAATCGAGGAGGCATACGATCGAATCGATTTGAAGCATGCACTAAAATTAATAATGGCTCTCAGCAAGAAAGGAAACCAGTATTTCCAGGAGAGCGAGCCTTGGAAAGTCGTGAAAGAGGACGAGAAAAAAGCTCAGAGTAGCCTTACAAACCTAGTTACGCTTGTGAAAGATCTATCTATACTCATCGAGCCATACCTGCCCAAGACAGCTGAAGAGATATGGAAACAGCTCAAGGTGAAAGACTTGAAATGGGAGGATCTCGGCAAGCCACTAGAGAACCACAAGATTGGTAAGCCAGAGATTCTTTTCAAGAAGCTAGAAGACGAGCAGGTCGAAGAGCTGAAGACAAAGTTCTCCGGCAAAAAGACAAGCCCTTTCGCAAAGCTGAATCTAAAAGTTGCAGGAATAGAAAAGATTGAGGATGTTGAAGGCGCAGATAAGCTCTACAAGATGCAGATAGACCTGGGCAAAGAGAAACGCCAGCTGGTTGCAGGCCTCAAGCAGTATTACAAAAAAGATGAGCTGAAGAAGAAAAAGATAATCATTGTCACAAATCTAGAGACAGCCATGCTGCGCGGCAATAAGTCACAGGGCATGCTTCTAGCCTGCGACGATGGAAAAGACGTCGGTCTGCTTTATGCAGAAAAATCAAAACCAGGCGACCAAGTCTTCATAGATGGCGTAGAGCCAGGGAAAAAAATTATTTCTTACAAAGAATTCTTGACAGTCTCTCTTGAAGGCAAAGCAGGAAAACCATGTTTTGGAGACAAGATACTTAAGACAGAAAAAGAAGAGATCAAGATCGACAAGATCAAAAAGGGACAGATCAAATAATATTAGGACAATATTCAGATAAATATATAAAGGACTAGTTTCATAGATAATAAAAAGAGGGTTAATGGTGAGGAAACCCATAATTTACATAGGAATATTCTTATTGCTAGTTGGTTTTGTAAGCGCAGAGCTTGCAGCCTCTGGATTGCATGTCCTTGAGCAAGGCATAGAGGTAGACTATGTCTCTCTGGGCAGGACAAGGCAGGACATCCTAGTAAAATTTGTGGTTACAGGGCCAGATTTTGCCAGTGCACATGCAGATCTTTCACAGTTCAACAGCGCTTATGCATCTTTATATTCTGATATGGCTGCTTCGTGCACAGAAACAGGGGGTTCTTATGAATGCTCCATACAAGGAATTGTGATGAATATCAACCAAGGCACAATAGAAGTATTGGTCACCATGACAGATACTGCTGGAGTTGAACATTCGAGTACTCTGACCAAGACCTTCAACATAGACAACTCCAGGCCTACAGTCTCTTACTTAGGCACTGAGACCTGTTATGAAGACAGGTGTTATATAACTCCTAATGCTCCAAACAAGATCCTTGTGACTTTGCAGGATGACGTGGCGAGCTTTGAGCGCAGGATTGTTTTCTTTTATCTCGATACAGACAGAAGAATCCAGGATTGCGACGGTATGAATTGCTACGGCTTCATTGATGTCAATTGCGAAAGCGGAGATCGAAAGAGCCTGACCATATCTACTATGGGAGGAGTCTTCAGCCAGGATGATGCAGGAAACAGGGTGATGGATTCGCCAACCATCACATTGTATTGTGACTCAGAACCGCCTGAACTTATCAATATAAGCATAGAGCCAGCATCCGGACTCCAACATATCCAGTCAGGAGACAATATAATCATAACAGCATTTCTTACAGATGACTTGACTGAGGTGCGGGGAGTCGCCAACCTGACTTACGTCGGTGGAGATCCGGAAGAAGAGAAGGCCTGCAGCCAAGAAGGCAACAAATGGAAATGTGAATGGAATGTCAATAATATAGCACCAGGTCCATATACTGAAGAACTGGAGTTCAAGTTCTATGATACTCTAGACAATGTGCTTGAGATTTCAGAAGAGATTGTTGTGCTGGGAGTTGAAGAAGGAGTTACTCCAGATAACTGGAGGATCCAATCAACTAGTTATACTCCCACAAGCATAAATAGAGAGTTTGCAGAGTATTTCAACATAAAGATCTATGACCATATAACCTTGAGCCCTCAAGGATCAAATGTCGAGATCCTGCAGCTCGAGATAAGCGGATGTGTTGCAAAACAAGGCAACATAGCCTATATGAAGAACGGCAAACCGGAATTGTTAAATTTTGTAAGAGGCAGCGTCCACCCCATAGCGATTGCAGAGCTCAGGACAGCAGCGATTGAAGAGGAACAGCTGGAGTTTGTATGCACCCTTGATATATACTCAAGAAGAGGCGATTATACTTATGCAGAGCCAGAAAAAGATAATTTTACCATACTGTTAGATGTCTATGGTGATACCTCTGCACTTATGAATACTAGGGTCCAGGATGAGATAGCAGACGCTATCAATACAGCCGAAGAGTTCGAAGAGAAATGGGGCGACTTGTACGATATGGTAACTTATACAAAGATACTCTGCCAGGCATTGCCTGCTCTGAAAGGACTTCAAGGAGGCCTCGGGACCGCTGCGCTTGGAGCGAGAGCAGTTCCAGATGGCGGCTCTACCTCTAACAAATTAAATGATGCAGCTGAGAAAGTCGGTGAGGGAGAAGAATCCCTCCAGACCACTGTAGGGCAGGTATGCCAATACATGGCCTGCAAGCAAGATTTCAAGATCATCTCTGCCGAAAGCATCGGT
>JBDRIN010000037.1:0-2235 GCA_043815805.1 archaeon | reverse complement strand
GGAAACAATATCATAGTGAGCGCTTCTGTATATAATAGTGACATGGACGCTTTGATAGTCCCTGTTAAACTTCTTGTCGAGGGAGAGCTTGCCAAAGGCGAAGGCGAACCTTATGTGATAAAAGGCTACACTCCCTGCTCTATGGACTTGTTCAGGTATCGCGTTTATCTGAAAAATCCTAAAGTCGGCGATGAAATCGTCTTCTTGAATGCCGGCGCATATAATTTCACGACGGATTTCTGCGACCTTAAGAAACTAGAGACAGAGGTTGTTGATTAGAATCGAAACAATTTCTTCTTGAAGTCGACTATCTTTCCTTTCTTTACTTCTATGCCTTCTTTTTTCAAAAGTGTAATCTTCCTCTTTGTTCCTGAAGCGAATCCTCCTAGACTTCCATTAGAATTCACGACGCGATGGCAAGGCACCTTGGGCCAGTAAGGATTGTTATGCATGGCACTGCCCACTGCACGGTAAGCTTTGCTGCCTGTTTTCTCTGCGAGAATCTTGTAAGTTGTTACTTTGCCTTTAGGGATCTTTCTGGCGAGGTTGTAGATTTTTTGGGTGAAGTTATTTTGTAGCATTTTTTGTCAAAATGTGGACACAATTCCTATCATCACGATCCCTGTATGGACAGGAAACATGCGGTCCATTTAAATAATCTTTTATTGCCTTATATGCTATAGGATCATACTTTCTCAATTTTTCAGACTGAACTTCCGCACACCATACCTGATTGGTGCCTGGAACCCTGAACCCCAATGGGCAGGAGTGAAATATTCCTTCGGGAAACCTAACCTGCCTGCTTCTCTGGACTTCTTTACTTGCGTATTCTTGTGCCAACTTAAACCCGTCTTTCTGAATTTTTTTTAGTTCTTCCAATAAGTCTCGTGCTGCTTGTTTATCGTATAGTCTAGAAGCAAACTTGCCCTTATCGAATAAGAAAGCTTCTTCAGGAGATCTCATAGGATCCAGATAATCTAATGCCATGACTCCTGGAGCGCTACCCACACCTTTAACTAGCTCAACATCATCTATCCTTTCATCTGCCAGTACAACTAAAGGAACATATCTAGGATCTTTTTCTCGAATACGAAGGTTGACAAGAGTTTTCCTTATATATTCAGAATAATCTCTCACAATATTCGGGTTGACATGACCTGGTTTATCCTCCACCGGATTTGCCCAGACAAGAATCGCCAGATCTATCTTTCTTCTAGGGCCTTGAGGAGTTGTAAGGCCATCCCATGTTCCAAAGATAGCATCATAGGTCCACCTGACAGCTGTTTCACCCCAACTGCTTAAGAACACGCTAGAAAGTTGGTGCTTGGGGAAATCAAAGTTAAAATGTAGAGGTATCTTAGCTCCAGCTGCTCTCAGAATTTCGTCTAAGCCGTCCATATCATGCATGATTGCTATCGTCTTGCCTTTAAGAGCATCTTTCTGGTCCCCTATAATCCTTTCTAGTTCACTCTTGTCCAATCATCTCACCTATAACTCCAAAGCTATCCGCTCTTTATAAACTTTTACCTTTATCAAGTGAAAACTTTTAGAATTCGCGTGTAATTCACAGTGTTCGGTTTCCCTTTGTAGGCTTTGGCCAGCTCCAATAACTTCTTCCTGCCAATATTTATGCCTTTGTCGACGAGAATTAGTTTTGTTTTCTCTCTGACCATGAACTGGCAGAACTGCGTAACATTTTGTGGTTTCTCAGAATAGACGCATCTCTCGAAGTCTATCATGACAGGTTTTCCGCTGCTTATTATGATGTGCTTGTAGGGATTAGTCATCTCTTTCTTGTTTATTCCGAGCTCATCCATATAACGCAATTGCCTGAAAACTTCTCTTATGACACTTAATATCTTTTTTTTGTCTGCTTGATTGAAATAATCAAGGATCCTCGGTCCGTCTATGTATTTCATCCGTATCTCATTATCTCCCTCAGCAACAAGCTTCGGCCCAATACCTTGAGGATTCAGTTTCTTCAAGAAATTAGCTTCATTCTCTAAACGATAGATTGCAGTGCTCTGAGGATTCGGTTTCTTGAGAACTGTCTTGAACTTGCCGCCATCGTCTAGGTATACAAGTCCTCGTTTCCCTTTTGCTAAAAAAGTCTGCGTCATTTTATCACGTACACATATAATATCTCGAAATCCAGAGGTAAATTGGTCACTTGTTCATAACTATATTTTAATTCTTTTAATATTTTGTGTATTTGCTCTTTTTTGCTCAGCGAGC
>JBDRIN010000036.1:0-9247 GCA_043815805.1 archaeon | reverse complement strand
AGAAGATCTGATGGTTTAGAAAGAGGAAAAGGTCTTGATGAAATACGGGAAGTTGCCTTAGATGAAACTGCAAGTCTTAAATTTGAACGTGCAAAGGCAGGAGGCCTTGCCATAGATTTAACTTTCAAACAAGAAAAGGCTGAAAGAGTAAGAAAAGGATAATCACTTCTTCACAACAACGGCTGTTATTTATTGAATTGTAATAGGCACATCAGAGTCTAGATCTTCAACCACTGGTATTCTGCTCAATTCATCTACAAATAAAGTTTTTGTCAAGAGAAGGTTTTCATAATTAATCATATCCGAATCTCCGTCTCGCACCCCTCTAAGTACGCGTGTGATACGATCTCCGATATGTTCCAAGTCATCAGGACCTAATTTTATACCTGCTTGTTGTGCAGCACGGAACATAGCAACACATCCTGCCACAGCAGCTAATTGTTCCTTAGGGAGTTCTTCTTCGATTTCGTATAAAACGTCTCCATCATTATAAACTTTTCTCATATTACCATTCCCTTTGCCTCTAACTTGAAGTCTTCCTCCTTCAATAGATAAATCTATGCCAGAACCAACGAGATCATTAACATATTGTGCTCCCTTATAACAAGCTTGCCTAACAAATTCTCCGGTTCCACCAGTTGCACAGTCCTCTAAACATTCAAAGTCACTTGATTCGCTTGTTTCATCTAACAAGTCAACCAAATCAAAACATTCATACAGATCAACACACACCACACTCGCCACTTCGCGATGTTCTCTACTAGCATAACAAAGAGTGAAAGCATATTCTTCACCGTTAAACTCTCCATTTGTTGGTTCATCTTCTGGCGCAGTTTCTCCTGTAACTGGAGGTTCTGTTATACCCAAAACAACCCCTTCTAAATTAGGTACCCCCGAAGGCGCTTCTAGGCGTTCATCTTCGTCCTTAGAATCTGTCTTGCCAGAGCCATCTAGACTGCCATCTGATGGCACATATTCATTAGAATTATCTCCATTAGGAGGTTGGTTACTACTACTTAACGTTTTTTTTTAAGATCTTCACTGTGTTTTGCCAGAGCTCTAAGAGCACTTAAGCTATCTGCTCTTAAGTTATCATTATCTAAGCCTCTCATATGATAATCGGCTGCTTGGCTTATAGTGACATATCTTGGACTATCCGGATCGGTTTTTTTGGAGTCAGGAAGCCTTCCCTTAGAAGCAGCACCGTCATATGTTTCACGGCGCCTGTTTGTAACCGGAGCTAACTCTGATAAGAATATTCTGGTCCTAGGGTAATCATAATTCCTGATTTCTTCCTCACTCATCGGCCCTCTTCTATCAGTCTTCCCCTTAGCTTTGCCAGCTTTTTTCTCCAAAGGCGATGGTGGAGCAGCAGCCTCTTCTTCTCCTTCTTCACCTTCAGGCTCATAAGGATGTTTGGCACAGAAGTTTCCGTGCCTATCTAAGGCTCTTTCTAAGTCATCAGCAATGTCCGGATAATCTTTTTGTAGTTTTTCCAAGGCTCTGCCAACTTCATACTGGGTATATGTTGGTGAAACTCCGACCTTGTGCTCTCTTGAATCAATATAACCAGCATCTTCTGCTCTTCTTAGCCACTTGCTAAGCTGCTTCCCCTCTGTTCGTGTTGACTTAGCATGATCTGATAATGGGAATAAATATTCAGGATCGAGTGAAATCACTTCTACCTCGTCTTGTGCAGGTTCCTCGGTTGCTTGTCTCTTTCTACCTCTTCCCTTACATGGCTTTGGATCTGGTTTCTTTCTCTCAGGTTCATCTTTACCATAAGCTGCAGCTGCCAACTGTCCCGCAGCATCCATGATTTCTTCAAACTCTACTGGACAATCAAAGGATAATGCTCTTGCGATTTCTTCTAGAGGTCTTCTTTGTTGATGGGTTTTATCTCTGGCTATAAGGCCGGTTTGAATGCCTGCCCACGTTCCAAAATCACCTTTTTGGAAATACTCTGCTTTAGCCCAATCCATAGCGTCCTTATAAGTAACCATTACTCCTTCCTTACCTTTTGTTGCTTTAAGCTTGTTATCATCATCTTTCCTTTTGGTAGCTTCAAGAAGTACGTCTTCGTTAAGAGGTGTAAACTGAGAAACTTGCTCCAAGGTCATTCGCTCAAGAGGATCATGCGCCTGGTAATTCAACATTTCATCCTGAGATATTTCAAGCACTTGATTAGCATAATTCACTGCTCTCCCGACATATGTTGTGACTAGCATTCCCAGAGAGAAATATTCTCCTCTTTCTTTAAAAATGCTAACTACATCTTTGAAAGAGATTGGTTTACCTTTTGATTTTGATTCTAGGGCAGAGATTTGGTCTGGATTTAAATCTATAACACAAGCTAGGTCTTCAATGTCTAATTCAGAAGAAAAAGCAGTTCTATCCGTGCTTGGCTCTGTTACAAGTTTAAAGTCTGGAAGTTTCTTAGCCATTTAGTATCTACTCCTCACCCCACCTTAGCATTTGGGAAATACCAAGTAGTATTTAAGTTTTACTATTTTGGAAGAGTCACCGCTTCACAACAAAGAACGCATGATCTTTCTCAAAAGGGTCTAGCTCCCTATAGTCGACAATCTTCACTTCTTTTTCCAGTTTCTTTCGCACTTCTTTGAAGACTTCTTTCGGCTTCATGGTCACGTCGACGCTTCTTGCCTTCAGGGCCAAAAGACCAAAGCCGTCAGGCTTTGCAAACTGCATATTCTTCAGAAATATCTCTACTTGATTCTTCTGCGCAATATCCTGGTACACGATGTCAACCTTGGTGATCTTGTCTTTGTAATTCTCCGGATGATTGCAATCCTCTAACAAAGGAGTCATGTTCTTCCTCTGCTCGCAGATAAAAACCAAATCCCGCACAACAACAGGCGCAAAGTCTATTGCAAACATGAATCCGTTCTTTCCGATCATGTCGCTAACAAAACTAGGAGTATATCCATGGCTTGCTCCAAGATAAAGCACAGTATTCCCTTCTTTGATCCCTATCTGAGATATCTGCTTCACGATGGCAGCCCCAAGCTTGCTCCTCTTAGGATCCCATTCGCGATACTCAACCCCTCCTTCTCTCACAAGGTTCTCTTCGAACTGGGAGATTCCCGGAATAAGATTCTTAGTATAAAGCTTGCTTCGCTTGCCTTCCTTCCTAGAGTACACGTTTGGATATTTCATCACAGGATTCATTCTTCATCAATTATTTGTTCAATTTCATCTATCTTTTGAGGATTGAGTGAAACCTCAAGTCCATAGGATGTGTGTTTGCTTAATAAAAGTTGTCTTTTTATTAAATCTTTTGCAGTCTCTTTGACTTCTTTTCCTAAATGCTTTGGAAAGCCCTTAGGTAGATTATCAAAAGATGTGTGCTTGCTTCCAATTATCTTCAGGTTAAGCAATTTATGTAAGAGTGTCCTTTCAATGTCTTGTTTAAGCATGAGAAAACATAAACTGATGTTCTTAATAAACAAAACCTCTGTTTTTCCGTAAAAATACGCTTATCGTCGGAAAAACAACATAGCAAATTCATATTTTCATATAATATAATACAAATATTTAAATATAAGTAATGCGTTTCCAACTCTATGAAAGAACAAAGCTCATTCCTGAACATCCTGGGAGACTCGCCCATCAACAAAGTATTAGACTTCTTGATAGTCTTCTCCAGCTTCGACTATTCACTCACAGACATAGCAAAGAACTCCGGCGTTGCCTACTCAACATTGATGCTCTTCTGGAAAACGCTGGAAAAATACAAGATTGTGACATTTACAAGGAAAGTGGGCAAAGCCAAGATGTACCGGTTGAACAAAGAGAACCCTGCTGTGAAACAGTTGATCAGACTGCACAAGACCATCTGCAAACAAGAAGTACGTAAAATGTTGAAGCAGAAAATTATGATTAAGACTTGAACCTCTTCTCCAATCCTTTCCTTAACTCATCGCCGGCAAATTCTCCTTTGAAATAATCAATCCTGGCTGCAATGCATATCTTGTCTGCCAGTGCTCTCGCCACTTTGCCCTTGTCCTTGCCCTTTGCCTGTGCAAGCAAAGGATGATTCACGATATGACCATGCTTCGGAGGCTTTGCTCCGGTCTTCAGATGCCTGAACAATGCTTCTTCTGCGCCTAAGAGTTGTAATTTTGAGGCAGGCATCTCAGCAAGAGCCTTAAGAGACCCTGCTTCCTTGAACAGCTTTGCTCCGATAGGCGCTCCTGCTACAGCTTTGACATTCCTGCAGTATCTCTCCATGACTTTCTCCAAGTATTCCTCAAGCTTTGCCTTTGTAGCATACAGAGTGCTTATCTGCTCTGCGAGGCGCTTCATAGGCTCGAAGTCCTCTTTGGGAAGGTCTTTTCCCATGGTCTCCTTCAATTTCAGCTCGTGCATCATCTCTTTCCTGTTCTTCTGAACCACCAAGCGTGCAAAAGCCTCATTATCATGAACAGAATGCTCGAATTCAGGCAGATAAAGAGAGAACCAGTCTCTCAACCTCTTTGAGAGAGCATTGCTGACTTTGCTCAATTCATCCATATTATTTATAGTGTGGACTATGAAATCATCCTCATTCACAGATTCTGCCAGTTTTTTCTTGGTCTCTGCCAGGTTCTTTTCGTAAAGCTTGTTGAAATCCATGCTTAAGAGAAGAAGATGGGTATTTATAAAGTTAATCAAAATATTAAACTCTCATTCTAAACTTAGAAAAACGGGGGTTTGATTCTTCTAATTTCTTCAAGTCTAAGTTTCGAACTTCTTTTTCATAAGCAGCCATCGCTTCCAATAACTCTTTAGAATAAAGATGCTTGGTTTTTTCAGAATAGAACCATTTAAGGGCGAGGAAGAAAGTGAGAAGATAGTCTATTTTGTTATCCCCACAACTAATCGCTAAATGGCTATTTATTGATTTAAGAACCTTGGACTCTTGAATCTTTTCTCCACACAAAAAAGAAAGGATAGAATCATATTTCCCTTTATATTGCTCGAGCAAATATAGAATAGGAACATTGAATGTCAAAATCAAGTGCAAGATATTATCTTTGTAGACAATCTTTTTGAAAATGTCTTTCCCCAAGATATCTTTTTGATTTATGCCATACCCAATAAGTGCTTGAATTCTAGAAGATTTTTCAGTGTTCTTTTTGAATTCATCTATAAACTTTGTTTCTTTCAGAAATTCATATGCTTTTTTAATTCGGGGTTTTATTGGAACGTCCAAAAGTACATATTCACACGCCTTTTTGTCTCTTAACCATCCTTTCATGTTATTGACCCCAATAATGTCCTGAGTTTTTCAAAACTGCCTTTTTCTAACTTATGTGCACTCTGAAAACACTCTACGAGTTTAAATATTTTCTCTATATTTTCTTTTCCAAAATCACCTATAGCATATTCAGACAGGCTTTCCCTGATAATGTCTGCAGTCTTGAAGTCAAGATAATCAAAAGAAGCAATTGCTTCTGCAATTTGAACTAGTGCATCGTCTGCAAGACTTCCTCGAACAAACGTCTTTATAGATTCAACATTTCCCTGCTGAATATCATACTTCTCATAAACCTGCCCCAAGTATGCATTATCTTTACCTCTAACGTCAAAGGTTCTTACATGCGTTGCTACTTCCTCAAAAGCTTCGACAACAGCACCAATATCTTGATTTCCGATTTTGCCCCATCTGGAGAAGCCAAATCTTTCCTCTAATTGTGCAAACTCACCATGATAATCCCTCTCTATCTTGGCATGGGATACTTCGTGGTCCAAACCTCCTTCCTTCATGAATTCTGCAGTTACCGCATTAATATTAACAAGCACTCTTCCAGAAGGTCCATGATATCCCATCTTAACAGGTGGTTTTTCTTCGCTTTCTGGTTTCATATATTCCTTAACTTGACGTATCTCCGGCACGTCATCGTCACGGATTGTTGTATCAACAAAAGCAAGCCCTCTTAAGAAATCCGCACCAACCCCTCTTTCTTGCGTCCTCTTAAAAGCCTCAACAACTTCAGGATCAGAAAACATCTGCGTGGTCCTGACAGCAGAAGCCACATCAGGAATAAATGACTTCACATTGATATCTAGACCGGCAATATGAGCTGCTTTCAGCATCCTTACATGGTTTTTTGTATATGTATAAGACGAAAAGAAAAAAATAAGAAAGGTTAAAACCTCAGCCTAAAACTACTGAATCTTGGATTATTTTTCTCTAATTCTTTCAAATCCAAATTTTTGACTTGTTTTTCATAATCCTCCATTTCTTTCAACAATTCCTCAGAATAAAGATGCTTTGTCTTATCAGAATAAAACCATTTAAGAGATAAAAAGAGATTTAGCGAGTATTCTGCCCGATCTGCCTCACAATTGATTTCCAGATGATGATTTATTATCTTCATCACCTTTGATTCCTGAAGTTTTTCTCCACATAAAAAGGAAATTACCGAATCATACTCTCCAAAATAATGCTCCAACAGGAATAGTATGGAAACATTATAGGTCAAAAGCATATGCAAAACACCTTTGTCATAAACAATCTTATTGAAAATGTCCTTTTGTAAAATATCTTTTTGGTCTATGTGATACCCAATGAGCGCCTGTATACGAGAAGATTTATCAGTGTTTTTCTCAAATTCGTCTACAAAATTAGTTTCTTTTAGAAAAGCATATGCTCTCTTAATTATTTTTTTTATGGGAAAATCTAACAATATATATTCACACGCCTTTTTATCCTCAAGCACTACGTTTTTCATGTCATAGACCCCAACAAAGTCTGTAATTTTTCAAAACTTGCTTTTTTTAACTTATGTGCACTTTGAAAACATTCTACGAGTTTAAATATTTTATCTAAATTTTGTTCAGCCAGGTCACCCAACCCCTTGTATTTAGATAAACTTTCCCTAATAAGACCTGCCGTCTTGAGATCAAGATAATCAAAAGAAGCTAAAGCTTCTGCAATTTGGATAAACTTACTATCTGCTAATTGAACGTCAACAAATTCCTGTATTGATTCAGGATCTCCTTGTTGGATCCGATACTTCTCATAAACCTGCTCAACATATTTCTCATCCCGTCCTCTGAAATTAAATGTGTGCACATGCGCTGCCACTTCCTCAAAAGACTCAACAATTGCTTCAATCTCGGAGTTCTTTGACTTCCCAAACCTAGAAAAGCCAAATCTTTCCTCTAATTGTGCAAACTCACCATGATAATCCCGCTCTATCTTAGCATGAGATACTTCGTGGTCCAGACCTCCATCCTTAACAAATTCTGGGGTGACCCTATCAATATCAACAAATACTGTGCCTGAAGGAGCATGATATCCTAACGGAACACCTCTAGCCATATCTTTTTTTATTTTCCTTATTTCAGGACTATCATCCTTATGAACAGTTGTATCAACAAAAGCAAGCCCACTTAAGAAATCCGCACCAACCCCTCTTCCTTTCGTCCTCTTAAAAACCTCAACAACTTCAGGATCAGAAAACAGCTCCATGGTCCTGACAGCTGAAACAGCAACTGGGATAAGAGGCACAATATTACTATATGATTAGTCTGTCAAACTTATTCGGCGCCCTAACACAATCCTTCCACTTAACACCCTTAATCTTTCCCTCATAATCCTTCATCTCCTCCAGTAATTCTTCAGAATAAAGATGCTTGGTCTCTTTTGAATAAAACCATTTAAGGGCAGGAAAATATTCCACTCCGTATTTATCGATGTCCTTTTTTACAAATTCATATTTTTTAATCTCTTTCTCAATAAAATCAATCATGTTTTCTTTAATACTAGGATCATATTCTTTGTTAGCATAAATATATTTTAAGACAAAATACACAAATTGATTAACCATTGTAGAATATGAAAACTCGTTTGGAAAATTTATATTAGGATATCTTTTTTTTAAGAAAGGCTCATTATATGTAATACACATCACAAAAATTACTCGTTTGCTAAAATCATCATCTTTGTCATAATAAAAATTAAAATCAAGATTGTCCAAAAAAATCTCTTTTTTCCATAATTTCTCATCAGGTCTATAACTAAAAAGTACTTTATCAAAACACCCATTTTTATTTTTTAAATATTTAACCATCTTTAATTCCTCTTAAAAAACTTCTTAATATATCAAACGAATTAGCGTCAATAGTAAATATATCACTATATAATCAGTCTGTCGAATTTTGAAGTTGAAGGTTTCATATATTTTTCCCATTCAATACTCTTAATTTTCTCCTCATAATCCTTTATTTCTCTTAACAGTTCTTCGGAATACAAATGCTTGGTTTTATCAGAATAAAACCACTTGAGAGCTAAAAAATAGGTAGCTATATCTTTATTAAAATCATAGGGACCTCTTTCGAAAAAAATTATGCTTGAAAAAAAGAGCCGCAATTTTGTAAAATTAAGAATTTCTTCTTTTAAATTCTCAATATTCTTATTTGATAAATAATATAATAAATTCAAATTGCAGAAAAAAACATTGGAATACTCGTCTTTAAAAATCTCATATTTCTTTAATTCCTTCTTTTTTGATTTCAAGAAGTTTTCAACAAAAACCAATATCTCCTCATCCCAAGCTCCATCGTATTCTCTTTTAAGAAAATTCTTCATTTTTTCTTCATCAGATGCCTCTAACAATTTTTTTATAATATCAATTAATTCTAAAAAAGAGGCATTTTTATAATAATTAAAAATATCTTTTTTTATGTTAAAAATATCAATTTTACTCAAATAGATATTAATGAAATTAAGTACAGCAAAATAATTTAATCTCATGTTAACCTCCCAAATTGTTCCAAAGTTTTTCTAATTTGTGTTATAAAATCCCCACGTATGGCCACAATATACGCTTGACTCAACTCTTTTATTAAAGTATAATCCTTTTCTCCCAAAGCCTTCCTAACAACCTTTAGCTGTTCAGACAGTATTTTGTAAGCATGATTATCTAAATACTTAAACACTGCCAACGATTCTGCAAAATCCATAACCATTAAACGCCTAGCAGCACCAACATTTTTCTTAGCTATTACCTTAAGACGATCAAAAGAAATCACTGTTAAGTCAGTATAATTTGAGGGTAATGTATACCTCTCATAAACCTGCTCAACATATTTCTCATCTCGTCCCATAAACTCAAAAGCTTTAACATCAGCAGCGACCTCTTCAAAACTTCTCACAACAGCTTCTAAGCCAGAATGAGAGGATATATTAAAATGTTTCTCTAAATCAGCAAACTCTCTAAAATGCTGCTCTCTTATC
>JBDRIN010000035.1:0-26009 GCA_043815805.1 archaeon | reverse complement strand
AAGCGAAACCTTTAAATACCCAATTCTCGTAGGAATATCAAAAGAGGTTGAGCTATATGAACAAAAAAGGCATTTCTCCTATCATAGCAACGGTTTTGTTGATAGGCGTAGCTGTGGCCCTGGGAGCTATGGTCATGACCTGGACCAAAGATCTTGCCCATGACCCTTGCAAAGAGGTGCGGATCGAGGTATATCAGTCAGAACAGCTTATGGATCCAGGAGTCTGTTATAACTCGGATAATACCATACGGCTCAAGATCTGGAACAAAGGCACTATTGACGTCGAGCAGCTCAGGATAACCACTGAAATGGGGATTGCTCGTTCTAAAGTGCTTGCCAACAACCTTTTTGAAGAGGACGTCCCTTTCTCTTCTGTAGAGCAGGCAAAGGACAATGCCTGGATAACCATCGTGCCTGAAGTGGCTGCTGAAAATAATATAACAACCTGCAATGAGCAGGGCACACGCATCGATAAGCTGTTGACGCCTTGCCCTTGATTTCTTCTAAACCACAAATAATATAAATAAAGCATCCAATAGGTAAATCAACGAGATATAATGAAAATCATGCCCAGAGTTCCAATAGTGTATAAGTATAAATTCCCAAAAGAATATGTTAATGACGTCAATGGATGGGCATTTTCGAAGAAAGAATTAGAGCGTAACTGGGGAAAACTTCTGACATTAGATATTGATTTTGGAAACTACTGCAGTTTGAACTGCCCCCACTGTTTTAGAAGGAACAACAAGGTTGATCTTGGAAGAAAAAAACTAATGGATTATGATGCCATCCTTGATGTTGTCAAACAAGGAAAAAAGCTGGGTTTGAAATCTGTGAAATTTCTTGGTGCTGGAGAACCATTCGAAGATAAAAAATTTCTGGAGTTTCTGAGAGATTTAAAAAAACTAAGAATAATCCCACTTATCTTCACAAAAGGACATACCATCAGCGACGACAAAGCAGTAGAAAAGTGGTGCTCACAATATGGAATTTCAACAAGCGAAGAACTCATTAGAGAATTAAAAAAGGTCAACGCCAGCATCTTGCTTGGATTTAATTCATTTGATACAAAAATTCAAGACAAAATGATCGGTAACATTAAGGGATACACCCTAAAAAGAAACCGTACTTTGGAACTTCTGTCGAAAGCCGGGTTCAATAAACACAATCCAACCCAATTATGTTTGGCAGCAAACCCCATAACCCAAGACAACTATGAGGAGATTCTTGAAATTTATAAATGGGGCCGGGTCAGGAATTTGTATGTCATAGTCTGTCCTACAATGATAAGTGGAAGATGTGCAAAAGTCTGGGCTTGGCACAAAATAACCCCTCCAGGTAAGAAATTGATTGATTTATACACAGAAATATACAGATTTAACCTAGAACAAGGAATTCAAACCATGAAACAGCTTGAAGAGGAAGGGATAGCGTCTTATGCAGGAGGTCATCCATGCAATCAGGTTGCTTGTGGGATGTATGTTACCTTAACAGGGAAAGTTTTAAGATGTCCTGGCGATGATGTCACTGTTTTCGGGGATATTTGGGAAAACTCTTTAAAGGACATCTGGTTAAACTCTGAAAATTACAAGCGAATAGGAACTTTCAATTGCGGTTGTCCGCCAAAAGAAGGAAAATCGATTCCAAATGGTTTATTCAAGGAAGTTATGCTAAACTTGAAAAAAGAAGGTTATTAAACATGAGAATAACACTAGACATAAAGAAATCTGTAGACCAGAACGCTTCTGAATACTTTGAGAAGGCTAAAAAAGCCAAGAAAAAGCTTGCCGGAGCTCAAAAAGCCTTGGAAAAGACCAAGATCAAGCTTTCTGAAGAGAAAGAGAAGAAGATTGTGGTGAAGAAGACACTGACCAGGCCTACAAAGAAGGAATGGTTCGAGAAGTTCCACTGGTGCTACAGCTCAGACGGCTTCTTGATGATAGGCGGCAGAGACGCTACGACCAACGAGATCGTCATAAAGAAATACACAGAGAAGAATGACCTGGTCTTCCACACTGACATGGCAGGTTCTCCTTTTGTCGTAATAAAGAATCCAGACAACAAGAAAATCCCAGATACAACCAAGCAAGAAGCTGCAGAGCTTACTGCTGCATATTCAAGAGCTTGGAAAAATGGCCTTGGCACTCTTGATGTGTTCTACGTGACTCCAGAACAGGTCTCTAAGAAAGCCAAAGCAGGCGAATTCCTGCCTAAAGGGGCATTCATGATTTATGGAGACACCAATTACCTGCAGCCTCCAGTTGGACTTGCTATTGGAGTATACAACGGCAAAGTCATGGGAGGTCCTGTTTCTGCCATAAAGAAGCACTGCAAGACCTTTGTTGAGGTCATTCCAGGCGAAGAAAAGGCCAGTTCTATTGCCAAGTTGATAAGAAAGAGTCTTGACGCATCCTTGGATGATATCATCAGAGTTCTTCCTGGTGGCGGCTCGACGATAAAGAAGCGATAACGTTCATTAATATTGAACGTTTTGTTCATTTCTTAAAAACGAAAGGTTTATAAATAAAGAACACTATGTTCATAAATAATGAACGACTTAGCAGCGATATTCACAAAGAACAATATCTTGATACTTAAGCTTATAGACCATAAAGAGCTCCATCTTAGGGATATCGCAGATGAACTTCATATTTCTCCTGCATCAGTACATAACGCAGTCAAGCTCTTCAAGAAGCACAAGCTCATCATAGAGATAAGAAAAAAGAATCTTCTCATCATAAAACCTAATCACCAATCAAAGCTTTACCAGAAGATAATAGGACTAATAAAGACATTTAAGTAAAAAAGAGGTGAATAATTGGATAACATATTTTTTGACATCGGTATAATGATAGTAGCGGCTGCTCTGCTGGGCTACCTGGCCAAGCTAGGGAAGCAACCGATGATCCCTGCGTATATCTTTGCAGGAATAATAGTAGGTCCAATAATGGGCTGGGTCACAGATATAGGCACTATAAAGCTACTAGCAGAGATAGGCATCGCTTTCTTATTGTTCGGTGTCGGCTTAGAGCTAGAGCTGAAAAAGCTCAAAGACATCGGAGCAGTAGGCACTGTAGGGGCTCTTATACATATGGGAGTCCTCTTCTTGATCGGCTTTGCAATAGCCATATGGCAGGACATGATACCTTTATGGGGAGTCTATATCGGAATCCTATTGATGTTCAGCAGCACCATGGTAGTCATAAAGCTCTTGTCAGACAAGAAAGAGCTCAACACCCTGCACGGAAGAATCGTAATAGCGATGCTTCTGGTGCAGGACATAGTGGCCATCATAATCATATCCATACTCGGCAACGTGACTGTCTTCGAGCCTATGTCCCTTCTCTTTGACCTTGCAAAAGGAGTGGGGATATTCATATTTGCCATATTGATAGGGAAAGCTGTTCTGCCATTTGTATTCAAGTTCGCAGCCAAGAACCAAGAGCTCTTGCTCATGATAAGCGTTGGGATGTGTTTCCTGCTCGCGATGCTGTTCCACCAGCTCGGCTTTTCAATAGTCATCGGAGCCTTTCTCGCTGGAGTCATCCTAGGAAATCTACCATATAATCAAGAGATAGCAGGAAGAGTTAAGCCTTTGAAGAGCTTCTTCGCTGTGTTGTTCTTCACAGCCTTGGGAGCAGAACTGGTCATATCTAATTTTGCAGGCCTAGTGCCAATGTTTGTCATCTTGACCGTATTGACAGCTGTAGCCGTGCCTCTCGTAACCATAATAGTGTGCAGCATGTTTGGCTATAAGAGAAGGACAGCCTTTTTGGCAGGAGTTGCCCTTGCACAAGTATCCGAGTTCTCACTCATAATATTTTCACAAGGCCTTGACCTAGGCCACATAACACCTGAATTTTTCTCATTAGCCATAGTGACCACTATAATGACCGTCACTATCACGACATATTTCATAAACTATGAGTATAAGCTCTATGGTGTGCTGAGCAAACCATTGATGATATTCGAGAAGCTCAGCAAGAAAAACAAAGAGCTTTCTTTTGTGAAAGACGATGTTGTGCATCATACTGTCATGATAGGATATGACAGGCTAGGCTACAGCATACTGAAAACCTTAGAAAGGCTCAAAAAAGACTATGTTGTAGTAGACTTCAACCCAGATGTGGTTAAACGCCTGTTATCCCGAAGAATACCCTGCATATACGGGGATATCGAAAACCCAGAACTCCTGGAAAAACTTAACCTTGAAAAGGTTGAACTTGTAATATCAACTGTTCCTGTATTGAACGCAAACCAACTGCTCATAAAGAAAATCAAAGAGGTCAATGCTGAAGCCACAGTCATAGTCACATCTACTGAAATAAGCGATGCACTGCAGCTATATGACCTAGGGGCAGACTATGTGATCATACCCCATTATCTTGGGGGCCAACACATCTCGATCATGTTAGAAGACATTTCGACAAATATCGACAGCCTGATAAATGCCAAGATATCGCACATAAGAGAGCTGAAGCTGAGGAAAGAGCTCCATCCGCACCATAAATAAAAAAGTTTATATAGAGGAAAAACAGGAAATAAATCGTTAATATACTAAAATGGTCAAAATAGAAGAAATCGGAAAAAAATTTGGCTGGAAAGAGGAGGTGGCTGAAGATGTTTTTGTAGAAGCAGACAGATACCCTAAATACAGCGGTTATTATGAAACTGGCTTTGTGCAGCCGATGAAAAGATACCGCCTTATACTTGAGAACTTCAGTCAGCCTATGGAAGACGTCTATTGGTGGATCCTGACCAACATGAGGACAGACCACCCTTACAATCGTTTCGAAAAGACCCTTGACGTCTTTTCTGCAGCAGAGAATTCTGCTTTCTTCGGCCAGTCATCACAGAGACTGGGCATACAGCAGGACAAGGCAAGCTCTTTCCTTGCCATAATAGGCAAGATGGTAAAAGAGGTCTTCCAGCTTGTCAGGGAAGTGCGAATCCTTAACGAGCGGTTAAGCCATTATGAAGACAGCTTCAAAGGAAGCGAAGCAGCAGAGATAACCCTGAAAGGATACTGGGTAGACCTGGTTGAAGGTGGAGCGAAGAATCCTGCTTCTGTCTATGGCATCGCGACACAAGTCGGCTTTGCAACCTTACCTGACCTTTTCTTCTCGACAACAGTGCTTAAGGCATTAGATGTGGACCAGAAGGTAGACAGCCTTGATTTCAACAGAAAGCTAAGGGAGGTCTTGAAAAGAAAATTGCGCGCCTATATGACTTGGAAAGAAGAGACCTTCAAAGAGCTCAAACAGAGAAAACGATTCACTCTTAAATATCTAAGGCAGCATTGGAATATCATACGGATGTACATGAGCTGGGTGAAGCCTTATCTGCGGAACATAAAACGGCTGAGTATGAGAGAAGAGCATACAGAGAGTGTTGATATGGTAAGCGCTTTCGAGAACTCTATAATAGAGGTCGAGTTCATGGCTATAATGAAGAGCAACAAAGGTTATTGTCCCTGTGCCCTGATGCATTTCAAGTATGTCAGCAGGCCAACTATGCATTACAGGCAGGAATATCAGCAAGGACCTGTACACCTTGCAAAATTGGATGTCTGTTTCAGGCTGTACGGATGGCATGAGAAAGAGGTCGAGACATGGAAGAGATTTAGGAAGGAGGAAGAGATAGACCTTCTTGAACTCGTTGATTCATCAGTAAAAGCATCGATGGACGCCTTGAGAGATGACCTTGAAGCATTCCTGGAAGAAGCAGGAGAACCTATAGAAAAAAAAGAGACCCTTACTGCCCAGGCTAAAAGACAGAGCCAGAGAAGAGGCAACATATTCGATCCTTTCCTGTCTATCGGCAGAGGCTTTGGAGAACTCGCTGGTTCTGCCGTGCCACAGGTGAAAAAGAAAGATAAGGCAGAGAAGCCTTTCAAATACAGCTATGATCAAGCCTTCAGCGCTGCCAAGGCAGGATTCAACCCGATGTGGCAGGTATACAAAAACTTCAAGAAAGGCCACAAGATGTTATCATGGTAAAGTTGGACGATGAGCTCTACAAGCTTCCTCCGGAAGAGCGGATAAGAAAGATAAAGGAACTGGAGGAGAAAAGAAAGAAAGAGCTTCAAGAGCTGAAGAAACACGAAGAAGAGACAGAAAGAGAGATCAAGAGAAGCATCGAAGACTCTATTCTTGAAGACGAGCTTGAGAGAAGAGAAGAGGAAGAGGATAGCAGGAAAAAAAAAGACGCTGAAGAAGGAGCTCCTCTTGAGCAGACAGTGAGGGAAGAAGAGCCCCCGCCACCAGAAGCGACTGGACAGTCAGAATACAAGATTCCAGGCACAGAAGGAGAAGGTCCCTTAGGGCTTTATCAGGTCGCTGGCGATGAAGCCAGAGGCGAGATTTACAGGTTAAGAGACAAAAACGTCTGGGATTCCAATGATGCTGCCCGTTACCAGCAGATCAAAGATGGATTTGAATCAGCAAAGAACACAGTCAAGTATGAGAGCGCCGCCAGGCAGGTGGTTGACGGACTTGACGCAACCTACAACGCACTGAAATCACTAGGACAGACAAAGCACGACTACCAACCATAAAATGGCGATGTACGAATCAATACCCAGTTACCAGCACAGCATGGATCGAGGCTATTCAGAGCCGGAAATACCTGCAAAATGGCCAGAAGAAGTGCTGGACAAAGAAGTTAGCAAGCCCATGATCCCTCTAAAGGATGTAGGATTCACTGTGACTGAAGGAGGCCGCTTTGGAAAGTTCAGCCAAAGCGTGCAGGCGTATATAAGATCAGGTGCTGCCAAGCTTGAATTAGCCACGGGCATGGGAGGAGGCCAAGAGCCTTTGGGAGCAGAGAGCTATGGACAAGACACAAGAGAAGAGTTAAGAGAGATTGCAAAGGCCAACGAAGTAGAATTCACTGCCGTACATGCACCTACACAGATAGGCAACATGTCTGGTTTCCTGCCGCAGCAAAAAAGCTTTGAAGACGAATTCAGGAAGACAGCTGTAGAGGAAATAAAGCAGGCCATAACTTTTGCAGGAGATGTTGCCCGCGGAGGAGCTGTAGTCGTGCATACAGGAGAATTCCAGAGACCTATTGATGATGCCTTCTGGAACAAGGACAAGCAGTTCTTAGGGTATGAAGAAGAGCCTAGCCGAGCCATCACTTATATGGTGGATGACAGGACAGGCAAGGTAATGTCTGATGTCAGGAAGAGCCAGATTGTCTATGAACCGGAATATAAGCTTGCAGAAGAGGCTTATACCGACAAGAATGATCATCAAGTGAAGGAAGGAGATTATATAGACGTCGATGGCTGCTATCTGAATCCGATAAACAAAGACGATCTTTTCAGAAGGGTTCCTAAATGGGACAAAGAAAACTCCAGGTTCCAGACAGTAAGATTGACTTGGGATGATTTCGAACAAAGAGCAAAGGAATGGAACAAGAAATATCCTGATGATCCAAAGAGGCCTGAAGAGATGTTCTTTAAGATACAGCTGGAAAACCAGATTCTGAGCTCAAAAGGACACTCTCTTTTCTATGCAAGACACTATGAGGATTCCAAAAAGCTCAGAGACAAGGCTGTAGAAGCCCTGGAATTCTATGAAAGCCTTGAAAAAGACCTGCCTGAAAATGAGAAGTGGAAGATAATGGAGGAGCAGGGGTATGGCGGTGGAGTCCTGGGAAAGCTCATACCATCAGAGAGGAAACTTCCCTCAGAGATACTAAAGGAGACCATAAGAGAGAGAACCCAAGACCTGATTCATATACACCAGGCCTCTGCAGCAGCAGACACTCAGGCAGACACTTATGAAGAGATGCTTGAGCATGTCCAACCCATAAACAAATACGGCAAGAAGCAGACCTTCAAGTCTTTGGCAGAGCTTGGCATAGATGCGATGGAAGAGAGTCATCACAATCCTTATGTCAAGAAAGACATCTTTGTAGCACCTGAAAATATCTTTCCGGAAATGGGCTACGGAAGCCATCCAGAAGAGCTCATAGAGATGATACAAGGGGCCAGAGAAGTTATGGTCGACAGGTTGACATCAAAATACATTGAGGATCCTCATGGCATAAGAGATGAGAAGGGAAATGTGAGAGAAGTTCCAAACCCATTCTATAGAGGATGGAGCAAAGATAGGGCTATGACCGAGGCCAAAAAACATATAAGAGCAACCTTTGACACCCAACACCTGGGCATGTGGAGAAAGTATTTCCAGCCAAAGCCAGGAGAGACCAAAGACGAGTCAGACAAGCGATTCAACAAATGGTTCATGGAGGAGGTCAAGAAGATGGAACAGGCAGATATCATAGGGCATATGCATGCAGTTGATGCTATTGGTTCTGGTCATCAGCACTTGCCTATCGGCCAAGGAAGGCTGCCTGTAACAGATGCAATCACTTATCTTCGTAATAAAGGTCTTAATTTCACCATAAGTTCAGAGGGCCATGGCGAAGGAAGCGATAGGCAGATAAGGGAGACCTGGAAAGCACTCGGCAGCCCGCTGTTCAGGGACGGCATGCCAAGACCTCCTATGGGCGGTGGCCGGACAGGATGGACCGACATCAACCAATCATACTTCGGAACCCACAGGCCGCCGTATTATGTCTTCGGAGCTTATAGTCCTTCAGAGGACTGGACGTTATGGTCAGCTGTGCCGATGGAATAGCGCTCTAGAAGTGATTTTCATGAAGAGAGAAGCGACGATTTTAGGATTGACTTTGGTATTCTTGTTCTTATTGAGTGCGTGTGATATGGCTGGTGAAGCGAGTTACGTGGCCACAGCACCGCAAAGCGGTGTAGATGGGTCGGATACCAGAGCTACTGTTTCTACTGAAGAGCATTATGTGTATGGAGCTGGATTAGAGGCAAAGTATTCAGAAGACGGCTTGAGATATATACATCAGGACGTCCTCGGAAGCACACGAGCAGTGACTGACGAAGCAGGAAGCTTAGTGGAAAGCAACACGCACCTGCCATATGGCCAAATGCTAGGAGCAAGTTCAGAGAGACTAGGATTCACAGGAAAAGAGGATGATGGTGATTTGGCTTATTACGGAGCAAGATACTACGATCCTGATACAGGGAGATTCACGCAGAAAGACCCGATAGCAAGCGGAAGAAACTGGTTCGCTTACACCAGTAACAACCCATTGAACCGGGTTGATCCTAGTGGAATGACTGATTTCTCCATAGATCCTGAGCAATACTGGAATTCTGCCGGCGCAGATATGACTAGCGCCAGATCAAGTCCTTCATTAATGTCTTATTTCACCGACTCAACAGATCCAAGGCAATTGATAGATAGATGCATATTCAATCAACTGCCTCAAGCAGCCTGGGGCAACCAACAGATGATGACTCATCATATAGTAAGGATGCCTCAGGATTTAGAAGACTCCTTCTTTCCTCCTAGTGCAGTGACATTGTTTTCAGACATACAAATAAAATATAGGGGGGATGTAAATCTGTTCATGTTTTTAATAGGTGATTCTAATTGGGAAGGTATGTTTATACATGAAATCGGGCATGCTTTTGATTATCTTGCTTCTAACAGCGGAGCAGAGGATGAGGTGAAGTATCTCCAGAGTCTCAGGCTTAGGCTATGGGGTGCAGAAACTCCAAGATATAGTAAAGAAGAAGTCGAAATAATGTTGAATCATAGAGAACAACTTGCATCTTTAGGCAATTTTATAAAAGATTTTTATGCTCTCAGCGCACAACATAGAAACGAACCAAGCAGCTACTTGACAACCCATCCTTTGAATGGAAGGTATGGTGGAATGCCCCTAGATATGGAAGATTTCGCCGAAACCTTCAGAATAGTTATGACCCAGAGTCCTGAAGAGATAGATTCAATAGTAGGAAATAATGAAGTACTTCAAGAGAAAGTCGGCATGATGCAGCAAATAATAGGCCTGGGCTTTGTGGCTAAAGAATAGAAAACCTTAAATACTACTTCTCTCAAAAAAAGAAGATGCTATGCGAGAAATGCAAAGGACAGATGCGACAGGTGGACTCGATGAACAGCGGCAATTCTAAGTTCATAACCTATCAATGCGATTCCTGCTATAACAGGACAACCAAGTGTGAAGGGTTGAAATTCCTCTGATCATAATCATGTATCCTTTAAGCCACTTTTTACTGCCATTCTTCATCGGAGAGATCTTTGTAGAGTTCGGCTCGTTCAACCATTGGATGGCTCTTTTTGCTGCACTTATAGGGACGTTTATTGACATAGACCACCTTATAGAATATATTGTACGGCATAAAGAGGTTAGTGTCTTGCATGCCTGGAACGCAGCTGTTGTGAAGCATGAGAGCGAGAGGAGCTTCATACATCACCAGTTAGGATATTTTTTGGTCACAGGCATTGTCATCATACTGTTCTTCACGGATATCATTGTCTTTGGCATAGTGGCTATCGGCTATTATAGTCACATGCTCTTGGACGCGCCAGACCCGTTCAAGATGAAGAAAGTGAAGTTCATAACCCTCAAAGAAGCGGGTTTTGTGGTGAAGCTGCCGAGGTATGAGCTGATCCTGGATATATTGCTGGCGGTTGGAATTGTGTTATTGTTTGTGTTCTGAGGGAAATATTTAAATAAACGAGATTCTAGAGTAATATCAGCATGAAGAAAGTAGCAGTGATGACTTTAGTAGCGACTATGATAATCTTATTCTTAGTTAGTGGGTGTGCTCTAAGAGGAGAAGCAGGGCGGGGAGCTATAAGCGAGCTACCAGACACACCGCAAAGCGGTGAAATTGAGTCGAATGCCAAAGCCGCAGTTCCCACAGAAGAACATTATGTATACGGAGCAGGAAGAGAAGCAAGATTCTCAGACGGCAAACTCATCTATACACACCAAGACTACCTGGGAAGCACAAGAACCACCACAGATAACCAAGAAGAAACAGACGAAGACACCTAGCTCCCCTACGGACAAAGTTTAGGCAAAAGCAAAGAAAGACTAGGCTTCACAGGCAAAGAAAACGAAGGCGAACTTTTGTATTACGGAGCGAGGTATTATGATCCAGATACAGGGAGGTTTACGCAGAAAGATCCATTCAAAGACGGATGGAATTGGTATGGGTATGCAGCGAACAACCCGTTGAAGTACGTTGATCCAACTGGACTAGAAGTCGGAGATTCTATCGAAGGACACGATGGATGGGTAGAGAATACTTACGGATACCCCACACCAGAAGAAGACTACCAAGGATGGCTCGAAACATCACAAAAACTAGAATCAAACAGAGACAGCTGGGTGACCAAAGCCTTCTGGTTCATAAGCCAATACGAAGACATGCAAGCAGCAGACCAAGACTACCTCAGACAACAATTCCCAAGCATGTACTGGCAACCACCAGCACTATCCTGGAACGACCTAAGCACAGGAACAAAAATAGGCATAAGCGCGTCAGGCGTAATCTTCGCACTAACAATGGTGGGCTCACCATACGCAGTCAGAAACGGACAGATGGCACAGTTCGAACAGATACTCGCACAAGGAGCACTAATGAATGCATTATCACTGGGTCAAGCAGAAGGTGCAGTACTAGGATATGATCGCACTATGGATCAAATCTTAGATGTCGCAGGGGGCATGAATGAACATTATGGAACTGACTTTACAGTTGGCGTACATGGCGATCCAAACCATCCCGGAATGTTCAAGATTCTTGGACCCCAGGGAAATATACTTGCAGACAACATACCTCCAAGTACACTAGCGCAATGGATAACCGCAGTAGCACCACCAAACGCCAAATCAGTTACTATTGTAAGTTGTTATGGAAATCCAGCTAATTGGGAATACATAGCTAAGGAAACTGGACTTGGCGTTGTAGGAGAGACCCTCGGTTTAAAAGTTACAACTAATGGGCGTATAAATCATATGTATTATTCTGGAACCGAATCATCTGGGGGCTTATCCTTTGCAGTTAATCTAGGACCCGCACAAGTCGCATATTTTCCTCCAGGCGGCTGGTGACCAAGCAAAACATTTAAATACCACCTTTCCAATAAATTACCATGACAAACTCCATCAACATATCATTCGATTCTATGAAGGCTAGCATAGCTAACTATTTCACCAGTCTTGACCAATATGAACAGTACGCCAATATTGCTATGCTAGTAGGGGTTTTATTGATAATTTATGCTGTTATTATATGGTGAAACCAGAAAGCTTATATATTTCGACTTCTAAAGTATATAAAAAGGGGGAAAAATCGGTTAAAATGGGTCAGCAAGAAGTATATGATTTTTTATGCAAGAATAAAGGCAAGTGGTTTACCTCGAGAGAGATCAGCGAGAAACTGGGCGTTTCTATCGGTTCTGTAACCATGTCGTTGAAGAAATTGAGGAAGACCAACATCATTAAATATAAAAATACCGGCAAGCGAAATACGTTTATGTACAAGGTTGGCGGGAGATAGAGTTCTACCATAATCGTGCTTCAACAAACATACGATTCTTTAGGAAGACGTGGTTGTCATTTTGATCATCCAGTTCTATTTCTTTAGCAGAACCGAACCCCACTAACCTCAGCATTTCAAACAGTTTATCTTTTGAAGGCGCGATTTGTTCCACAAGAACCCTATATCTCTGATTTTGAGGTTCATTATGAGAATGCACTTCCATATAAAGCCTTCTCTTTACAAATCCTTCAACCGATGTAACACCTGAACTAATCTGAGTATACGTCATTCCTGGTTTAACTATGACTTCAGGATAATCCCAATCTTTCAGAATCCTTTCCTGCGTATTCATATCAAAAAGAAACGCTCCTCCGGGTTTTAAAGCTTGATTAACCCTGTAAAAAAGAATATACCATTCGCCTGGATTAGTTAAATGATTCAAAGCATCAAGATTCATAGTGATCGCGTCATTTTCTTGAGGCAGCTTGCATCTAAGTACATTCCCTTGTCTAAATTTGACACTGGATTTATAGTCTCTAGTTTCTCTTTCTTTTGCAAGTTCTATCTGTTTATTCGATTTATCAATGCCCAAATACTCAATGCCCACTCCAGATACATGAGAGGAGCGTCGAAAGAGTTCTAAGCCAAAATCACCAGTTCCACACGCCAAATCTAGGCACCTTAATTTCGGCAAGGCAGTTGTGCCATAGGCAATTTCTCCCCAATAATGACCGCCTATTATTTTTGCATAATCTCTTCCCATAATTTCTCTATAGACTGGAGCGAAAGCATCATAATCATTAACAGCCAAGCCGTCTAAAGAAATATCTGCCTGGTGGTTGGTTCCTGAAAAATCATTCAACGGGTTTTCCATTTTTATCATCCTTTTTACTATTGAACGCTCACAACCTTATAAATATTACTCCCCCCCAATTAGGGAAAAATATATAAATCGCAAAGAATCTCAATAAGCATGATCAAAGAAGCTTTACAGCAGATAGGTCTCACAGAAGGAGAGAGTCAGGTCTATGAAGCACTCGTAGAGCTAGGTTTGACCTCGACAGGTAAGATAACCAAGAAAGCCAACATTGCCAGCTCTAAGGTCTATGAAGTGCTTGACAGGTTGATGAAGAAAGGCCTTGTGAGCTTTGTCATGAAGAACAACGTGCATTATTATGATGCGACGCCGCCTGAAAGGCTATTAGACTTTTTAGAGGAGAAAAAAGACAGTATAGACAAGGCGCAAGATAAGATAAAGAAGCTCATACCTGTGCTGGAAGCAGAAAGGAAGAAACCCGAGGAAAGGAATGAGACAGTGGTCTATGTAGGTACTCAAGGACCTAAGATTGTTCTGAAAGAGACTATAGAAGCAGGCAGAAGAGGAGAAAAACTCATGGGATTCGGCACTGATAGAGACCCTTACAAAGATTATTTACCTGCAGCCATAGAAGAGCACTTCAGGGACCAGAAGAAGTATAAAGTGAAATGGCACCTGTTGTTCAACAAGAAATTCAGATCGCCAAGCCCTCACGCAGAGATAAAATACTTGCCAGAAGGACTGTCCCAGCCTGTCAGGACCATGATCTACGGCAACAAAGTAGCGATTGTAGACTTCCACAAGTCTTTCACAACAGTCGTCATAGAGAAGAAAGAGATTGCAGAAGCATACAGGAAACATTTTGAAGTGCTGTGGGAGATAGCGAAAAAATAACTATTTTAATTTTGCTGTTATCTCTTCTCTTAACTTCCTGACATAAACGCCGAATTGCAGCTCTACCTCTTTCCAATCCTCAAAACTCACCGGAACGCCGTAATAATTAATCCCATTTCTTTTGGTACGGACCTTCTCAAAGAAGTCCCAGCTGAACTCCAAGTCAGGATGTTTTTCACAAAGGTAGGCGAACAAGCACTGATGATTGTCTATCTTTATCTTGTCTAGATGCAAGAAGGACTCTGTTAGCTCGTGTAATGCATCATAATACAGCTTGTAGACGCTGCTCCACTGGTTGCTCTTTCTTGCAAGATTCTTCCTTATCATATCCGCAGACTCTATATCTGCATCTGCAATCTTGAGAGTGGACCTTATCTTATCAGAATTTGTCTCTTCTATGACAATGAAACTTCCTTCTTTTCTGCATTTCAGAAAAGCCTCTTCCTGTGTCAGATATTTAGGCATTGACGCTCACCTTGATGAAATCCAGATTTCCTTTAATAATGTTTCCTTTGATGATGCTTTTCATGAGTCCAGAACCCATCTTCACCAACTCTGCCTTATCTTTGCAAACAAACAGCTGTATGCTCTTGTGTAGTTTCAACTCGTAATCAGCTATTTTTAGGCCTTCTGGATCTCCGTAGATGAACAGATCAATATCGCTGTTCCTGTACCAGTCTGAGCGGGAGAAGCTTCCGAAGAGTATCACAGACTTGGCTTTTTTCAACGAACCAAGATGGTCCAAAAGGCCGCTTTCGTAAAAGTTATTCAATGCAAACATCTTCTTTTTATTCCTGTATGTGAGAGAAGCATGATTGCTGATGTAGAACGGCATCCTGCCCTTTTCCTTTATCCTTCTGATAAGCCCTTCTTTGACAAACCTCTTCAGCCACCTGTCAGCCTTGCTCCGGGCTATGCCTGCTTCTTTAAGTATCTCCTCGAAGTGCCATTCTCTGGTCGGGTCTTCGAAGAAAAGCCTGATGATTTTGTCCTCTTTTGTTTTCATAATAGTTCCTATAATAGGAACTAATTTATAAAGGTTTTGGTTTGTTTTAGGAATTTGATAAAAAAAACAGCACAAACAACAACTTTTAAATATAAATACGTTACACTATAGCCTATAGGTGGAAAAATGGTTAAGTTTGACTTCAACACGCATAATGGAAAAGACATATTTCGGCATAGTACGTCGCACATATTAGCGCAAGCCATATTGCGGCTTTATCCAAAAGCATTGCCGACCATAGGCCCACCTATAGAGGACGGATTCTACTATGACTTTGACAACCTGAAGATCAGCGACAAAGACCTGGAAAAGATAGAGCAGGAGATGTATAAGATTGTGAAGGAGAACCACAAATTTAAGAAAAAAGACATCAGCAAGGCAGAAGCCAAAAAGATGTTCAAGCACAATCCTTACAAGATAGAGCTTATCGAGGACCTTCCTGGGAAAACCGTAACCATCTATACAAGCGGAGACTTCACAGACCTCTGCAGAGGCCCACACATAGACGATACCTCTGTAATCTCAGCCATAAAGCTGAAGAACCTGGCAGGCGCCTATTGGAGAGGCGACTCAAAGAACAAGATGCTCACAAGGATCTACGGCATCAGCTTCCCAGACAAGAAGATGCTCAAAGATTACCTGCATCTCCAGGTAGAAGCAGAGAGAAGGGACCATAGGAAGCTCGGAAAACAATTAGACTTGTTCAGTTTCCATGATGCTGCGCCCGGAATGGCCTTCTGGCATCCTAAAGGAACCATCATATTCAATGAGTTAATAAAATATTGGAGAGAGGAGCATGTCAAAGCAGGCTATCACGAAGTCAAGACGCCTATAATGCTGTGCAAGGATCTCTGGGTAACGTCAGGGCACTGGGATCATTACAAAGAGAACATGTACTGCTCTTTTATAGACGACACAGAAGCAGCCATAAAGCCCATGAACTGCCCTGGAGGCATGCTGATCTACAAGTCAAACGTGCATTCTTACAGAGAACTTCCATTAAGGATGGGCGAGATAGGCCTAGTACATAGGCATGAGATGTCAGGAGTTCTTCATGGCTTGATGAGATTGCGGTCTTTCCACCAGGACGACGCGCACATCTTCATGACAGAAGACCAGATAGAAGACGAGATACAGGGTGTCATGAATCTAGTCGATATATTCTACAAGTTATTCGGCTTAGATTATCATATAGAGCTCTCTACAAGGCCTGAAGAAGGCTATATCGGTTCTTTGAAAGTCTGGGACACCGCAGAGACCAAACTCAAGAATGCCCTGAAAAAGAGCAAGAAACCATTTGTCATCAACGAAGGAGACGGAGCCTTCTACGGTCCAAAGATAGACTTCCATATCAAAGATTCTCTCGGCAGAACCTGGCAATGCGCCACAATCCAGTTAGATATGGCTCTTCCTGAGAGATTCAAGCTGACTTATGAATCCAAGGATGGGAAGAAGAAAGAACCAATCATGATCCATCGAGTCGTCTATGGAGCCATCGAAAGGTTCCTCGGAATCCTTATCGAGCATTATGCAGGCAAGCTTCCGCTGTGGATAAGCCCTATCCAAGTCATCTTGACTCCTATAACAGACAAGCATGTGCTTCATTGCCATAAATTGGCCAAAGAGATGAAGGAAGCAGGCATAAGGGTGGAAGTAGATGACCGCTCAGAGAGCACGAGCAAGAAAGTAAGGGATGCCCAGGTACAGAAGATACCTTTGATCATCAATATCGGCGATAAAGAGATAGAGAACAAGACTTTGGCAGTCAGGACTCTCGACGGCAAAGTCAAGTTCGGAGTGAAAGTGAAGGATTTCATAGAAAAAGTTGAAAAGAACATCGCTGAAAGAAAGATAAGCATCAGTTTCTAGAGTTCATTCATATACTGCTACGCATCTTGAATTGACGCAGTCTATATCCAAGAGCTGAACACAAGAATATATGCAGTTTGAGTCATAGGAAGCAATCAATCCTTTTATCTTATCGATCTCTGCTTTGTTCACAGGAACATCGCAGCCGAAAGGGCACTGGCTTCCTGCATTTCCACAGTCATCCTTTGTGTCGCAATAGTTGGCTGCTTTGATCTCTGCTTTAATCCTATCTTCTTCAGATATTCCGGTGAGTGAATTCGCCAAGAAGATTATTAGTATTATGCCTAGAACGATGACTAATATCAGCCAGAGCGTAACATGTCTTGTATGGACGTAATGCATACTCTAGAAAATCATAGTGGATTTAAAAAGGTTTTTATTGTTTCAGCATAGATAGCTATGTCTATAGAAAAAGGCATAATAACTAAGTCTATGAACTCTCGTCGTCTTCGTCTTCGTCGTCTTTCTTCTTTTCCTTGTCGTCTTCGTCCTCTCCTGCCTCGTCATAGCCCTGCATAAAGGCCTCTTCTTCGGGAGAGATCTCGTCGTTATCCATTAGGTCTTCTCGTCCTTCGCCGTCATAGACTTCGTCGAATTCTTCAGTTGCTTCTTCTTTTGCCATATTTGTGATTTTGAAGCCGCGTCTTTATATAATTTTCGAAAATAGAGAAAATGGAGTATATGCTAACCACTAAAGAGTGGTAAAAAACGAAAGATTTATAAAGAATGAGTGCCATAATAACATAAAATGGCATCTGAACAACCCAATCTTGAAAGATTAGAAGAAAGAATAGATGCAACAAGCACAGAACTTGCAGCCCTGGTCGCTGAAAAAGAGACGGCCATAGCTAAAGATATTTCAGAAGAAGGCTATCAAGACCTTTACACTGAAGTGTTGGAGAATGCAAGAACTGCCGGTAGAACCCTCTATGAAAACGAAGGAACAAGAGCTGAGGTGCAAAACAAGCTACGATTCAAAGGAGACTTTAGAAACGATCCTGAATGTGATAGTTCTATTAGAGTTTATTTAATGAAAGGGCCCGAAGAACCCGGTCTTTACATCAACATCCAAGGCATGCCTTATGGAGAACGAACCAGAACTTCAGAAGATGATGTTCAAGACAAACCCAGAGGCTGGTTAGACTACAAAAGAACTAAATTTGTTCATTTCGATTCATTTGGAACAATGGAAAACATACCTTTACCGAGAAGCTGGCAGCAAGCCATGAAAAAAAGCCAAGAAGATATAATGCAAGCAGTGCTTGCAGGCTATATCACAGCGCATCTTGAGAGTGTTGTCGGACAAGAAAAATGGTCTGAGGAACTAGAAACTCTAACCAAGTTTGCATTGAAGCTCCGAGAAAAAAGCGGATTAGAGCATGATACAGAAATACACAAGGCCCTGGAAAAAGCCCTTGGTGAGGGTCCTGTAGAATTCGCTGCTTATGTTCATGATCATTATACGGGTTGAAGAACATAAACAGAACCAAAACACCTATTTTTTCTTTTTAGCCTTCTTCAACTCTTCTTCGACAATCTTCCTTTCTGCCTGTTTCAAGGCAGTCTTCCAGAGGATTTTGTTATCCCGCTTAAGCTCCTCGATCTGCCGGTCTCTCTGCTTGAGTTCAGATTCATAGTATTCCCTCAACTTATCTGATTCTTCCTCTTTTTTCATTGTCCTATCACCTTTTTTATGGTCTCAAAGTTATCTTCAAAGATATGCGCTGATGCTGATATGGTTGTCAAGGAACCTGTAGGCATGCCTAGGTTGTCTGCAACATAACACTGTAGAGCATGCATCTGGAAAAGATTCACCGGCCAACCCATGAAGCAATCATTGCTCCTGATGAAGAAAGTCGTATGGAGCTTGCCTCCCTGGACCTTGAAATAGACGTGAGTCAGGCTTATCACCTCTTTTGACGTTATGTTAGAATCCTCTAAAGGATTATAGACGCAGACCAACGCCCTCCTGCTCGTAGGGTTATCCTTGAGCAGAGGTATGGCAAAATTATCTATCTGATTCAGGACTTTCCCGAAATTAAATATCCTTGGGCCATATGTAGAATGGCCATAAGTCGCCGAAGGCTGCTTGGTGAAGATTATCTGCTCTATCTCTTCAAGGCTGGGATAGACCCACTTATCAAAGCTGTTCATTATCTCAACAGGCTTCTTGGAATCTTTTGAAGGGTCCTCTATGACTATGATTAAGTTCAGGACCTCTCTGCACTTCCTTTCGTCCCTGTCGACAAAGTCAACTCCATTGTTAAGTATGTGTTTTAGGACTGCTTTCCATCCTTCCATGGTGTTTGGTTTTTTTATCTCTACCATTTTACATAAAGTTGGTCAAGGATATATTCCCTTTCCTTTCTGTGAAATCATAGCAAAAAAATGGCAGCTCGTAGCTGTTTAATATGTAATTGATCTCTCGGGTTATATCTTCTGGAGTGAAGTCCCCACTTCTGAAAAAACGGGTCCTGTCTCCGCCTTCGAATATCTTGAATATCTTCTCTCTTGTCTGGATAAAATTCTTCATCTCGTCGGTGTGGAGGTCTTCAATCCTACGGATAGTCGTCTTGTGATAGGTCCTCTTGCTTAAGAAGTCCTGGTCAAAATGCGCAAAGGTGCTTGAAAAGACTACTTTGAAGCGTATAGGGATGCCGCAGGACTTGAAGATGGTCTCTTCCTGATGGCAGAAATCCCCTATCTCTTCTTGGCAGCTCTCTAGAAGACTTATTATGTGCTCTTGCTTTTTCTCCTGCCAATCATAGTTCCAAAGCCTTATGTAATTCCTGCTGAACCTGAAAAAGTCAGTTGTGTTCTCTTTGTTCAACTCGTTTATCTTCCTAAAGTACTCCAAAGAGTTCCTTCTCTGTAGGGTATTGGCTGTCAAGAGAGATTTGGCTGTCTTTAATATGAATTTCCTAAAATCAGCCTGGGTCTCGAAATTCTTGAAGAAACGGTCGATGTCTATGGCGACGCTTGACTGTACGCAGGATACACCTAGGGTCTTGCCTCTTGACTCTTCTTTGTGGATTTCCCATTCTTCATCATCCAGAGTATGGACTCCGGATCTTCCTACTGCATAAGGGGCTTCTTTCAATGATATATTCTTGATGTTGAGCTTAAGCTTGTGCTTTGAGAAATGAGAAGTGGCTTCTTCTATAATCTTATGGTGCTTGCTGAGGTCTATGCTGTTCAAAGCGAATATGGCATGCATCCGGACAGGCCTTATCTCTGAAAATATCCTCACGAAATCTATTATCGGCGCCTCTTTTTTTATATGGGGAAAATAAAGGCTGAAGGTCACGTCTTTATTGTAGTCTAAGGTGTCTATATCAACTTTTTTGAGGAATTTCTCGATTTCCTCTTTTTTTGATTTGAGAAGAAGGAGCTCAAAGTCGTTTATGCAGAGCACGTCGTTTATGTTGTGGAATAGCTCTGTTATTACAGAATACAGGTGCTGCAGGCTCTCGAAAGCCTGTGCATCGAGTATTATGGAATTCAACCTGTTTATCCAGGTCTCTGGTGAATACTTCTTTATTATGCCTTTCTGCTCATAACCGTCTATCTCTGTGGCTGGAAGGGCTGGTTTGCTTATGGTTATCTTCTTATGGTTCTTCTCAAAGACATACTCGCCTTCCTTGACTGCCAGCTCAAAGCATTTCTCTCCCTGCTCTTGGATCTTGCTCACTTTCAGGATGCCTTCATCGACGAGCTTGTTCAGATGATAGAGCAGTTTCCTGTGCAACTTGCCCTTATGCCTCTTAGCCTCTTTTATCCTTTCTTTGTCAAAAGCAGATCCCTTGCTGAGCTTCTTTATCTTGAGATAATCTTCTGGAAACACATCCTTGACTATATTCGTGGTAGAAAACTGCCTGTTAGGCTCTTTTTTGAATTTACTCAATATCCTAAAATCTAGCCCGGGCATATAATCACTAATGAGTACTAATTTATAAATTTTTTTAAAATATCGAGGGTGTTTCAGGAAAATCCTGAACCGTTCAGGAAATTATGCAAAATAATGTTTATATCAATCAACACCCTCACTATGAAAAATATTCGGGGTGTCACAGATGAATAAACAAAAAGAGCTACTGCTCATGAGCCATTTCAGGAGCAACGCGCGGGAATCCTTGACCAGGCTTAGCAAGAAAACACACATACCGGTTAGCACCATCTTCGACAAGCTCAAGGAATTCGAGAACAGCGTCATAAGCAAACACACCTCTCTGATCGACTTCAGAAAACTTGGCTTTGACCTCAAAGTGCATATGATGTTCAAAGTCAACAAGGAGAACCGGGAGGATTTCCAGAAGTTTCTTTTGCGCCACCCCAGGATCAACAGCATCTTCAGGATAAACAACGGGTTTGATTATCTTGTGGAAGTGATCTTCAGGGACATGAAAGAGCTTCAGGAGTTCGGAGAGAAAATAGACTATTTCAATATCGAGCAGAAACAGGATTTTTTTGTGCTTGAAGACCTGAAAAGAGAGGAATTTTTGAGCTTCAAGAGCGGTCTTGGAGTGCTTGTGTAAGACTTTTCCGAGAGCAACAGAATACTTACGACAAAAGAGCGGTTAGCTTTATTAAGGATCTCACTTAGATACCATATATGAAACTGCATCAAAAACATAAGAAGATCCTTACTCGGCTGCGCAAGAATTCCAGGGAAAGCTTTGCCCAGATGAGTCGTGTGACCAGGATTCCGGTCAGCACTGTCTTTGATTATCACAAGAAGCTTCAGAAGAATTATATTCAAAAATATTCATCATTGATCGATTTTAAGCAGATTGGCTTTGGCATCCGTGTCATGTTGTATGTCAAGGCACAAGATAAAGAGGCGCTTCAGGAGTATCTGATGGCGCACCCACACGTGAATAACCTGATGAGCATGGAAAAGCTTGACTTTTGCTTTGATGTGCTCTTCAGGACCCTGAAGGATTACTATGACTTCCTTGAAACCCTTGAACCATTCAGGATCGAGAAGCTCGAAGAGCATGACCTTATTGAAGAGCTTAAGCTGGAAGGCGTTACAGAGTTATGATTCTAGAAATAAAGTATATTTGCCACTAGAGAGTGGTTAAAAGCGAAAGATTTATAAAGGATAAATACCAATATATGAGGGAAAATGAGCGTTGACGAAGCACTTGCAAACATGAAGCCGAAATTTAGGGTACAAGTTAGCGACATCTATGAATACAAATACTCTGAAGGATTGCCTAAAGATTTAGATGAAGCAGAAGAAATGATAGATGTACTAAAGGCACTCGCTTCAGCCACAGGCCAGCACATACCAGATTTAGTGTTAGTAAATCCGGGCAGGGCCTATGGCCACATGCAAGGGATAGTAAATTATGAACATAAGCGAACAGGAAGACCAGGCATTTTTGAAGCAGGACCTACGTCAGAACCACTGGAAAGAAGATTGGATCCTGCAGACCCTGTAGATACCCTGCGAGTCGAACATGCAGGAGATCTCAGAAGATTCTTAGATGATTACGTCCCTGCCAGCGTATCTGTCAGTTATAAAGCACTAGAACACTATGTGCCTGACAGCAACCCTGTAATCCCAACCGATTATAAATATGACTTTCTTGATGAATGCGGAGATGTGATAGTCCATGTCGAATATCATGTAGGAGTAGAAATAAATACAGAGAGTGAATTTGGTGTTGCTGTTAAACTACTTAGAGATTCAGGTTATGAAGGAGAAATAAGAGATAAAAAAAGCAGCAGCCTAGACTTACCCAACACCACAGAAGCCACCTATGATAACGAACCAGGGAAACAAGGAGAGCTTGAATTAGATTAAGACTAAAGAATAAGAACAAATACTTCTTTGCACATTTTTAGTACTTCCCAATAGTAAAAAAGCGAAACATTTATAAATAAGCTGTTCTAACATGTACTACCATGGAGGGGGAAAACAAACATCAACCGATCGAGACAGGAGTGGATAAGCTACTCCATATCGTGAATGACCGAACAGAGATATCCCTGACCAAGGCAGCCAACCTTCTCAAAGTCCCAAAACACATCGTCGACCACTGGGCCAACAGCCTAGAAGACGCAGGACTCATAATAAGCAGGCTTAACTGGAGAGAGAAATACCTCATGAGCCTTGACTTCTACAAGCAGAGCACTGGCTTTAAGAAATCCTTTGGCCGGCAGATAAAGGCCTTCTACGAGAGCACCTCAGTAGGTGAAGACGAAAAGGCAAAGAAGAAAAGGCAAGAGATAGAGAAGAAGCTTGAGATCCTAGACCATAAACTCGACCAGCTGAAGAACTTCGAGAAAGAGATGGACCGGCAGAGAAACATATTCTCTCAACAGAAAAGCAATCTGAGAGAGCGCGAAGTCAAGCTGGTAGAACAGATGAAGATACTCGAAATGAAGACAGAATCTGCCATCAGGAGAGAAAAAGAGATAGAAAAAAAGCAAAGCGTCTGGGAAGAAGCCATGACAAAGCTTCACAAGGACATGACCATTAAGCTGGTCACATTCGCAAGGGAGCAGAGCCAGGTACTTGGCATCTCATATCAGAAGCTGATGAGAAAATTCATCGCAGCGCTAGACAAGACGCATCGAGAACATAAGCAGAAAAGGAGAGAGATCAACCATCTCAAACCAGTAGTCTCTAAACCCACGCCAGCTAAGAGAACTGCCCAAAAAAAGAATTCTACCAAGAGAAAAACCCCTGCTAAGAGAAAAACTTCTGTCAGGAAGACAAGGAAATAGGCCTTCTTTATGATAAGATTTATATATCATTAAGATAAAGGAATACTAAAAGAGGTGTTATATGAACCTGCTCTTGATAATAGGCATAATAATCATAGTTGTCCTAGTCATAGCTTTAGTCTTCCATTTCATAAAAATGGCCTTGAAAAGCTTTGGCATAATAATCCTGATATTGATAGCCATATTCGCTGTCTTAGGCGTGTTGACATATTTTGACGCCATCGATTTCCAAGAGAGCTTTGGAGTGTCGGACAATCTTTATCTGCTACGAGAAGATGATGCTATATTGGCAGGTTTCATAGCAAACGCCCAGGATCCGGAAGGAGCAGAGCTGTTGGACTCCAACACTCTTTCTGATTATGAGAAAAAACTCCAGGACGAGAACTATGAAGAAGTGCTCGGAGAGAACTATAAACTATTCATAATAGAGATGGAAGTCCTAGAGGAATCTGTCTTGAAATCATTGAAGTTCAGAGGGTATAACCTAAGTAAGGAATTAGGAATCTCCATATTGAAGTCAAATACACCAAGAGATGACTTGGCACAATACATAGCAACAGAAAACGGGGTGCCCAAAGAGATTGTTCTCCAAACGTTTGATGACAACAATATAACAAGTGATGCCCAGATGAAAGGAGCATTATTCGCCTTGTTCAGAGAGAAGCAATTCACAGAGGGAAGAGGCCTCAGAGGCATGATAAGCAACATAAAGAACAGCAAGATAGTAGTGTATCCCAAGAAAGTCCTATTCACAATGATAAGACTTATACCCGACTCCTGGGTAGACAAACTTGTGGAGATAAACGAAGGAGGATAAAATGTTCGGTTTCGGAAAGAAAAGAAGAGACGATCTCGGCCTGGATAGGGACATGGATTTTGGAAAGGACGACCTTAACCTTGGCCTTGATGATCCCATGGGCAATCCTAGAGCACCTATGGGAATGCCACCGCAGCATGTGCCGCAGGAATATCCAGATTTGGGAGCAGGACAGCCCAGCGCTTTCAATGATTATAGGCAGAACCAGCAGAATGAACGGCCTACGTTCCACGAGCTTGGGACAAACCTGAATGAAACTCCACAACACCCAGAAGATTCTCATAGAGAGTTCGAATTGATTTCAGCCAAACTGGATGCTATCAAGTCTGAATTGGATTCTATGAACCAAAGGCTTGTGAAGATAGAAAAGCTTGCTGACCGGGAGCTTGAACAGCAGGCCAGGAAGAGACCTTGGTAAGATTTATATAGTCCTTGTTCTTAATTTCATCATGAACTGGAAATATCTTATTATATTCATTGTTATTCTGGTCGCAGACCAGTTAGTGAAACACCTTGTATATCTTAATGAAACCTTCAAAGACTTCGGTTTCTGGGCGATTAATTATACTACGAACACAGGCGCAGGCTTTGGCATATTGAAGGATAATAATCTGCTGCTGCTGTTCATAGCAGTGATCGTACTCGGTGTGATATTGTTCTTCCATGATAAGATTCCAAAGAAAGGAATTATTCCTGTCTGGCTGATAAGCGCGGGTCTTGTTGGGAACCTGATTGACAGGATCTTCAGAGGCTTTGTGGTCGACATGCTGGACTTCAAATGGTGGCCTGTGTTCAATGTGGCTGATTCTGCATTGGTTATTGGAGTGATATGGTTGATTATTGTTTTGATGATGGAGAAGGATTAAGCCCTGAAAAAGGCAAATTTTAAATATCACTACTAATTGCTCTTCTCTAAAGAGGTGAAATACCTCAATTATTTCTATTGAGGCAACGGGGTGTAAAAACATGGCGAAGAAGAAAGGAAAAACAGCACTAGAGAGTCTTACAACTGCAAAAAGAAGACGTCTAGAAGATGAAGTTGTACCGGCATACATGGAATTTCTGGAAAACGGACGGGTACCTCAACAAGTGGTTGACCAAGTTGTAGAGATGGCCAAAGAGGCAGGCTTAAGAGAATACAATCTGTGGGGTCACGATTCATCTGCAACCATGGATGAATTCCCAAACGGAGCGTATATAACAGACCGTGATGGTACACAGTTTGCTTTAATTCTCCCAGGACAACAACCTACCATACAAGGAGGCATATCATTCATAGGCACTCACGTAGATGCTCCCTGTCTTAATCTGAGAGGAGGACATATTATTGAAGGAAAAGAAGGAGTCGTATTGGGAGGACAACCATATGGAGGAATATGGAATCATACCTGGCTTGATAGGCAGGTTAAGTTAATTGGTCGTGTTCCTGTAGGAGATGAGATATACGAAGTGGAATTCGATG
>JBDRIN010000034.1:0-4963 GCA_043815805.1 archaeon | reverse complement strand
TTGTTCTTAGGGAAAGCTATGACTTCTCTTATGGAATCTTCGCCTACTATTATAGCTATCAATCTGTCCATGCCAAATGCTATTCCTCCATGGGGCGGCGCACCGTACTTGAAGGCATCTAATAAGAACTTGAATTTTTCTTCTGCTTCTTCTTTAGGGATTTTGAGGATGTCGAAGATTTTCCTCTGCAATTTAAGGTCATGGATCCTTATGGAGCCGCCAGCTACTTCTTCGCCGTTCAAGACAAGGTCATAGGCTTTTGAGCGAACTTTTTCAGGATGCTGGTCCAAAAGTTTCATGTCTTCGTCCATAGGGCTGGTGAACGGATGATGTACAGCAGTCAATCGGTTCTCTTCATCATTATGCTCTAAAAGAGGGAATTCGTAGACCCATAAGAAGTGGAATCCTTCCTTTCCTTTGCCGATGTGAGGTCTGTCTGTCTTATGCTTCTTCATTGCCTCCGCATAGGTCATCCTTGGGAAAGGAATCTCGATATCTATGTCCAATACCTCTTTCCAGACATACTTCACCATACGCTCTATGAGATCAAAGATATAATCCTGCGTGATGAAGCTCAACTCTATGTCTAATTGGGTGAATTCAGGCTGTCTATCGGCCCTTAGGTCTTCGTCCCTTAGGCATTTTGCGATCTGGAAATACTTGTCAAACCCTGCCACCATCAGCAGCTGCTTGAACAATTGAGGTGACTGGGGCAAAGCAAAGAATTTTCCTGGATGCTTCCTGCTTGGTACTAGATAATCACGAGCCCCTTCAGGGGTGGATTTTGCCAGTAAAGGTGTCTCTATCTCCAAAAAGCTTTCTCTGACAAGGAAATCTCTTATGGAATGTATAACTTTTGATCGTGTAATTATGTTCTTCTGCATTCTTGGCTTTCTCAAGTCCAAGTAGCGGTATTTCAAGCGGGTCTCTTCTGTGGATTGCACAGATTCGTCAAGCTCTAATGGAAGCTCTTCTGCAGGGTTGAGGACTGTTAGTTTTTCTACTATGATCTCGATCTCACCTGTGGGCATGTCCTTGTTTACGAGATTGTCTGGCCTTGCATTGACTTGGCCTGTTATCTCTATGACAGACTCTCTCTTGAGCTTCTCAAGGTCCTTGACCATGCTGCCCTTGAAGAACAACTGCACGATGCCATAGCGGTCCCTAAGGTTGATGAATCCTATCTTGCCATGAGCCCTTACGCTGTCGGCCCAGCCGACCAACGTCACTCTTTCTCCCACAAGTTTCTTGTTTAATTCTTCGCATCTATGTGTCCTAAGCATATAATCACCCTTGGTTATAGTGTTGTAGTGGTGTTTTTAAAGTTTTCCTTCGAAGAAGGTTTGCTTCGAAGAAGCGAACTGTGAGAACGCTAGTGAACTAAGGGAAACTCCAGGAATGCCAGTGACCAGATGTATTGGAAAAAACAGGGCCGGTAGCAGCCGGCCCCAGAATTCACGGTGTTCACGAGGCTGGAGAGTCTCGCTTAATGAATATACCTCCTTTGCCGTCTGACTCTAGTAGTATTGGCTCTTCATCCTCGTCATAATACGGGTTTGTGTGTTTCCTGTTCATCTTATACCACCTCCGAGATATTCAAAGAGGTTCCGGAAACTCTGTTTCCAAGCACCTCCGAGTGTGTTTCGTACAACTGTATGATCATAGGAAGGACTGGCTTGTAGTCCTCTAAATCAAGAGGGCTTCTTTGTTCTTCCATGACCAGCTTTTCAATTCCGCCTTTTAGTCTGCTGACTAGCTTGTACCAAGTCATTTAACCACCTCCGACCTTATGGCTTTATGAAGGAAGATATTGTCTTCCTTCTTGGCCATCTTGTAATAGCATAGGCAAGCAAATATATAAAAGTTTTTCATGAAAATTGCTGATTTTTCGGTATATTTATAAATAAAAATCGATTATCCCTAGAATTATGAGTGATTGCTTTAGGATATGTGAAGACCAGAAAAAGATCAAACTGGATCTGAAAGACAGGAAAATATTGTCTTTATTGTCAGAGAATTCTAGGATGCCCTTGACACAGATGGCCCATAAGGTGCAGCTTTCTAGAGATGCTGTCAATTACAGGATCAAAAGAATGGTGACCAAAGGAGTCATACAAAGATTCTTCCCAATAGTTGATTTGAAAAGGTTTGGATATTATACATACCACATATTTTTAGTTCTTGATGAGAAAGACCAGGGCGAGCAAGCCAAGTTTATCGAAGAACTGAAGCAGCACCCAAACGTCAAATATGTAATAGAGCACAGCGACAGGTGGGACCTTGAGATCTCTCTGGTGGCCAAAGACCTTAAAGATTTCGACAAGGTGAACACAGATATAGTTAGCAAGCATCCCAATCTAATCTTAGAGAAAGAGAAACTTGCATTGATCAAAGGCTACCATAGCATACACCTACCTCAAGTAATCTATTGGGAGGCAGACCAGAAAGTGAAGTTTGAGAAAGAAGAGACCAAGCCGATTAAGTTAGACGAGAAAGACTTCAAAATTCTAAAATTATTGTCAAAAGACGCCAGGATGAGCTCTGCTGTGATCGGCGGAAAAATCGGTTTGAGTCATGATTCCGTAAGCGTGAGGATAAGACAGATGCAGAAGGCAAATATAATAAGGAAGTTCACTGTCCTTGTTAATTTATCTGCTCTTGATTACAACTGGTACACCTACGTGATCCAGATGCGGCTCATAGACAACAAGACAGACCGCAAGCTGAGAGAGTTCATAAGGCAGCACCCCTATGTGATAAGAGCTGTGCAGACCTTGGGAACGTGGGATCTCTTGTTGCATATAGTGTCTGATTCTCCAACGCAGTTCCACAAGACAGTCAAAGAGATAAAGAACGAGTTTGCTGACACCATAAAGAATTATGCTACATATATTGCATTCAAAGAGCATTATTATGAGCCGTTCCCTGATGTAATTAAGTTTGATTCTGAGAAATAGATTTTACCACTTGTCAAAATGAAGCATCTCACCAATTGCTTTCAATTTTTTCTCCTTAAAATCTTCAGAAGGGTCCGAATAGCCCAGAGGCATGATCGCTATCAGTTCAATGTGTCCAGGAAGCCCTAATGCCTTGTTCAGTTTTTCCCTGTCTTCTTTATGTCCTTCGTGATGGTTGAAAGTGTCAACATAACAGGCACCTAAGCCAAGAGCGTGGGCTGCTAATAACAGATTCTCGACTGCTAGAGCTGATGTTATGTCCCAATTCTTGTATTTAGCATCTTTCTCTTTGTCAGCACAGACTGCGATGACAACGGGCGCTTTTATCAGAAACTGCCTGTCTTTGTATTCAAGGACAAGCTTTTGCTTTATAGCCTGATCTTTTACGATGACAAATTCCCAAAGCTGTCCCTTATCAGGCCCTCCGCCAAAAGGAGCTTGGATGGCAGCAGCTATGAGTTCCTTGAGAATCTTATCAGACACTTCTTTGTCTAAGAATTTACGAACAGATCTTCTGGATTTGATGCATTCAAGTGTTTCCATAAAGAGAAGTAAAACAACAGTAGTATATAAAGTTTAAGAAAATATATAAATGCGGCTCATTTACACCCCTTTGGGGTGGATGGATATGGATTTAGTAAAATTGCAAAAAGAAATTTTCGAGAACAAAGTCAAGAGAGGTTTCAATGTCACTGATGTCGGCAAGGAAATCGTTGTGATGGTGGAAGAGCTTGGCGAGTTGGCGAGAGCCTACAAGAACAGCGACAAGAAACCTGCCAGGGAAATCAGCAACAAGGACAATATGGAAGATGCTGTCGGTGATCTGATGGTTTATTGCTTGAGTCTCTGCGAGATGCTCGGATTGAACAGTGAAGAAGTCCTACAGAAGATCGTCAATAACAATAAAACAAGAGAGCATACGGGGAATATGTGAAAATGATGCAAGAAACCGACCCAGACGCAACCCTGACCAACTTCAAGCCAGAGAGCGTTGTCTTGGTGCTTCTCATTCCAGATGCTTAACACAGCTCAACAACTTTATTTTATGATTGCCTTCATCATCCACTTCTATGACTGTCATCGCAGCACTCTTGAGCTTGCATATCTTGGAATCCTTACGGGGCCTGCCAAGCAAGTGAAGTAACAGGTTGACATATGGCCCCCCATGAGTCACTACCAGGACAGTCTTGCCTTTGTGCTTCTCAAGGATCTTTTCATAGAATTCCAATGTCCTTTTCCTAACAAAAGTTTCTTTTTCTCCGCCCTTGAAATCGTAGTCTTCGTAAGAGATACCTAACTTTTTAAGATCTTCTTTAAGAACATTAGTGTGTTTTCCCTGATAACTGCCTTTGTTTTTTTCTCTTAGTTCTTCAAGGCATACAAGTTCTGTTCCTGAATGAAATTTCAATATTTCTTTAGCAGTGTCTTTTGCTCTGGTCAAATCACTTGAATAAGCGAAATCTATCTTCTCGTCTTTCAACCTTAAAGCCAATTTCCTGGCTTGTTCCCTGCCAAGCGGACTTAATTCATACTCTTTATGACCTTGATTTATTCCCAAAGCGTTGGCAACGCTTTGGGCGTGCTCTACAAGTATCAGCTTCATGAAAAAAGAAATAAAGTTGTTGTTAATAAAATATTTGTTTTCAAGGACCAAGTTTATATATGCTTCTTTCTTATTAATAACATGAAAACACTAGTCGCTTATTATTCAAAAACAGGCAATACAAAAAAAGTGGAGAGATTATCACCAAGCTAAAAGCATAGCTTTTTATATTCTAAATAACCCACTTACTGTCATGGCAAAAAATGCGCACAGTTCTATACCTGGAACAGTGATCTACAGCGGGAGAAAGAAGACTGGAAAGGTCAAGATACAGGTCATAGACTACAATGAATCTAATTATGTGGAGAAAGAGCTCAAAAGCGTGAAAGAGATCGTGCCTTTCAAAAACAATAAAAATGTCACCTGGATAAACATAACAGGCATACATGACACAAAGCTCATA
>JBDRIN010000033.1:0-5995 GCA_043815805.1 archaeon | reverse complement strand
TTCCATACGCCTGGCTTCTTGAACTTGACAAGCAGCAGAACGATGACAGTACCTATCAATATTCCTATCAACAAGAACAGGAAAGAGCCAGCGCCTTCTGTCTCAGGCCTCATCTCCTCTGTCTGGGGGCTGTGCACTAGGAAAGTCTGATTGGTTGTTGCATTGAACTCAACGCTTTGGATGTCATAATTGATTAACCCAAGGCCAACTATCTGCGTGATGATAAATATAGATATGAGAAATACTGTTATTATGGCTGTGTGCTTCATAGATACCTTATTTTATAAGGTAGTATTTAAGGTTTTTTGTTTGGAAACGAAACTTTTTTATAATTATGACCACTCCAAGATAAAAAATGTTGTTTCTATTAATACAAGGGGTGTAAAGATGAGTGATGCAGTACAGAGTGAAGTAGGCAAAGATGTAACTTGGGGCTTAGACCTCATTTCTGAAAGCGTATTGGACAGAGAGATGCCACCGGTAGAGCAGATGGGTATTGATGATGTCAGAAGTTGGCTGGAGCTTTATGATCGAGAGCTAAGCGCGGCAGAAGAAGAGGCAGATTTAGATACTTTCTATAAAACAGGAGGTAGGGATCCGGTAAGGCCTGACTTGGCTGATGAAGCAAGAAGAAGAAAGACCGAAATAGGAAAACCAGGCAGTCATTATGCCAGACTTATTGACCGCTTTAGTGAGTTAGCTTCATCACCTATAGATTTACGAGCTGCGGATCTACGTTCAAGAAGAAGTTTGTATGATGCAGTATCGAGTAATGCAGAGTTTGAAAGATTGAAAGACGAAGCTTTGACAGCACTCAGGACCAAAAAAATAGATGGGGGTCCTCACGGAGATATTGAACTTGGAGAGGCTGTAAAACTTTTGCAGACAGAGCAAGATGCTGATGTAAGAAGGAAAATATATATGGGAAAGAGAAATTTAGAGGGTATAGAAGAAATGCTTCATACGGAAATCACGCATCTTACTGAAGTGGCAAGAAACGTGACTGCGGGAACAGACACTCCATTCCAAAACTTCTTTGAATTGAACGCACATGTGGCGGAAGTCGGCACAGCAGAACACATAAGTACTGTCATGAGAACGTTCATTGAAGGCACGAGGGGTGTTTATAACCAATTGGTGAGGGAACTTGTGACAGATGAAACAATCAATCCTTGGGATTATGCATTCTTGTATACGCAGCAAGACCCATTCACTAAACTTCCTGTTCCACAGGATCCTTGGGAACTATTTGACCTGGGTTTGCAGATACTTGAGGATTTAGGTTATGAACGGGCGTTCCTTCGGGATTTCTATAATCCAAAAAAAGCAGGAGTATATTTTGATATTGAAGATAGAAAAGGCAAGACGCCAGGTGCGGGAACATTCAGCCTTGGGCCTTTCTCAACAGGAAAGAATATGATGTATTATGCGCCAGTTATTTTTGAAGGAAACCCTAGAAGAAGGTATATTGTCTTTCCTCACGAACTAGGTCATGGAATAGATCATGAATTTGCGCGGGAGGCTGTTGAGAACCACGGGCAAGGAATTTTCTTTACAGATGCAGTTCCAGGCAGAGAGACTATATCAACGTTCCATGAACACGCAACATTGGATAAATCAGCTCTTCATAAGTATTTAGGGTTGTCTGAAGATGACGCACGTCATTTTGCTAAATGGCAATTGTTGCATGTCATATCTCAGCTTTATAGCATAGCGGGAGTCACATTGGGTGAGCTCGGAATGCACACTAAAGGAGTGGAATATGCCAGAGAAAGTGCATTTGAAGCTGAAAGCTTAATTAGGCCAGACATAATAGCAACAGATCTAGGACCATCTTCAGACTATGTGTCTGTCCATCATCTGATAGAGATTCCGGCGTATTACTTTGGTTATTACTTTGCGCATGAGAACCAGATGGCTTTAACAGGAGCTTGGGAAAGTCAAGTAGGCTCTGTATTTAACCAAAGGACTGCTCCATGGCTCATCGATAACATTATGATAGGGAATGTGAAGCCGATGAGAGAACGTGTTGCAGATGCAACCGGAATTACGGATCCTGCTCAATATGTGGCTGAGTATGTCCAACGCGAGCATGCACGTCTTCAAGAACAATAATTTTTTTCTTTTCTTTTTTTCGTAATATTTATAACTAGTAGTTCTTAACCTATTTCCATGACCGAGATGATAGAAGTCATAGACGATGACATGAATGTCCTGGAGATAGTCTCTAGGGATGAGATCCGAGCAGAGAACCTTAAGCACAAGGCAGCCCTTATCATATTGAAGAATGCAGAAGGACAGATTTATGCCAGTCAGAGGAAAAAAACCAAGCTTGTCTATCCGCTCTTGTGGGTGATCAGCGCTGGCGGCATGGTCCGTCCAGGTGAAACCTATGAGCAGGGAGCCCTAAGAGAACTCAAGGAAGAGCTCGGCATAGATGCTGAAGTTGATTATGTCATGGACTTTGACAGCCATGACAAATATAACAATTACAAGGCAAAGGTGTATCTTGCATTCTATGAAGGAGATATAAACGTAGATTTTGTAGAATGCGAGCAAGGCAAGTGGCTAAAAAGGGAAGAACTCAATGACTACATAAAAAAAGGCCTACTCTGCCCTGATACTGCATTATTCGTGCAAAAATACCTGGATAAGTTTGAAAAATGAAACTCTGCAACATCATAAAAGTCACAGTATTTGCAAAGCCGGAAGACAATTGCGAGAAAATAGGAAAAGTCTTCCAAAAATTGTTTCCTTTTGACTTTGCAGAGGAAAAGATAAAACTGAAGAAACAGAAGACGCATGGCTTCAATGAGAGGGAAATACTAGTCTACGAAGCAGACCTTGAGAAAGACCGACATATCAACGCTTTTCTCAAGCAACTAAACGCTAAACTGAACAAAGCGCAGAAAGAGCTTCTTCTACGGCAGGATAACAGGCTTGATGAGCATCTTAATTTCTTCATTCGCTTGGACAAACCAAAACTCTTGAAAGGGAAATATGCTCTAACTGATTGTGGCGACTGCTTCCACATAAAGATTAATATAGCTAGCTTTCCACGGAAAAAAGAGAAGGCAAAAGAAATTCTGATGGAAATATTTAAATAGGCAGTCCATATAAGATACCCCGAGGTGAAAAAATGACATCAAAAGTATTCAAAAAGAGCATTCTATGGGCTGTTGTGATTATCTTGCTATTGGCAGTTCTTTTGCCTAGTTTTGGACTTGAGACTGGAGCGTTTTTCAATTATGCTGTAGCTATAGCATTGATTTACCTAGTCTTCAGAACCCCATTAGATTATGCCAAATAATTCTTTTTTTATATTTTAAAAGTAAAATAAAAAAATATTCACTTAGTTGCAGCCACAACCACACGTACACCCGTCTTCGCCTTCACATAGGCAGAAGCATTCAGGACCATAGAACCCCTGCGGCTTTCCGCATCCAGGGCATATTCCTGGGGGCGATGTGCCTTCATGGATGAATCCGCAGACCGAGCACTTCCATCTTATCGGCTTGTCTCGCTTGAAGAAAGTGCCGTTCTCAAGCATCTCAAGCAGTTTTTTATAGCGATTCCTGTGCTGCTCTTCTATCTTGCCGATCATCTTGAAGGATACGGCTGCTGCCTTGTCACCGTCTTCTTCAGCTTCCTTGGCAAAGTCCGGATACATGCTTTTGGTCTCATGATCCTCGCCTTCCATGGCTGCTTTGAGGTTGGCTTTTGTATCTCCTATGCCTTTCAGCATGGTAAAATGCTTCTTGGCATGCTCTCTCTCATTATCTGCGGTCTCTTCAAATATCTTTGCGATGAAATGAAGCCCTTCTTCCTTGGCTTTCTCTGCAAAATATGTGTATTTGTTCCTTGCCTGGCTCTCGCCTGCGAAGGCTGCTTTAAGGTTTTCTTCTGTCTTGGTCATATAATCTACCTCCTTATACTTTAGGATTCTCCGCAATTGCAGCAAACCCCGTAAAAATGTGTGTCTATACCTTGAACGTGAAAATCCTTCATCTTTTTGGCCACTTTCATCTCCTGCGCTGTCAATTCCTTGCAATCGCAGTCAGAAACCTTCCCGCAGCAATTACATATGCAGTGATGATGGGGGTGCAGGTTTGGCTCGACTCTCATGACGCCGTTGACGTCTAAGATCCGAACCAAACCTTCACCGGCTAAGAACTTGATGTTTTGATATACTGTTGCTTTGCTGATGTACGGCAGCTTCTTCTTTACTGCCTTGAATATCTCTTCCACACCAGGATGGCTCTTGTTATGCTTCAAAAAAGCCAGTATCTCCATCCGTTGATTTGTGTGTTTGAAAGCGTGCACCTTACAACCCCTAAACAATAATTAGTATTAGTTAATAATATGTATTATTTAAAGGTTTTGGTTTTTGTAGCACATTCTAAGAAAACATTTAAATACCCCTTCTCTTTATTCTCGTCTATGACAAAGATAATAGACCCATACGGCTCTGAACTGGTAGAGGATTATACCAAGATCATAAAAGACTTCGGTCTGGAAGAGTTCAAAGTAGCTAGCTTTCCGAATCCTAACAGGATCATGAAACGGGGAGTCGTGTTCGCAGGCAGGGATCTCAATATCATAGCCAAGTGCATCAAGGACAAGAAGCCGTTCTATGTGCTTTCTGGTATCATGCCTACCAACGACAAGATACACTTCGGCAACAAGATGGTCGTGGAAAATATCGCTTATTTCCAGAAGCAGGGAGCACACGCATATGTCCTTGTTGCAGACCTTGAGTCAGCCTGCGCAAGAGGCGTCTCTTTGGAAGAGGCGAAAAAGCGAGCTCTAAACTTCCATATTCCCGCTTATATCGCTCTTGGACTTGATCCTAAGAAGACAACCTTCTACTTCCAGTCAGAGAACAGAGATGTTGTGCACTTTGCTTATGAAGCAGCCAAGAAGATAACACTTAATGAATTCAAGGCCATCTATGGCTCTGCAGACCCTGGCAGGATCATGGCAGCCACCACCCAAGTAGGAGATATACTTTATCCGCAGTTCAAAGAGCGGATGCCAGGAATAATACCTGTGGGCATTGACCAGGATCCGCATATCAGATTGACACGAGATATTGTTTCTAGGATGAAAGAGAAGAAATTCTTTGCTCCAAGCTCTATCTATCATAAATACACACCTTCACTGGACGGAAGCATAAAGATGTCCAAGTCAAGGCCAGAATCTGTCATTGAGCTGCCTGAAGACATCAAAGCGACCTGTAAAAAGCTGAAAAGAGCGCTCACAGGCGGCAGAGATACCATAGAGCAGCAGAAAAAACTCGGCGGAATCCCAGAGAAATGTATGATCTTTGAACTATACAAGCAGCATCTCATAGATGATGATAAAGAATTGCAGAGGATATACAAAGAATGCAAAGCAGGCAAACTGATGTGCGGACCAGACAAGCAGCACGCCTGCGAACTCATGGAGAAATTCATGAAAGACTTCGAGAAAAAGCTGGCAAAAGCCAAGAAATTAGTTCCGAAGCTTAAGTTTGTCAAATTCAAATAGAAACATTTTTAAAAAACACCATATAATATAGATAAAGAGGTGAGTCAATGGGAAAACCCATCAAATATTATCCTTTGAGCAGCGGTTTTATGCTCGTAGCCATAATCGGCTTTATCGTCTCTATTGTATACTATGATTCTTTTGGCCACACATGGGGCTTCACATTGGCCTTGTTCTTCATCATCATGTTCATAGCAGGCATGATAACCATGACAAGGGCACCCATTGCAGATGAACATATGGATGCCTTGGCAGCCCACGAGTTGCCGAAGCAGATAAAGAAGAAAAAGAAGCAATAACTACTTCTGAATAGAAAAGTTTAAATTACTGCTTTTAATCCTAGATATCTATGGCGCGAGCTATGAAGACTCTAGAGGAGATAAAAGCAGAGCATCCGGAGATGGCTCATAAGCTTGATGAAGATTATACAATAGAGGCATCCTTTAAGATTGAGAGATTCTTCAGC
>JBDRIN010000032.1:0-10973 GCA_043815805.1 archaeon | reverse complement strand
CCCCCGCCAATTCCTTAAAGTTTCAGTCTTGCGACCGTACTTCCCAGGCGGTGAGCTTATCACCTTCGTTTCGACACTGCACATTCATGTAGAATATGCAACACCTAGCTCACAGCGTTTACGGCCAGGACTACTCGGGTAATTAGCGAGTAAGTTTTCATTTCCTTCGTTCCTTAACTCGTAAAGTAGATTGTTGCGGACTTACGAGCTAATTCCAGAAGTTTTTCGTTAGCAAAACTTCTCGTATCTAATCCGGTTCGCTCCCCTGGCTTTCGTCCCTCACCGTCAGATCCGTTCTAGTCAGATGCCTTCGCCATAGGTAGTCCTTCGGGGATTATAGCATTTTACCGCTCCCCCCAAAATACTTCTGACTCCTCCCGGTCTCGAGTTCGGCAGTGTCCCCTGCATGCCGCCAGGTTAAGCCTGGCGATTTCACAAAGGATTTACCGAACCGGCTACGGACGCTTTAGGCCCAATAATCGTGATTGCCACTTGTGGCGCTGGTGTTACCGCGGCGGCTGGCACCAGTCTTGCCCACCACTTATTCGCCAAGGTTCTTACTCTTAGCAAAAGCCCATGTTTAACATGAGCACTCGGGATCCCCTTATCACACTTGCGTGCATTGTAAAGGTTTCGCGCCTGCTGCACCCCGTAGGGCTGGGACCAGTATCTCAGTGTCCCTCTCTGGGCTACCACTTTCATGGCCCATACTGATCTTCGGTTTGGTGGGCCTTTACCCCACCAACAGCCTAATCAGCCGCCGTCTCATCCTTGAGCACGAGTTTGAGAAAAGGTTCATTCCAGAATTCTTTTCCTATCAGGGTTTAGCCTTAGTTTTCCAAGGTTATCCCTGACTCAAGGGCAGATTAACGACGTGTTACTGAGCCTTTCGCCTCTATTGCTAGAAGACTTGCATGGCTTAGTCGAATCCCGATAGCAGCAATCTCCCGCAGGATCAACGGGTATTGATTAATTGGTCGCAATTATTGGTAATTTATTTAATTTAAGTAATAGTCGGGTTTGTGTTACATAGCATTCCTACCAATATACCTAAAACAAGTTTCAGGTATGAACATAACAATTTAAACCGCAAGGGTTTTTGTCGGTGAGGATATGTAAAGAATCAGTATTTAGATTCTCGCCGTTGGTTTTGTTATGGATAAGGGGGTTATTTATAAGCTTTTTGGTTTTCTACAAATTCTTCCGAGGGATATCCGAACTTTAGTACTCTAAGAGGGAACCGACCGTAGACTTCAGAGTTCGGTCCTGGCTTCTGGAATGCTTGAATGTCATCTAAATCAATTGGATCAATAAGTTTTGTTTGGCCTATGCTAAAACCTCCAGATGTTGTTTCAGCAAGAAAATAATTGGTACCCTCCCATGAAAAACCTAACCCATTCTGATTATCAAAGTCTCCTTCAACAGCAATAAGAGCATGGCCTTCTAAATTAAGTATCAGATACCCTATATCTGCTTGTTCTAAAAGAGATGCATAAAGTATAGTCATGTCTGTGCAGTCTCCTTCCTTATTAATTAAAACTTCTGCCGCATCAGTCTTATCACCTTGATGTTCAACATACTTGATGTGTGTTGTAACATAATCTAATAAGCGTTGTGCTACTTGATCCTTTGTATTAAGATCCTCTGATAATCTATTGACTAATCTTGTAAGTGAAGGTTCGCCGTGCTTTGCCACATTTGCCCCATAGTTGACTCGATATATTGTGGTATCACCAACAGTATCAGCAACAACAAAGCCCGGCCCCCCATACAGAGTTGTTGAAGTGCTGAACCCAAGCAGTTCATCATCTGTTGGAGCATATACTATCTGACTCAAATCAAAGGTATCAGTTTCAGAAGGCACCCTGTCTGTTGGCTGCACGGCAGGATTGGGATCTTTAGGAGATTCTTCATAGGTATCTCTACCACATCCTGCCGCCATTAGGGCTGCTACTATGACTACCGGCAATAAGGTTCTCCTCAATCCCATTGTGCTTATTTATTGGAGTTTGCACTTTATAAATGTTTCGTTTTTGTAGTCACTTAATAGTGGTATAAACCAAAAAATATATAAATAGCATGGTTAATATACCAACATGGCAGACGGCACCCGCAGAACTCAAAGAGTAATTAAACTGATTCAAAAACTAAGTGGGTCATTAATGGACGAGTTTGAAGAGATTTCCCGCAATCCAGAAGGAGCACAGGAGAGAGTATTAAGGAGTATTCTAAGAGAGAACAGAAATACAGAATACGGTCAAGACCAGGGATTCAGAAGAATAAACAGCATTCCTAAGTTTCAGAGAGCTATGCCTGTTGTGGAATATGAAGACATAGAAAGCAGAATAGAACGAATGAAGCTTGGAGAAACCAACATATTGTGTGCCAGAGATCATGTATTCTTCTCTACCACAAGCGGTTCTACAAACACTCCTAAATTCATTCCAATCACCAACAGAAGATTCGGTGCTTTTAAGGAAGAATACACTATTTGGTTGAATTTCGCTTTAAGAGAAACTCCAGAGATGCTTAATGGAAAACTTCTTGCTCTCACAGGGCGCAGTTTGGATGGAAGAACAGAAGGAGGAATACCTTATGGCACAATAGTCGGATATATATCAAGTAAAAGTCCTTGGTATGCGCGAAGAAGAATGGTCGTTCCTCCAGATGTTTGCAATATTAAAGACTTTGATAAGAAAATGCATACCCTTGCAAGAGCAGGATTAGAGGCAGATGTGAGTCAATTAGCACTCTCTTCTCCGATAGAAGTCTTGTTATTGTTTGACCATATTCAAAAGAATAGAGACAGATTAATAAAAGAAATTTTTAATGGCGGAAACCGGCAGAGAGGTAGAGAATTAGCGGCACTTGCTGAATTCACTCCTTCTAACTACTGGCCAAACCTCAAAGTGTTGAATTACATCAAAGGCGGCTTTGCCAGATTCTACTTAGATCGAGTCCAAGAGTTTGTTGGCCCTGAAGTTTCGATAAGAGATCCAGGCATCTATAGCAGTGAAGGAAGAGTTTCAATCTGTCTATCTGACCAGGGAGCGAAAGGGGTCATTGCTGCAGGTTCTAACTTTTTTGAGTTTATGGAAATGGATGATGGCAATATGGGAGACCCCATAACTCTGGGAGAAGTAGAATCAGGGAAGGAGTACTCTGTTTTGATGACGACCCAAGAAGGCCTGTACAGATATGATATAGGAGATATTGTAAGAGTTGTCGATTTTTATGAAAATCTGCCTGTCGTCGAATTTGTAGACCGAAGAAACAGAGGATTTTCTATTGCTGATGAGTATACAACTGAAAGTGTGTTAGTAAGCTCAGTAAAGAAAGCTAGCGAGAGACAGAGAATCCCCCTAGTCTCTTTCACAGTCGTCCCAAATGTTGATGCAACCACACCGAGATACGAATTCATGATAGAACCATCATCTCCTCTTGATGAAACAAGGGCCAGAGATTTATTGAGATGTATCGACGATGAACTGAAAACAAGAAACCCAGTGTATAGAAGAATGCAGCAAGAGCTTGGAAGAATTGGCTCTCCAGCCATCTCTATTGTTAAACCCGGAAGTTATAATGCATTAGACAGAGCTAGAATCGAAGATCAGGGAGTAAGACAAATTAAACCAGTAAATCTTTCAATGGACCCTGATTTCAAAGACAACTTCGAGATAGAAGCGACTTATTCTTTGTAATTCAGCAACATTTAAATATTAGTTATCCTATAAACGTTTCATGGTAGGAAATAAAGACGGTCTTTTCAAAGTTATGTTCTTGATTGCAGGGATCTATGACTTTATTCTAGGCATCCTGTTCTTCTTCTTTTATGTGCCAATATACACAGTGCTTAACATCACACTTCCTACTTATCCGAGCTATCTCCAAATGGCAGCTGCTTTTGTGATCGCTATGGGCATCGGCTATTATTTGGTCTATAAGAATCTATATCGGAACATTGACCTAGTAAAGCTGGGCATAGTCTACAAAGCAGTATACAGCGCCTTGACAGCTTATTTCTATTTCACCGGAGTTGCCAACATAGCTTTCCTATGGTTCGCTATAATAGATGCAGTCTTCTTTGTGCTGTTCATCTGGTTCCTGGTCTACGCCAAGAAAGACGGTAGATATCTCAAGTGGAAATGATACAATAAAATGCTTCTTAAATGCTTCTTGTAATACAATAGAACTAGAACTATTTCTGCATTCTCTTACGCTTCTCTTTCTTCATTCGCTTACGCTGCCATTTCCAGCGCATCTGACCTTTCTTTTTCCAGCGTCTTGAACTTCTTTTCATCTTTTAAGTGGTTTTTCAGTTCTCTTTATATAGTTTTCTAAAAAATTAAACAAACACCCCAACCCCCTCCTTAATGCTTTCTGCCTTATATCCCCCTTCTAGGACATAGAAACAAGGATATTCAGAAACTATCTCTTTGATCCGTTCATAGCTTCTCTTTGTCAGTTTAAAGCCTGCTCCGGGATTCATGTAGCAGAAGTCTTTTTCATATGAGTCAAAGCCTGCGCTGACAGCAACGATATCTGGCCCAAATTCATTCAAGGCCATCTTCAATTTTTCCAAGGCAGCAGTGTATTTCTCGTCGTCGCACCCGAAGGGCAAAGGAACGTTAATTATGTTTTTGCTGTTTTCTGTTCCAGTTCCTGGATAACAATGGCTCTGATGTGTAGAAAAATAAAAAATCTTCTCATCTCCAGAGACTATCTCTTCTGTTCCATTGCCATGATGTATATCAAAGTCAAAGATAAAGACTTTTTTGCCTTGCTTTGCAAGATATTTTGCAGCAATCGCAACATTGTTGAAAAGGCAGAAGCCCATTGCTCTGTCTGAGCAAGCATGATGCCCCGGAGGCCTTACAAGCGCAAAGGCTTGCTGTTCAGCAGCCAGTATAGTTGCACCGACAGCATAGCAGGCTGCTTCATAGCTTTTTGTATTTGTATAAGTATCTCCATCTAACCGTGCTTCAGTCTCAGACGCATCCTTGACTTTCTCTATGTGTTCTTTTGTATGTGCCAACTCCAAGTACTTCTCGCCGTTAGGAACATCAGTCTCTTCATGGTCAAAAAAGAATTTCAAACGCTCTGCATTCTCAGGATGAGAAGGATTGTCATGCTCTAAGAATTTCCTGCTGAAGATCAATTTCATGATAATGAGTGCCCCCGCCGGGATTCGAACCCAGGTCCTTGGATCGAAAATCCAAGATGATTGGCCAGACTACACCACAGGGGCATGTTGCTAAGGAGTAATATCCTCTTTTTAAGGTTTATGTTTTTGCATTATAGAAAGATGAGCAACAGCATTATTCCTATTCCTAAAACCAGGCCTAAGAGTTGTAGTGCTGATTTCCAAGGAGCCACTTCTTTCTTTAGTTCAGGTATAAAATCTGCGGTTGCTATATAGATGAATCCTCCTGCCGTGAACGGTATTAAGAAATGGGTTATGTTGGCAAACTGGCTGGCCAATACAAGGCCTATTATTGCTCCCATAACAGCAGTAAGTGCTATCATAAAATTATAAAGCAATGCTTTTTTGCGTGAATAGCCAGCGTACAATAGCACTCCAAAGTCTCCGATCTCCTGAGGGATCTCGTGGAGAAGAACAGCAACAGTGGTTGTTATCCCCAAAGTCACATTAACGACATAAGCTCCTGCAATCACTAACCCATCTATGAAATTATGCAATGCATCTCCGACAAGATTCATTGTGGCAAGATGATGTGGATGAGTCTTACATGTTGGGATGTGGCAATGTCGCCAATGCACAAACTTTTCTATGATAAAAAACACTAGAATCCCCACTAATACATAAAGCCCTGCAGTCCATCCGAATCCAGCTTCTTCTGCTATCTCTGGCAGTAGATGGATAAAGGCGCCTCCAAGAAGTGCTCCTGCTGAAAAGCTCACAAGGAACAAGAGCACTTTCCTTAAGTTCTCCATCTTAACTGAGATGGTGGCAAGGCCTATCAAAGAAACTAAGCTCACTATTATTACACTTATTATCGCGTACAACCAGCTTTCTATCATTTTGAAAAGGAATGGGCCTGTTCTCGTAGAGACAGGCAAATCCAAATAACTTTGATTATGAGGATGGGCCCACGGAGACTTCCAGCTTTTTCACTTTCGCAAAAAAGTGTTTGAACTCCGGACCTCTGGTTAACTTAGCTCGTATCGCTTTGTTGTTGTCGCGATACGGGTCATATAAGACCAGCGCTCTAACCAGACTGAGCTATGGGCCCATATGCGCCGACCGAGAATCGAACTCGGGTCTAAAGCTTGGCAAGCTCCAATTCTACCATTAAACCATCGGCGCAGATTGTTTTTATGAGAACTATGACCTATTTATAACTTTTTCTTTTTTTGGTCAACTATTATTTTGGCTTTCTTTATATTCCCCTTCAAGACGGCAACGTTGTAGTGCTGGCATGCAAATGCTAGAAGTACTAATGCTCCAAAGGTGAACTCAAACAACTCTCTTATGCCATGCCATTCTATCATTCCAAAGAGTTCAAAGTATGAGAATATGAGATAGAGCAGGAAAAGTGCTGCTGAGATGACCAGATAAATCCAGGGGTTCTTCTTTCCTTGGGCATATGTCCGCTTGAGAAAGAAGGAAGCATACACCAGCACAAAAGCAAATATGAATATAGACGCCAGCTTCACAATGCCTTGATAATATAATAGGGACATGCTTTTTCTGGGCAGTTGCTGTATATAAAGTTTTTTAATTTAGAAACACATATAAACAAGTTATTAGTTTCAAGATGGCGGGCCCGTAGTCTAGTGGCTATGACGTTGCCCTTACATGCACAAGCTTGCCTTGGGCGACCAGAAAGCTTGCTTGCTGAGTACGGCGAAGGTCCCCGGTTCGAGTCCGGGCGGGCCCATTTTGTTCATAAAAAACCGATAAGTTTATATACCAGTATAGGGATTGATATACTATGGATTTTGTGAAGGAATTTGGAGATAACGCTCAAGGGAGAGTATTCAACCTTCTATTCAATGAAGACGAGCTTACTTGGCAGACCATGATTTATGATTTGGTCTCTTCTGAAGAGATGGACCCCTGGGACATAGATGTCTCTATTATATCACATAAGTTTATAGAGATGCTTAAGCAGCTCAAAGAGATGAATTTCAGGATATCAGGCAAGATTGTTTTGGCATCAGCCATGTTATTGAAGATAAAATCAAAACATCTCTTAGAAAAAGGCATCGTGGCGCTAGACAACTTGATGGCAGCAGAGGAAGATCCAATTGATCTGCTGGAGGATCTTGACGACCAGCTTTCTAATCCGACACGTAAAAAAGGCCCAAGATTGGTTCCGAAAACGCCACAACCAAGAAAAAGAAAAGTCTCTGTCTATGATTTGGTTAGTGCTCTGGAGCAAGCCTTGGAAGTAGAGAACAGGAGAAGGAACTTCATAACTCCCAATGTTATTGTTGAATTGCCTGACAAGAAAAAAGACATGTCCTTGATAATGAAGGATGTCTATCAAAAGATACTAACATTCTTCTCCAAGAACCAAGGCACCCTAAGCTTTGAACAGATAATTCCCTCCAATTCAAAAGAAGACAAAGTCTATACATTCATTCCCCTGCTCCATCTTGACACCCAGAGACGTGTCGACATGAAACAGAAGAAGCATTTTGGAGATATTATGATCAGTCTATTGAAGAAAGGCCCTCTGGAAGAGTCTGATTTAGCACAGTTGAAAGCAGAAGGATAAAACCATATTCTTTATAAAGCAGCAATTATTTCTTGAACATATTCAATATCAAGGTGAAAAAATGGATAAAGAAAAGATGATGGAATTGCAGGTAATCAGCTATCAATTGGAGCAGATGCAGCAGCAGATCCAGACTATGGAGCAGCAAATGGAAGAGGTCCAGAATGTCCAGGCAAGCCTAAAGGACTTCGGGAGCTTGAAAGCAGGAGATGAGATATTGGTGCCAGTCGCCAACGGTATGTTCGCTACGGCAGAGCTCAAGGACAGCAAAACCTTGAAGATAAACGTCGGCAGCGATGTAGTCGTTGAGAAGTCTATTGACCAGTCTGTAAAGATGCTCGACAAGCATGTCGAAGAGGTCATGAGGATACATAACGATGCCATAATCCAGTTCCAAGGACTTGCTGAAAAAGCCCAAAAATTGCAGTCAGAGATGGAAAAGTAAAATGTTTAAATTCTTAAAAGATAAGCTGGGAAAAGCTCTTTCTAAGTTCAAGAAGGAAGTAGAAGAAGACGTAGAAGAGATAGTTGAAGAGAAAGAAGAAAATATTAAAGAAGAGAAGCCGAAAGAGAAACCAAAGAAGGAAGAGAAAAAAGAACCAAAGAAAGAGAAGAAAAAAGTAGAGAAACCTGCTGAAAATCCCAAGGAAGAACCTAAGAAAGAAGAAACACCTGTAGAGAAACCTGCCGAAGAGCCAAAGAAAAAAGAAATAAAAGAAGAGAAAAAAGAAGCTCCGCCAGAGGCGGCAAAAGAGCCGGAACCATCTCCGGAACCTGAAGAAGAAGTTATTGAAGATAAAGTTAAGGAAAAAGAACCTGTTGAAGAAGTGAAGGAAGAAGAAATCGAAGTAAATGAAGAAAAGGAAAGAAAGGGTTTCTTCAAGAAGCTGTTCAAGAAGAAAGAGGAAGTCGAAGAACCTAAGGCAGAAGAAGTCAAAGAAGAGAAAGAAAAATCTGAAGTAAAAGAAGAAAAACTAAAGAAGGGCCTCTTCAAGAAAGTGGGCGAGACATTCACCAAAGTCAAGATTTCTGATGATAAGTTCAACTCTATCTTCTGGGACCTGGAAGTCGTACTTATGGAGAACAACGTCGCTGTTGAGGTCATAGAGAAGATCAAAGACGATATGAGAAAAGAATTGACCTCAGACAAACTGAAGAGAGGCAAGATAGAGGAGATCATCCAGAAAACATTGAAGAATTCTGTTGAAGAGCTTTTTGATACAGAAAAGATCGACCTTTATAAACAGATCAAGAAAAAAAAGCCTTATGTCATCGCATTCATCGGAGTCAACGGCTCTGGAAAGACAACCAGCCTGGCAAAACTAGCACATCTTTTGATGAAGCAAGGTCTCACAGTTGTCTTTGCAGCAGCAGACACTTTCAGAGCAGCAGCAATACAACAGTTAGAAGAGCACGCCAACAAGCTAGGCGTCAAGATGATCAAACATGATTATGGTTCTGACCCTGCCGCCGTCGCATTTGATGCAGTGAAGCATGCCAAAGCCAAAGGCATAGATGTCGTTTTGATAGATACTGCAGGAAGACTGCATGCTAACCAAAACTTGATGAACGAACTCAAGAAGCTTATCAAAGTCAACAAGCCAGACATGAAGATCTTTGTAGGTGAAAGCATCACCGGAAATGACTGCGTTGAGCAAGCAAAGACATATAACAAAGAGATTGGCATAGACGCGATAATTCTTGCAAAGGCAGACGTAGATGAAAAAGGCGGAGCCGCCATCTCAGTCAGCTATGTGACTGGAAAACCCATTTTGTACTTAGGAACAGGACAGACCTATGATGACCTGACAGAATTTGACTCAGCGATAGTCATCAGCGGATTGGGACTTGGCTAAAGCTGAAGATCCAATCAACAAGCCTCGTTCTACCTTGGTGTGTCTCTCGTATTTCTCACCAGTGACCTGCTCATAAAGATCCCTTTGTCTTGCAGCCCTACGACTCAATTGATGACCTAGGCCTATATCAAAACGTCTTAGTGGTGAAAGTAAAATGTTCTTTTTCCAGACGCCTTTGCTTTCAAATCTGAACGGGTTAACCTGTGCAAATTGCATCTCTACTTCCATACCATATCTATCTGCAGCAGACTGGGCAAACATCCCATCTGTGGCATAGAGATCTCCAACAACTAAAATTTTGGGTCGTTTATCTCTGGAAAGCCCTTTGTACTGCCTATAGAATTCTATTATTGCTTCGATAACCGAGGGATCTGGTTTTTCATAGACATCACGAATGTGCTGTTTATTTTTCCCTCCCGGATGGAATATATTCTCTGTATCATCAACCAATCTGGTTCCTTCCAAGTATTCCGGATGATATCTCAAAGCAATAAGATGCTCATTAAAGAATCTCACAAGATGTTTAGAATCATGGCCATCAGGAAATCTGAGCAATTTGCTTACCCCAAGCTCAGGATAAGCTCCTGCAATCCTGAACATGCCTGCATAAGGTGTGAATGAAACAACTTCAGTTATATCTGCTATTTTTGCCACAGTCTTTTCGTGCTTAGGCTCTCTGCCCGTAGTTCTGTAATCAACAAGAGTAAGATCATTATCCATAAGTATGATGTCTGGTCTTGTATATGGATCAGCAACTATAGCTTCCAGATCAGATAATGAATCTAACTGGTAGTCAACAAGGTAGCTGAGTGCACTCAGATATCCTGAATTGATATCTCCCTTAATAACCGCATCCACAAGAATGTCCCAAGCAGATAACGCAACGGTCGTGCCTGTTTTCCAAAGATCATAGGCAGAATAATATATTGCTGGCCGTCTTAGAGAAGTTCCTGTAAAAGCCGGCACACCCATAGGTAAAACAATCCTCTTATCAGGTGTTACAATTGAACTATCTGTTTCTGGCGCTACAATAACCATAGTAAGCTCAAAAACAAACCCCCCATATTTAAAACTATCGAATAGTGACACTTCCGAGGCTATTCATTATTGGGCCTAAAACATGGTCAATATACCTCAGACAGGTCACTTGCCCATCCATATCAGAATTCCTGGGAAACTGGTTTACAAGTAGCGCCCTGACCTCTGCTTCATCACCCAGCAGTTTCTTGGCTAGATTGGCCGAGACCACATCAAGAACATATGAGTTTCCCACAACATCTATTCGGGGTCGTTTAGGGACTCTGCCTCCAGAACTCTTGGTCTGATGCTTATATAAGTCAAAAAGCGCTCTTACAATTAGGGGATTCGGCTT
>JBDRIN010000031.1:0-5200 GCA_043815805.1 archaeon | reverse complement strand
GACGGCAACATATCGGTTTCCGAGATCCTATTGCTATCTGGACTAAGACAGGCCACTAACAACGGTTCTTATTGGAACCATAATGAGACAGTCTTGAATTTCACAACAGGGACTACCATGATAGAGCCTGTCAACGCCCAGGTCACCTTAATCATGGACAGGAGATCAGAAGATCTTGTAGTGTTCCCTCTTGACAACACAGGCCAGCCTACTGGACGGGAAGTTCCAGTCGATAAGAATGCATACTCTAACCGCGTCGAGTATATTTTCCTTATCAACGGCTCCATATACGATACAATCTGGTATTGGATCAACCACACTATGGGCGATGACTGCATAGACATGGATGGAGATAGGTATAACGGTTCAGGAGATGGTTGTGGCCCTGTAGATTGCGACGATGATCATAATGATGACCTAACTCAGTACACTGCTTCCCAGATCTCTCAGCTAGACACAGATTCAGATGGGAATGTGGCAGAGCATATCCATCCCGGAGGCCAATCTTATTGCGGCAATAGTGTTGATGAGGACTGTGACACCACAGATCCTACCTGTTCCAACAATGATGGAGGTGGCGGTGGAGGAAGCAGCGGCGGCGGAGTACCGATACTTCCATGCCTCGAGAACTGGACCTGCAGCAACTGGTTCCCCTGCTTCGACGGGATCCAATTGAGGAGATGCGAAGACCTCAACAATTGCAGCACCAACGAGTCCATGCCCATTCTTGAGAAAGATTGCGAAATCTCAGAAGGGCTTGAGAACGGAACATATAACGTTTCTATCAATGAGTCTTCGAATATCACTGCTTTCAACGAGAGCATACCTCCTAAAGAGCAGATGCCTTACGAGTTCAGGATGGAATTGCCCAACTTGATAATAGGATCGCTCATAGCGTTAGCTGTTATGATCCTAGGCCAGTTCATGGCTTTCCGTTCATTCAAGAAAAGAAAAATGATGGATATTCATCTTAAGGATCTTGACGAGTACATCAGAAAGTCCTTGCTCCACGGTAATAATCTGGAGACCGTAGTAAAAAAACTTGTCAAGAGCAATTGGCCGGAGAAGTTAGCAAGGAAGAGAGTGAAGCTGATTTGTAAAAAATGAAGATAAAAATATAAAAACAATACATACGGAGGCAGTTAAAATGGAAAACCCAGATGATTTGAAAACCACAACCGACAGCACATTTGATAGTGCAACAGATAGTTTTTCTACAGAAACTTTAGACAACTCCTTAGACAAGGCGTTGGAAGAGATAAAAGAGAAACAAAGACGTTTCCCTTTCCATATAAAACCCATCGACAATAAGAAGAGCTTTGCGCTCATGACTATCTTTGCCTTTGGGTTGTTCTTCGCTTTCGCCTTCCTATACTTGCAGGAACCGGCGAATATAACCGCGTTTGCCATAAGCGGCAACGAGACCATAGCCAATGCTACTGTCTCTGGCACTGGAGGCCTGTTCGGGATGGAATCTTTCAGACTTGATATGTCCAAGGTCATCATAGTCTCTGTCTTGGCGGCTGTGATAATGATCATCGGACAGAGCTTTGCTTTCGTGTCTTATAAGGATAGAAAATCGCCGGATCCCAAGATAAGGGCGCTTGATGATTTCCTTGAGAGCTCTCTCTACGGCGGAGATAAGGCAGAAGACATACTGCAATATCTGCTCCTTCAGGGATGGACAAAAAAGACAGTCGGCAAGAGGCTGAAAAGACTGCAGAACCGTATGGAATAAGATGGAAAGGTATAAGGGACAGTATAAGGGCCATGAAGTATTGGCGATTTCGATAATTTTCCTGTCTTTAGGAGTCTTTGTGCTATTCATAATCCAACAGAGCTCTCCTGATTTCATGGTAGGCATAACAGGCCAAGCTATCGGAGGCCCTAATGATACTGTCTCAGTGACTTTGAACATAACCGAATCCCAGATTTCAAGCTGCGATGTTAACTTAGTCAGCGGGTGGAACCTTGTCTCTTTTTTCTGCTTGCATTTAGGCATTCCCAGAGACATTGCGCTAGCATCCATAGATGGGGATTATAATGCTATTTTCGCTTATTTTCCAAATGCAGTGACTGATCCTTGGAAGAGCTATAACCCAAATCTTCCAGATTGGACTATACAGGATCTTGAATTGATGAGCAGGAATCAGGGGTATTGGATCTACATGAATTCTGCTTCGAGGTATAATTATTCAGGCATCAAAGCCTTGCAGAACAGCATACCTCTTGAACCTGGCTGGAGCCTTGAGGGTTATCCCAGCGGCAACACAAAGAATGCAAGCGATGCTTTCAGCTCGCTGAACGGCAGTTATAACTTGGTTGCTATCTATGATGAGTCTTCTGGCTCTTATCTTTATTATTATCCTAATGACCCTGCCAGTTCAGATTTCAACCTTACTGTTCCTTACGAAGGATATTGGATCAATGCCACAGATAATGATACATGGGTGTTATTTTGGTAAAATATAATAGGAAGTATGTGAAATTGTGGATTATTGCTATAATGATTTTAATCAGCGTGAGCTGTGTATCTGCGATACCTCCCAAGCCCACTGAGTTCTATGGCACGATCCGTTTCTTCAATACCAATGTCACTATCGGCAGGGTTGTCCGTGCCTATGATTCAAGCGGTGCCCTCTGTGGAAGATTCACTGTCATAAACCCAGGAGTCTATGGCACATTAACCTGCACTGGCGACGATCCAGATACTCCTGGAGATGAAGGTGCTGTCACTGGGGAGACTATACGTTTTACTGTAAGCAACTTTAATTCAACTATAAATGGTTTGTATACCTGGAGTTCTGGAACTTTTCGAAGGGTTGATATGGTTGTTCCTGAGATAGTGTGCGGTGACGACTACTGCGATCTTGTCGAGACATGCGCCTCTTGTCCTGGAGATTGTGGAATTTGTCCTACAATCGGCGATGGAGGCACTAGTGGTGGCAGTTCCGGAGCTACAAGAGCTCCACCTGCTGGTGAGGGTAGCGGTTCAACCACTCCTTGTAGGCCGCTTTGGATATGCAATGAATGGGGGTCTTGCCTTCCTAATAACACTCAATATAGAGAATGTTATGATTCCAACGAATGCTTGAATGAGAGAGACAAGCCTGAAGAAGTAAGAGACTGCGATTACTTGGCGCATTGCTTTGACGGCATCAAGAACTTTGACGAGATAGGCGTTGATTGCGGCGGCTCTTGCGGCCCTTGTCCAGTTCCGAAGCCAAGAGAGCAGGAGCTAGAGACTCCTTCAAAGAGATTCCCTGTTGTCGAGTATCCTGGAAGGATATGCGAGAGGGTCATAGATCCTCTGAACCCCTATCTCTTGATGTTCTTGGCTATAGTCCTAGGTTCTATTTTTGTGAGGGTTGTGTATGCCCAGAACAAGATAAAGAAGATAAAGGCAGATAAGGCGACAGCTGACCTTGAGAAAGCCAAGCTTTATCTTGGCGTCAAGAGAAGGATGTACTTGTTTATCATAACCTTGGCAGTCTTGACCATCTTTTTGCTGGTATATTATTATTACTTTGGAATCTGCAGGGATGACAATATAAAGTATCTGTGGCTCTTGTTTGCCTTGCTTGTAATATCTCCTGTAGTGATACATCGGATCATGAAGTTCTTTGAATATACAGAAGAATACAAAGAGGAGAAATACGAGAAACTGCTCGGCCAGCATTATAAGAACATCATGCAGCTTATAGATATAGAGAATGAGAATCTTGTTGAGATGGAGGAAGGCATCGCCAAGAACATCCATTCCTTATCTGAGGATGCAAAGTTCAAGCAGATTATGGACCAGTATCCTGAGATTAGGAGGATCTATAAGAGCCTGCTTGTCTTGTATGATAATTATCGCCAGCAGAAGAACCCTTTCAGCGTCGAGCGAGACCTTTGTATAAGCATTTCTGATCTTGAAACCAACAAGAAGTTCTTGGCAGTTCTTACAAAAGAGCCAAGACTTAAGGCGATATTCAACGCTCTGAAGGTCCTTTACACTCATTATGAGGAGAAGCAGCACCTCTATGACGAGCTTGATGAGATTGAGCACCCTGAGAAGTATGAAAAGAAGGAAAAATCTAATGGAGGGAAAGGAAAGGAAAAGGGCGGAGATTCAGAGGGCAAATTCCTGGATGAGCTGCCGGAGGCCAAAAAGGGAGACCTCAAGAAAGCCCCTGTCAAAGCGCCAGTGGCTGCGCAGGGTGCTGGAGTGGCAGCAAATACAGTCCCTAATGCAGTTCCAACAGCATCTCCCAAGCCTTCAAGCTAATTTTTTATTTTTCTAGTTTTCTCGTCTTAAAATTCTAGAAGTCATAAACATGACTTTTATCATTTCTATCATGTTGGTGTAATATATACTTTTCTGTATATATGTCTAAAAACAGTAAACTTTATAAATCAGAGATATCATAAAAGTCATATTGTATACTTTTTTGTATACTGAAGCATTTTATCTGTTATCAGGGCAAAAACACATAATCCGTAAACAGAAAACGACAAAGCAATCGACAAAGCGATACACGGTGCAAAATTGAAAAGAGTTAACATAAAGCTTAAAGATGAGGTTCATACCAAAGCGAAAGTTATCTCTGTTCTGAAGGACATAACCCTAAACGAGTACCTAGAACATGCAATAGAGACAGCTATAAACAGTGACAAGAGCATGATCGAAAAACTCAAGAAAGCGTTGTAAACCCCTTACAACCTTGCGCGGTCCTTCAGAACAGAGCCATAGTCCTCAGTTCACAAACCACGAAGCGAAAAAACGAAACCGACAATGGTTCACAAAACAAACAAACAGAACAGAAACGAGCAAACAAGAAGCAGGATAGCCCTGCTTGTTTTCCTAGTTTCATTCATAGTCCTAGCTGCCACAGTAAACATAGGCAGTGTACTTGCAGTAGGAAACGATACAACGTCCCCAACAGTGATCAGCTCTGGACCTTCAGGTACAGTGACTTCGGGGGATGTCGTCTTAGAAGTGATTACAGATGAAAACGCGAACTGTAAATACGATGGTAATGATGTCGCTTACAGCAGCATGTCTAGCAACTTTGATGACTACGGCGTTGTTCACAACAAGTCCATAACAGTTCCTGACGGGAGCCATACATATTATATACGATGCAGTGATGGCAGTGGCAATGAGATGAACGAATCAGCAATTATTTCTTTTGCTGTTGATTCTATGCCCCCAACG